>PLYW01000317.1:0-8113 GCA_003151875.1 Acidobacteriaceae bacterium
CGTTACGGGAGTTGCTCAAGAAGGCAAACATCCGCGCCGCCCTTCAACTGCACCGGTCCCAGACCTCCGACGATGGCGTATTCGTCCGGCTGCACTCCACGATCGTGCTGCTGGGCGCAACGGACTGGCCGGAACCGGCCGTGCAGCAGGCCATTCAGCGCGCGTTATCGCCCGGACTTACAGCTTCCAACATCGGAGCCGCGTGGAAGAAGTCAGGGACGGGAGCGCAGAGTTACTCCGAGTTGGACGGGCTGGCCCGAATTGCAGTCGGGGTAAGAGGGAAGTACCTGTTTGTCAGCGACGATCCTGAAATGCTGGTGACCGTCCTCGGGAGGGTCTCCCAACCGGTGACGGCCGAAGCCGCTATCTACTACGCCCGGTTTGATCATAGCCACGAGCGGCAGAATTTCTACCAGCTTTTCTCGCTCATCGACCGCCCCAGCCGGAATAATGCTGGGAATTACGAAGATCGCACGCCGCAGTTCTTTTCGCAGAACATTGCCAGCCTGAGCAAGACACTGGCCGGCGTGAAGTCGCAATCCATCGTCGCCAGGCGCAAAGGCGGGATAGAGACGCAGACCGTGCGGTACGAATGTCAGCCATGAAGGACCTCCGGCGCGACATTGCCGCAGGCATTCTGCTGGCGTGCCTGGTCCCCGCCTGTTCGGTGGGCCAGGACCCTGCGCGTTTAACGCCCGATAGCAACGCGCTGTTTTCGCGTACCGCGTCGGAGAAGTTGGCGCGGGATTTCTCTTCCGCCGATATCTCCTATTTGTTTTACGACGCGCGCAGCGACCGGTTCCTTGCCAGGAAATGGAGCGAAAGCACCCAAGTGCCTGTCGGATCGCTGGTCAAACCGTTTCTGGCTTTGGCCTACGCCGAGACGCACGATTACCGTTTCCCGCAGCACGTCTGCACTGGCGGAAACTCGTGCTGGCTCCCCAAGGGTCACGGAAACCTCGGAATCGTGCAGGCGATCTCGTTCTCTTGTAACTCATACTTCGCTGAACTAGGGTCGGAAACCGGCGCAGCGCAGGTCACATCGGTCGCCCAGCGATTCGGCCTCGCCGGCCCCGGCGCAAACGCCTCTCCCGAGGAGATGGCGGGCGGGTCCGGCGTATGGCGGGAGTTGCCCGAGAGCATGGTGCGCGCCTATGCCATGCTGCTGGACCGCAAATCGCAGCCAGGAGTGCGGGACATCGTCGATGGCATGGCGGATTCAGCCAAGAACGGGACCGCCTCCAGCCTGGCACGGCACGGCCTGCACCAGAGCTTCCTGGCGAAAACCGGCACGGCGGTTTGTATCCATAAAGCTCATGCCCCAGCAGACGGCTTTGTGGTTGTCGCATGGCCAGCCGACTTTCCCCGTTACATTCTGTTGGTGCGGCAGCACGGCGTGTCGGGAGCCCAAACTGCGGTGCTGGCTGCCCACATGTTGCGCGATCTGGAACCATAACGTGCGATGGACGCCCACCATTGCGGCCCTGCTGCTCGTAGCTCTATTCGTGATGCCTGCCAGTGTCGCGGCGTCGCCACCTGACCACGTGCGCGTCGCAGTCATGGGACTGTTCCATTCAAGCCAGTTTGCGGTGGAAGTTTCGCCTGCGTCACCCATACTGGTGGATTCAGGACAGCGGCAGTTTGTTGCCGGAGTCGACGCTCAGCAGAGTGTGGCCATTATCCTGTCAGGCCGCAAGATCATTGTGCGCGCGGGCGGCTCGCAAATGGTCGGCGAGAATTTTACCTTCAGCGCGCGTCAGGGCGGTGCGTGCGACTTTGTCCTGGCCGTGCCCGGAAAGCTGCACCGGCACTATCGCGGAAAGCTCATTGTCACCGTCGACAACCAGGAGCTGCTCACCGTAGTGGAGATGGAGCTTGAAACGGCCGTGGCATCGGTGGTCGCAGCCGAGTCACGATGCGGTACGTACACTTCCATACCGGAACTTCGCTGATATAGCTCACCAGCAGGCCAAGATACTTTCCGACCTGTTCATTGACATCCTTCTCTGCAATGCGGACGCTGGTGGCGGGATTCAAATCAAATACTCGAACTTCGCCGTTGTCGGTCACGATGGAAAGCTGATTGACCGCGATCTTCTGGCCGTCCTTAGCGGGTACCTCCCGTTGGTCGATACTCAACAAACGACCGGAGACGTTCACAGATCCACTGCGCACTTCGAGGCGTGCGCCGCGGAGCGCATCGAGGAATTGGATGGTGCTTGGGTTTTCCCCTACCGGGAGATGCAAAGAACCCAGGCGCCGTTCGAGCGAGGCTGTCGAGTTGTAGCTTACCCCGGTGATTCTTCCTCTCCCCAGATCCAACACCGTCAGAGACTTCAGCACGTCATTCAGTTGCGCCGTGGTGAAATCGATGTCCACGTCCTGATTGCCACGAATGCGTCCGGAATGTTCGAAATAGCCGACTCCATTTTTGTAGAGGACGACCCTTGTCACCGGCAGCCGCGCTGCCGAACCCGGCGCGGCGGTCGCCGTTCGGGCCGTTGGCTGTGCCAAAGTCTGGGCGTATGACATCGTGGCGAGTGCCAACCACAGCAGTGCGATTATGCGAAGACGCACGTCTCCTCCTTATAACTTCAAGTGGTCACTGGTGTGCCAACGTGTGTTGAAGTTGCTTTCGCGGGCACCGTTCGCAGCACTGCAGATTTAGACACCGACAATCGGAGATCGGACCGAACTCCCTCAGTACAAGCGAAAATTGACTTCGATATTGACCCGAACTGGCACGGGGTGTGCGTCCTTCATCGAAGGCGCGAACTTCCATTGCTGCACTGCCTCGAGGGCTTTTTCATCGAGACCCATGCCGAGCGACCGTTGCACGTGGATATCGCGTGGCCTGCCATCTGCACCCACGACCACCCAGAGCAAAACCGTTCCCTGGAACTTTGCTTTGCGGGCCTCTTCGGAATACTCGGGATCTGGATCGTAAATCGCGCGTGGTGCAGAAACCCCGCCGCCCACGCGATACACGCCACCGCCGAAGCCACCGCCATGTCCGGGGCCAAAGCCAGGGCCTTCTCCCGACCCGATTCCCCCACCCCTGCCACTTCCGATTCCGCCGCCGGATCCGGTTTCGTTCGACGGTGGCTGGAGAATCGCGGACAGTGGATTGCCTATCGGAGAGGCTGGCGCAACCTTGAGCGCAGGCGGCGCTACGATCGTCGGCTCCGCAGCAAGCTTAGGCTGTTCATTGCGCACGACAATGGTTGGAGGAGTCATCCAGAAGCCAGGCAACGAACGGCAAGCCGCGCCATTCGAACCGCGGCAGGCCGGCGAGCGCCCGCTGGAAAACATCCGCCGTTGCATCCTGGGCATCGTCGCGGTTGCCCACGCGATGCGCAATGTAGGCGTACACCCGTTCAAAATTGTCCTCGTATAGATCGGCGAAGCGCGCCGGATCCTCCTGCGCCGCCTCAACCTGCAGCCGCTCGTTATTCTGGTTCTTCAGGTTCTCGTCTTGCAGCGCCTTCAATGCGTTCTCCGCGGCACTCGGTTCTTATTCAGTTAATCCCGAAAAGAGGAGGAAAAGTTACGGCCTCGGCGGACTATTTTGTCCGGGGGGATCCATGCAGGGAGTTGCACCCAATGATTTCGATTGCGTGATGAATGGGGACTTCGTTCGACCAAAACTCTCGGCCAGCGGACCGAAGAAGTGGTGGGCGTAAACGGGTTCAGGGTCAGGGTTCAATAGAACCTCGGTGAGCAGACAGCGCTGGGTTTGCGGTCCTGACGCTTGATTTCCGCGGGAGGTGGTGGGGAAGTCGTTGATCTGACTATTGCCGCGGAGCGGCACCTCCAGCTTTCTGACGCTTATCGTTTTCCCGGCGAATTGCCTGCACGCTCGCTGCGACTGGTTGTCCGTACAGAGCAGCCACCCACTGTGAGTTGTTCCACGCTGCGCGCTCAAGAATGGCAGCGCGATAGTTGGGCAGGGCAAGTTCGGGCTCTTTGGCTTCCCATGCCGTTACCGCCAGGCCAATTTGCGCCTCAGCTCGAGCTTCGCGACCCGCGTCATTGTTGGCGGCGTAAAAGCGTTGTTGAGCACTCTCGTATTTTTTTTGTGCGGCCAGCGCCCATCCCAACTTCGCGCTGAGCGATCCGACCTGCGGACGCTGCTCCACCGCTAACCCGATCAGGTCCGCCGCGGTCTGGGCATTGTTGGCACGGTAGTACCACCATCCCAGGCGGGCCTGCACCAAAGGAATGTCGGCGTTCTCGCTCTTTACGAGTGTCTGCCCAAAGGATTTGGCAGTAACAGCATCACCAGCCAGCAGCTTCAGCCCTACCTCTTCCACCGTGAACCAGTCGAGATCGGGTGCCGCCGGAGCAGCGGAGTTCAGCCACTCGGCATAGTGGGCCGCCGCCTCTGGCGCCGGCAGCGAAGCAGCCAACGAAGACGCATAGCGCGCCGCGATCACTTTCTGCTTCGGCTCGAGTGTTAACGATTGCCGGTAAGCTTGTGCGGCGGCGGCGAAATCGGCTTTTTCGAAATTGATATCGCCTAGAACATCAAGCGCGGAAATGTATTTGGAATTCATGGACAAGGCCTCTTTGACCTTTGCCGAGGCCTTGTCCAGCTCATCACGACCCAGAAGTGCCGCGGCTTCGTCCGTCAGCAATATGTAGGCAACTTGCAACGGCTGCTGCTTCTGTTCCTTCGGCCAAGGTTCCGTTACGATGAGACGCTCAATTTGGGCGATGCGTTCTTGCTCCGGCGGATGCGAACGAAAATACCCTTCCAGCGTTTGCAGGACGACCTGGTTGACAATGCCAGAGGGCAACTCCACAACGGAAGGCTGCTGCCGGCGCCGGGCCTCGTAACGCCGCCATTCGGCCTCGAGTTTTTGAAACCGCTGAAACATACGGATCGCGCCTTCTGCCGAATACCCGGCCGTAACCGCAAGCTTCGTGCCTTCACGATCGGCCTCGAGTTCCTGCTCCTTGCTGTAGCCGGCCTGGAACAGCTCGATAGGAAGGCCGACCACATTAATGACCATCGGCAGCTTGTTCACACGGGCCTCGATCTGCGCTCGCTCGGCGCAATGCCCCAGGTCAACATGTTCCACCTCGTGACCCAACACGTTGGCCAGTTCGTCCTCAGTGTCCATTAAGCTCAGCAGGCCTTTGCCGATGAATACGTGGCCACCCGGGAGGGCGAAGGCATTCACCAGGTAGTCATCGGGAAGGTAATGAAACTTGTAGGGCAACTTGCGATGAACATGTTCGGTGACCTTGGCCCCGATCCGGCTAACATACTCAGCAATGGTTCGGTCTTCAGAGGTATCGTTTTTCTTGCTGGCTTCCAGATAGTTCTGCGCCATCTCGTCGCCAACAGCGATCTCTTCCTCGTCGGAGATGCGGGTAAGCGAAACTGGCACGCGGGTCAACTCCCGCTCGGTGTCTGCGACAAAATACAGGATGGGCGCCGGAGAGACCTCGGCTTCGACCCTTCGGCGCTCACCAACAACCAGCGCACCGGCTGCCATGAGCAGAATTACGGCCAATATGATCCAGTGCTTCATAGGTATTGCCGGATGGCCTCCCGGTAACGCGAATAAAGGAATGACACCAGCAGGAGCGCGGAACCCATCGAAATAAAAGTCAGATAGCGGTCGCGGGGATTGAGTTCCCAAACATCGACCACGATGATTTTGCCTACCCCAAGCAGCAACAGCGCCAAGCCCGCGAGGCGGAAGCTGCGCTCGCCTACCCACAGCGCGAACAGAAAGACCAACACGCCGAGAGCGCTCCAGCTCACGGTGATCAGTCCGCGGCGCATTTCAACCGCAAGCAGGGCCACAACCAGGCCAAGTGGCAGGAAGAAGAAGAATTGCTCAGGCCGGCGAACCAGTGCAGGCAAGAATCCCTGCTCTGAGTCGGCTGACTCGCCGGACTTTTCGTGCCTCCGCAGCTTGAATGCGAACCAGAGACCGGCAAACAACAACCCGGCAGTGACGGTGGTGCAAAGAGCGCGGCTGTACCAAAAGGGACCAGGAAGATAACTCCGCTCGTAGAGGTTATGGAACGCTCCGCGGAAAGTCGCAGCAATCGCGAAGAACAAAGCCTGTTGCAGGAACAGCTCACGACCGGTTTTCCACGCGATGATCAGAAGGACCAGAGCGCACATCGCCCAGGCGGCGGCAACCCAATCGAGATTCAGCTCGAAACGCAAAAGAGCGGCCAGGGCGATCGCGCCGCACCACGCAGCAGTAGTGGCAACGTGGAAGCGGCGCTCCAATGGGGGCTGCTCCGGCATCCGGGTCAACCATCCATAGACGTAATACAGAGCTAGCACTAACGGCGATACCGTATACTGGCGTGGGCTGAGTCCCCCGGTCACGGAGCCTGCATTCAGGTTGACGAAAAAGATGGCTACGAACGCGAGTGCCAGTGTGATGTAGCCCTGCGCGCGAACATCAGTAAGATTTAGTCTGGTCCCCGCTTCGATGAGGACTAACGCCAGCACCAGCCAGGCCGGTGAAACGCTGATCGGGCGGAGTGCGTAGTAGGCCAGCAGAATCAGCAGTAGCGAAGCCATCCAGCGATAGGCGACGGGCAGCAGCTTCGAGATACGCGGCCATGCTTCAGTGCCTGCGGAACTCCAGCGCGAAGCGGCATAGAACATTGCCGCGATAAAGCTCACCGTCACCCGTCGTTGGCTGATGTGATCCCATACTGCGGAAGTGAGCAGATTGGTGCTCAGCGTGGCTACGAACGCACAGGCAAAGTAGAAGTGCGCTTCGAATGGCAGTTGTTCAAGCTTGAGCCGGCTGCCAATTATCAGCAGTGCCAGTCCAAGGATCGACCATGCCAGCGCGGTTAGAGACTGCGGGAACGCAGCCCAGGCACCGACAAACAGCAGAAAGGCGCCGACGAAGGAGAAGCGGTGCATCACCGTTCGATCGACGATGTGCTCGAACAGCTCTGGCCAGTGGCGTACCACAATGTGAGAGTTGGCAAAGAACACTAGCGAGGCAACCAGGCACAATATCGCCAGTTTTGTGTCGCGTGCGGCGGGTACGCCGTAGTAACGGAATCCAAAGAGCCAGCCCGCATCACCCGACAACAGATAAATCGGGACCAGCATCGAGGCGATCATGCCCAACCGGCGGAAAAGGACCTCGCGCGTGAAGACGCCGGCCAGTAGCAAGGCCTCCGCCTCCAGCAACCACAGCGCGTCCAGCCGTGCACCGGTGAACCGGAATGGTATGGCCGCGACCAGCAGGGTCACGCCGATGGTAGCGAGGATGAGGAACGCCGTGCGGCGGCGGCGCGTGATGGGCAGCAAGCTGAGCCCCAGCTCGACTGTTCCCATCACCAGTAGGGCCCAGAATGCCCACTCTGGATGCACCGACTGATATTTCATCAGCCCGAGCAGAGCAACTGAGTTAAACAGAGCAGCTATGGTCGAGACCTTCTCCTGTCGCTCATCGCACTTGCGAATGATGTAAGAGACACGAAATATCGCCCAATAAAAAACCAGGATTACCGCACTGATGAGGAACTCAGGGAACGGATGCTTGTGGCTCCCCATCGGTTCGATGATGGAGCGCAACCACCACCAGTGATTGCCATACGCGGCGACGATGCCGAAGATTTCCAGGTCGAACCACTGCATTCGCCACACGATGACGACCAGTCCCAGGGCCAGAATGGCTCCAGCGGTAAGGCTGTACACCGTGACCTGGCTGATCGTCAGTGTGGAGAAAGCCAGCAGAAATGCCAGCCCAGTTACCACCTGCGAGCGATAGCGGAGGGTGTGCACCACCATGGCCGCAGCGACAACCAGCATCAGCAGCAGGTCGGGTGCCTGCGAGGTAAAGATCCGCGTGGCTTCGACGTGGTACATGGCATACGCGGTGAAGAAGGCCAGAGCCCATCCACCGCCGATGCCGGCGCGACCCAGGATGCGGTATCTCCCCTTGCGCTCCATGAAGATCCCGCCAAGCAGCAGCGCCGCGCTGACTAGGACACCCACCAAGACCTTGCCCGCCGGTCCTACCTGCCGCAATTGGTAGGCCAGGAAGAGGGCCACCCCGATGACCAGGATGACGATGCCGATCTTGTTCAGCCAGTTCGCGCCGAGAGCTTCTTC
>PLYW01000317.1:8132-18417 GCA_003151875.1 Acidobacteriaceae bacterium
TCTGAATTGTGGCGGTCGCCACCGGTTCGGTATGAACAGGGCGGGTGGAAGCTGGTGTGTGACCGGAAGCGATGCCATTCCGCAACTCTTGCAGCGCGGATTCCAGATGATAAATACGTCTGGTCAGATCAGCCCAACGCTCTTCGTTCTGCTGCCGCTCTCGCTTGCGCCGCGGCCGTGCGACGAACAGCCAAACTCCCAAGGCCACTACCGACACGATCAGTAGGAAGGAGGAGTCCATCTTGAAGTTGGTTCTGGATTACGATGCCGATTATCGCACCACCCTACCACTACTGGCGATAGTCTCCCAAAACGGGATTCGGAGAAACACCAGATCTATTCAGTTTAGTGTTGGAAGATCGCCATATCACAGATGACCGCTGAACCGAGCCATTTGGGGATCGCGTGCGAAATCGGCTGTTATCATCACTGATGCGGATGAATGCTGTCGCCACACGAGAAGACACTGGACCAACATGATGCGACGGAAAGGCGCACTTATTGCGCTCGGGACTTTATGTGCCTTGTTGGCGGGGGCAGTGGCACTCCACGTTACCGCACGCCGCACTCCGCTACAGCAACGGGCTACAAAAGTTCTGGTGCTCAAGACCAAGCATGAACTTCTACTGCTTGACGGCAACAACATCATCCGAACCTACTCAATTGCTATAGGTAGAGGAGGAGTCGACCCCAAGCAACGTCAAGGTGACCACAGAAGTCCAGAAGGGCTTTACGTGATCGACCGCCACAAGAAGGACAGTCGATTTCATCGTGCCCTGCATGTCTCGTATCCGAACGATGCTGACCGCGAACGCGCACACCAACTCGGGGTAGATCCCGGCGGCGACATCATGATTCACGGTATCCAGAACGGCTTAGGCTGGCTTGGTCCGTTGCATCGGCTCGTTGACTGGACAGACGGCTGCATGGCAGTGACTGACTCTGAAATCGAGGAGATCTGGTCAGCAGTTCCAGATGGGACACCAGTTGAAATTCATCGATAGACACTGCCTCCAAAGAGGTTCATGCCGCCGAACGGTGATACCGAATGCGCTTTGAAGAACGCGAATTGAAGCCCTACGCTGAACCTGTCACTGCGAGCCTTCTAAAACAGGGGGAGGCCAATTTTTCAGTGCAGTATGTTGACGGGGACGGGCACATCCCGATTGTCGAAACATGGGTTTTCGCGGGAAGGAAGCTCAGTCCAGAAGATACAGGAGACACTCTGTACTTTCAGGATGTGGAGTCCTATCGAGACGGAATCCGCTATGACTCCGCGACTGATGAAACCGCTAGGTTCCAAGTTGCAGCGGAGGAAAATATCAAACATATGTTTGAGTACGAGCGAGCGATTGAGGAGCTGATGAGATGCTCGCTGAGGCGCAGAAAAATGGCGGGATAGGAATGCTGCGATTACTGTTGAGAAATCGCCTGGAATAACAGACTTCTTCAACACCCGTGGCTTTTATCGCCAGTTAGCAGACCGATGTGACTGCGATGCGTCATGCGAGGAGAACCACCCGAGCACGCGGAGGTTAAACTCCTTACCAGCAACGTTGACTGCACCGCAATGGCCAGCCTTTGGCACTTCCCAGAGGGCCACGTCTCCAGGGTTTTGTGAACGAATCATCTCCGACTGCTGGGCCGGGATATTGTCGTCAGCCAAACCGTGGATTAGCAAGATCGGTACTGTGCTCCGGGCGACAGAATTTTGTGGCGATACTTGAGACAAATCCACGCTCCGCGTGAGCTTTCCATACACTAAAGCCAGTTCCACCGAGGGTCGCGGGGTAACGCAAAGCAGTTAGCCTGCCGCCAAATACGCAGCCTGTATCGATGTTAATTGTGCGGTTCAACCACTCAGGGTCCGCCACCGGGGGTGTGGCCGAACCAATCAGAGTGGGGTCTGAGTACCAAGAAGAACTGCGGAGGTACCTAGTCGGCGAAGTCGAATTTCCAGAGAACGCAGCCTGTGTCATTTACATCTCCACTTCCCAAACGCCGCCGCTTTCGGCAGGATACCCTGATTCCCTGCAAGATGGATCGGTTTCAATACACCGCTTCTATGTCCCTGGCGTTTGGTTCCTTCTCGTGTTCGGAGATTTGACGGATGACCAGCGGAAGATGTGCATCCTCAGATCGGTTAACCACCCGTTGTGCCTTCTTGTTCACGGAGACGCACTCGCTCACTCGATCTGCTTCAATCTCTCCATGACGAACAAGCAACTTTAAGTAAGGCGAGCCGATTTGGACGTTTTATTGCCAAACCATCTTAATGTTTAGAGCTAGCCGACATTTCTTACTTCACCGCGATATTCACCAGCCGACCCTTTACCACCAGCACCTTCACGACTTCCTTGCCGGCGATGGCGGCTTTGACCTTCTCGTCGGCGAGCGCGAGCTCGCGGACTTGCGCCTCTTCGGCATCGGCGGGGACGACGATGCGGCTGCGTATCTTGCCATTCACCTGGATCGCGATTTCGACTTCTTCTTCCTTCGCCAGCGCGGGATCGTATTGCGGCCAGGGCGCGCGCAGCAGGTCGGAGGTTTCGCCCAGCATCTCCCACAACTCATGCGCCAGATAGGGCGCGAACGGCGCCAGCATCAGCACCAGCTTGCGCTGCGCATCGGCAACCAGTGCCGGCGGCGCCTCCGCCTGCCCGCGCTGAACACTGTCTTCGTAGGAGTACATCTCGTTCAGCAATTCCATGATCGCCGCGATCGAGGTGTTGAAGTGCCAGCGTCCGCCGAAATCTTCCGTCACCCGCCGGATGGTCTGGTGCAACTTGCGCTGCATCTGGCGCGCTGCGGACGACAATTGTCCAGCATCGCCACTGGCCGAGGCCGTGCCGTTTGGCCGCGCATTTCGCCCCACAAACCGGTACACCCGCGACAGAAACCGGCTGATGCCTTCCACCCCTGCATCCTGCCAGTCGAGATCGCGATCGGGCGGCGAGGCGAACAGCGTGTACATGCGCGTCGAGTCCGCACCGTAGCGCGCCACCATGTCGTCGGGCGACACCACGTTGCCCAGGCTCTTCGACATCTTGGCGCCGCCCTTGATCACCATGCCCTGGGTGAATAGGCGCTCTGCCGGCTCGGAATTTTTCACCAGGCCCATGTCGCGCATCACCTTGGTCCAGAAGCGCGAATAGATAAGGTGCAGGATGGCGTGCTCGACCCCGCCGATGTATTGATCGATGGGAAACCAATATCCCACAGTGTCAGAGTCGAGCGGCTTGGTATCGAGATCGGGATTGGTGTAGCGATAGAAGTACCAGGACGAATCGACGAAGGTGTCCATGGTGTCGGTCTCGCGGCGCGCTGGGCCGCCGCACTTCGGACAGCTCACGTTGACGAACTCCGGCACCTTGCCCAGCGGCGATCCGCCCGCCAGCGTGATGTTCACGTTGTCGGGCAGCAACACCGGCAAGTCCTTCTCGGGGACGGGTACGATGCCGCAACCGGTGCAGTAGATCATGGGGATCGGCGTGCCCCAGTAACGCTGCCGGCTGATGCCCCAGTCCTTCAGGCGATAAGTCACCGTTGTCTTGCCGAATCCTTGCGCCTCCGCAAACTTCGACATCTTCACAATCGCCTCCTGGCAAGGCAGTCCGCTGTACTCGCCGGAGTTCATCACCAGGCTGTCCATCTCCGTAAACGGCAAGACCGGCTCATCGGTCTCACGACGCTCGTCTCCGTCGCGGCGCGGCAAGATCACAACGCGAATGTCGAGGCCGTACTTCTTGGCAAATTCGTAGTCGCGCTCGTCGTGCGCCGGGACCGACATGATCGCGCCGGTGCCGTAATCGAGCAGAACGTAGTTCGCCACCCAGATGGGCACCTGCTCGCCGTTGAACGGATTAAGCGCGTAACGCTCCGTCGCAACGCCATGCTTTTCGATGGCGCCAATGTCGCCAATTTCCTTCGCCTTGTGCTGCTCCGCCATCAGGTCTTCCACCTTGGCAAGCAGGCTGGCATCGTTGGCGATCAAGTCGGCCACCAGGGGATGCTCGGGCGCAAGCTGCAACGAGGTCGCGCCGTAGATCGTATCCACGCGCGTGGTGAAGACGGAGATCGTGTCGCCAGCCGGTCCGGGGGCGCCATCCAGCTTGAAATCGACCAGCGTACCTTCGCTGCGGCCGATCCAGTTGCGCTGCATGGTGCGCACCTTCTCCGGCCATCCTTGCAAAGTATCTAAACCCTGCAACAGTTCGTCGGCGTATTTTGTGGTGCGCAGGAACCATTGCTCCAGCTCGCGCTGCTCGACCGGCGTGTTCTCGTGCCGCCAGCAGCAACCGTTAGGCAGCACCTGCTCATTGGCCAGCACCGTCGCGCATTCGGGGCACCAGTTGACTTTGCTCTTCTTGCGATACGCCAGGCCTTGCTCGAAGAACTTGAGGAAGAACCACTGGTTCCAGCGGTAGTACTCGGGCAGGCAGGTGGCGATTTCCTTCGGCCAGTCGTAGGCAAAGCCGAGGCGCTTCATCTGCGCCTTCATGCTGGCGATGTTGTGCAGCGTCCATTGCCGCGGCGGAGTCTGGTTCTGGATGGCCGCATTTTCCGCGGGCAGTCCGAATGCGTCCCAGCCCATGGGATGAAGCACGTTGTGGCCCTGCATCCACATGTAGCGCGCCAGGGCATCGCCGATGGCGTAGTTGCGCACGTGTCCCATGTGCAGCGCACCCGAGGGATACGGCAACATCTCCAGCACGTAATACTTTTTGCGCGTGGTGGTCGGCGGCTCGGCGCGATAGAGGTCGGGATTCTGCGCCCAGCGCTCGGACCACTTTTGCTCGATTGCCTGGGGGTCGTAGCGGTCGGCGCGCGCGGCGACGCCACCATTGACGACTTCAGTTTGGGCGCTCGATTGCGGCTTCGTGTTCGGCTCTTTGGATTTGGAGTCGGCCATAGGTATTTTTGATGCGCTTGGGTAAACCTTGATTTTACAATGTGCGGGCGCGCGGCTTGCGTTTGCCGCTGGGCAACGCCTTTGCGCCGGCAACCAACGCGTTGCTCTTTCTTTTTTCTCCGAATGTGCGGACATAAAAGGTTTGATTCTGCATTCGCGGATGTCGGATGACTGCAAACGCCAGAGATCAGTTTTCCCTAAATTAGGACACTACCCCGGAGATCCGAAGTAAGTGGCACTGTACTTTTGTTTTCGTACCGAGTAGCGTGATCCTCACAGGGGCCGCGGAGGTCGAACATGACGCGAAAGCTGGTCTTCCTAACTATTGCCTTCTGTCTGGCAGTTCTGCTGTCGGGATGCGGCTCATCCAGCCAATCCAGCCAACTCCTTCACGACCCGCCCCTGGTAGTCACGACGACGACCCTGCCGCAGGGAATAGCTAACTCTGCATACAGCGCGACCCTGAGTGCAATCGGCGGGGCTGCACCTTATGCCTGGAATGTTTCATCGGGGAATTTGCCCCCCGGCCTCACCCTGGCGCGGACGGGCATAATATCCGGCACGCCCACTGTGGTGGGCAGCTCAAATTTCACTGTGGCAGTTGCTGATTCCGAGCAGCCTCCCAGTGTGGCGAACGGCAACCTCTCCATCACGATCACTCCCGCATTGCAGATTACGAGTCCCTCTATCTCTTACGGTAGTCCGAACGTCTACTACAGCTCCACGCTGGCGGCCACGGGCGGCACCGCTCCTTACACATGGGCGATTGTGCAGGGTAGCCTGCCGAACTGGGCTACCTTCAACCCGACCACCGGAGTGATCTCCGGCACACCCACTGACCTGGGCACGACAAGCTTCACGGTGCAGGCGACGGACAGCGAGGTCCCGCCCGTGACAGCTACGGCCGGCCTTAGCATTGTGATCAGTCCGCCACCGCCAAGAAATGCGGCGCTCTACACTGGGGTTAGAACCGGGTTGCAGATCCAGAGCGATGGCTCCCTTACGCTTTTACCATCGTCACCGGAACCGACCGGGGGAAATGGCTCTTCGCCGACGTTGCCGCTACTGTTTGGGGTTGGCTTCCCCGGCCCCGTCTTATCGTCGATCCTGGTAAACCCGGATTACTCCCTCAGCTTGATTACCAGCGTTCCCATTCCGCCCATCCCGTCTAATGGCAACAATAACACCGACGAACCCCCGGTAGTCGATCCAACGGGGTCCAATCTTTACCTGCCCGGCTACATCGATACCAGCGAAAACACGGGCATAAACATATATTCAGCTAATGGCTCTATGCTGTCGTTGGGTACCATTGCCATTCCCGACATAACCTACCAATCACGGCTGGTATTTACGCCCGACGGAAGTTTGGCGTTCATCCAGACCTGCCCCACCGACAACAATGGCAGCATTCGCTCCTACTCGCGCAGTTCCAATGGCACGCTGACTCCCGGCCCGGTTTATGCGCTGCCGGCAGGTACTTGCGATCTAGNNCGGAAGGCGGACCCATCCGCGTGGACGACATGACGTGGGACCAAGCGGGCTCCTTTCTAGTTGTCGCCACCGACGGAGGCATAGATGCGGGAGGCGTGGCTATTCTTAGCTTTTCCGGAAGCGCCCTCACTGAGACTGTCTATCCGACGGGAGGAATTGGCGTTGTATATATCCAGCGGACAGGGTCTTGGGTCTATGCTATGGCGGTGTGTCATTCCATGCTTTGTAGTGTTCCGACCGGTATCTATGGATTTGACGTGCAGGGTGGCCAGTTGAACCCTCTTCCCGGTTCGCCCTACCCCTATGGGCATCAGAGTCAAATGGTTATCTACTGAGCCGGAAAACTCAGAATAGCCAATCGCGCTTTGCGCGGTAAATTCATGAGAGACGCCCAGGAGTCATGGGCGTCTTTTATTGCCGCCTTACGCCCGGAACGATACACTATGGGCACGAAACAAGGGGTCCCCGATGCTTATCGTGATGAAGGCGCACGCCTCCGAAGAGCAAGTGGAGCGCGTATGCGAAAAGATCGAATCGCTGGGCTTTCGCGCCCATGCCCTGCCCGGCGCGCAGCGCACCGCCATCGGCGTCACCGGCAACCAGGGTGAGGTCGAGACCGGCACCTTCGACGAGATGGAGGGGGTGCAGGAGGTCATCCGGGTCAGCAAGCCTTACAAGCTGGTCAGCCGCGATTTGAAGGAAGAAGACACGGTGGTGCGCTTCCCCGGTTCTGACGCGACCTTCGGCGGCGATGAGGTAGCAGTGATCGCCGGGCCGTGCGCCATCGAATCCCGCGAGCAGGCGTTCGCTGCCGCCGAGTGCGTGGCCCGCGCCGGCGCCCGCTTCTTTCGTGGAGGCGCCTACAAGCCGCGCACCTCTCCCTATACGTTTCAAGGTCTGGCGGAGGAGGGCCTGAAGATCCTGGCGGAGGTCCGCGACCGCTTCGGCCTGCTGATCGTCACCGAGGCCATCGACAACGAATCGCTCGAACTGGTGGAGAAGTACGCTGACGTCATCCAGATTGGTGCGCGCAACATGCAGAACTATTCGCTGCTGAAGCGCGCGGGAAGGGCGCATAAGCCGGTACTGCTGAAGCGCGGCATGTCAGCCACGCTGGAAGAATTGCTGATGGCCGCCGAATACATCATGAGCGAGGGCAACTACAACGTGATTTTGTGCGAGCGCGGCGTGCGCACCTTTGCCGACCACACGCGCAACACCCTCGACCTCAGCATCGTGCCGGCGGTGCAACGTTTGAGCCACTTGCCGATCATCGTCGATCCCAGCCACGGGACCGGCAAGCGCAACAAGGTGACACCGCTGTCGCGCGCCGCGGTGGCCGTAGGCGCCGATGGCCTGATCATCGAAGTCCACCCCGATCCTGACCGCGCCCTCAGCGATGGCACCCAATCGCTCTTTCCCCAGCAGTTTGCCGATCTCATGGTTGAGGTCCGCCAGATCGCCAACGTGCTCGGCCGCTCCGTCGCCGAGCCTGTCGCCAATCCGGTAGCTCATCGAGGCAACGTAACCGCTGGATCGGCCGCTGCTCGCTGATGCGCACTACATCGCTGTGGCTGCGGCAACTTTCGGCGCGGCAATGGCGCTGGGCGCTCTGCGTGCTGATCTTCACGCTGGGCCCGATCGGCTGCCATCGACGCCCCACCGTTGAGC
Source organism: Acidobacteriaceae bacterium (assembly GCA_003151875.1). Lineage (GTDB taxonomy): Bacteria > Acidobacteriota > Terriglobia > Terriglobales > Acidobacteriaceae > Bog-257. The sequence goes on from PLYW01000317.1 coordinate 16,210, forward strand.
CCGGCTATCACGAATACGCTTACGTCACCAACGGCAAGAGCAACTCGGTCAGCGTTCTCGATCTGCTTCAGCTTCGCAACGTCAAGACCATCCCGGTGGGCGCAGGTCCAACCGGCGTCGCCGCCAGTCCCACCCGCAACGAAATCTACGTTGCCAATGCCGACTCCAATAACATCACCATCATCAATGCGGAGCGCAATGTAGTCGAAGCGACCATTGGCGTTCATCGCGCGCCCTACTTCGTCTCAATTTCTCCCGACGGCAAGCGCGCGTACGTGGCCAACTCCGGCTCCGCTAATGTTTCGGTGATCGATCTCGATAAGCGGGCAGTGATTGCGACCATTCGAGTCGGCGGCGCTCCGGGTCTCGCCCGAGTTTCGCCCGATGGAAAGCTGGCTGTCGTCAGCAATCGCGCCGACAACACAGTTTCTATCATCGATACGCAGAAGCTGGCGGTGCGCAGCACGGCGCCGGTCTGCCAGCAACCGCAGGACCTGGTCATCCTCCCCGACTCCAGCAAGGCGTTCGTCGCGTGCCCGGGCTCGAACCAACTCGCGTCCGTCGATCTGGTATCGGGCCGGATGCTTACCCTGCTCGACGTGGGCAACATGCCGGTGCAGCTGGCGCTGAAGCCCGATGGCGGTGAGCTGTTCGTAAGCAATTTTGGCGGCAACAATTTTTCCATCGTCGAGACCGCCAACAACGAGGTGGGCGGCAGTTACCTGATCGGCGACCAACCCACTCGCGGAATCGTCACCTCCGATAACAGCCTGCTCTACGTCAGTAATTTCGGGTCGGACACGGTCAGCGTCTATGCCATCGACGAAGGCCGCGTAATTGGCGCGGTGCAGGTGGGCAGCCAGCCCGATGGGCTGGCGTTAAGTCCCGACGAGGCGCATTTGCTGGTGGTGAATTCGCGCTCGGGAGATGTCGCCGTGGTGCGCACGGTGAAGACCCGCGACAATTCCAAACTCAGCGCCGACCGTGCGCTGGTCACGCTGATCCCCGTTGGCAATCAGCCCAATGACATCGTGATCAAGGCCTTCCAGGTGGGCGAAGCGAAGAAGTGAAACGCGGGAATCCCGAATTCGACGAGTAGAATGCGGCCTATGAGACTCGGTCTGTTCGCACTCCTGACCGTCTGCGGTTTCCTCATCTTCGCCCTCACCATGACATTTGTGCCCGTTTTGCCGATGTGGGCCAACTATGCCGCCAGAGCTGGATTCCTCGTCATCTTCGGCGCTCTGTGGTGGGTCGCACGCGATGGGCGCCCGCTGGGCCGCTTTCGACCGGTTTTCTTTGCCTACTTCACGGCGGTTTTTGGCCTTTCGTTGGGGTTCTTCTTCGCAGACAGGGGGCTTAAGCTCTTTGGCCTGACGACGCAGACCCCGGCTGGAATCGCTATGGCAAAGTTTTTGCAAGCGTCGCTGATCGTGATCGGAATTCTCGCGGCAGCGAGGCTGTGCGGTGAAGATCTCGCATCACTGTACATCCGGAAAGGTCGTTTGCTACTCGGCCTCAGCGTGGGCTTGCTCACCGCTGTCGCACTTTCGCTTCTGACCTTGCTGCAACCGGCGGTCAGGGCGCTCGGGGCGGCCAGGCTCATGTCATTGGCCCCGTGGATACTGCTTTTTGTGGTATCCAACGCTTTCATGGAAGAACTTCTCTTCCGCGGATTGTTTCTCGGACGATACGAGCCACTGATGGGAAAATGGCTGGCCATTCTTTCCACAGCCCTGGCCTTCACCCTGGCACACATGCAGGTCACCTACGCGCCAAACTTATGGGCTTTTCTGCTCGTTACCTTCGGGTTCGCGATCACTTGGGGATGGCTGACGCAGAAGACCGGCAGCTTGTGGGGATCGGTTTTGTTTCACGCCGGCGCAGATTTGCTGATTATCTTGCCCATCTTCAGCAGTCTCGGTGCCATGTGAGGCGGGGAACGCCGGGGTGCTGTCTCTAACGCCCGCGCAGCTTTCGCAGGCGGACCTCTGATCCACCGTGCCCATAGCTGATGTCGTTCATCAGGCTGCGCATCAGGCAGATTCCTCTCCCATGCTCGGTGGTGTTGAGGCTGGGACCGGCGGTGTCCGTGGCGGCCACGTCAAAACCTGGGCCCGGGTCTCGAACTACGATCACGAAAGCCGATGGATCGATTTCGATGCAGCAGCGAATGGTCTTGCCGCCATCATTTTGGCAGCCGTGGAG
>PLYW01000175.1 GCA_003151875.1 Acidobacteriaceae bacterium
CTGCTGTGCGATCCGGGAGACACCGTGCTTGTCCCCGCCCCGAGCTACCCACTTTTCGATTTTCTGGCTGATCTCCATGACGTGAAGCTCGAACCGTACGAGCTGGTGTACGACCACGGATGGCAGATCGATTTCCATTCGGCGCGGGCCGCGATCGAACGCGCGAGCCGCGCGGCTTCGCGTTGCCGGGCCGTGCTGGCGGTGCATCCCAACAATCCGACCGGCTCGTTCGTAAAGCCGCCCGAGGCTGAAGAGTTGAATCGCATTTGTATGGCTAACGAGATGGCCATCGTGGCCGATGAAGTATTCCTCGACTACTCGCTCGCCAGAGTTCCGCCGCTAACGTTTTCGTCAAACAGCACAGTGCTGACCTTCACTCTCAGCGGGTTGTCGAAAATTTCCGGCCTGCCGCAGATGAAAATCGCTTGGATTGCGGCGAGCGGCCCCCAGCCGCTGCTGTCGGATGCCATGGGCCGGCTCGAAGTTATCGCCGATACCTACCTGTCCATGAATGCGCCGTTGCAGTGGGCCGTTCCGGCCATGCTGGAAGAGCGGCATGGCATACAGCGCCAGTTGCGGCAACGCATGATTGGAAATCTCGCTCTGCTCGACGCGGAACTGGCCACGCAAGAACTCTGTCGCCGGCTGGAAGTCGAAGGCGGATGGTATGCCGTATTGCGGGTCCCCGTGCTGGGTGTGGATGAGGACCTCGCCATTGCCTTGCTGCGGGAGACTGGGGTGCTGGTGCAGCCCGGCCATTTTTACGATTTCGCTTCGGATGGGTATCTGGTGATCAGCCTAATTACGCCCGGCGATGAGTTCGCAGAGGGAATCCGGCGCCTGCTGGCATTTATTGCTGGACGTCATGCGTGAGACGCTCTGCCTCAGGAAGGTCCAGATTCCCCTGCACAGAAAGCGCCCAGCCAAAGCTGGTAGTGCGAGTGTGCAATTACTTGCACCGGAGTTACTGCGTTGCGCACCGTAAGAACGATTTGAGAAAAACATGAGTCCCATTTGGGAACGAGGGCGTCTATAATTACAAAACCGTGACCAAGTACTCGATTGTCGTCCCATTTCATAACGAAGAAGAGAACGTCACCGAGCTCTATGATCGGCTGAAGGTGGTAATGGAAGCCACCGGCGAGCCGTTTGAGCTGGTATTTGTGGACGATGGCAGCCGCGATCACACGTTCTGGATGTTGCAGCAGATCGCAGCCGTGGATCGCCGCGTGGTTGTCGTGAAACTGCGCCGCAACTTCGGGCAAACCTCGGCGCTGGCGGCGGGTTTCGATCACTCCGAAGGCGAGTACGTGATTGCCATGGACGGCGATCTGCAGCACGATCCGCATGACATTCCGTTGTTTCTGCAAAAACTCCGCGAGGGCTACGACATCGTCAGCGGATGGCGCAAACAGCGCATTGACAACTTCGTGATGCGGCGCATCCCTTCCAAGATCGCCAACTGGCTGATGGCCAAGTTGAGCGGCGTGGAGCTGCACGATTTTGGCACCACTTTCAAGGCGTATCGTCGCGCCGTGGTGCAGGAAATCCCGCTCTACGGGGAACTGCATCGTTTCATNNCCGGCGCTGGCGTCGGCTTATGGCGCGACCATTTGCGAGATCCCCATCCGCAATGTCAACCGGGAACGGGGCGAGTCGCATTATGGCATCTCGCGCACCTTTCGCGTGTTCTTCGATCTCATCACCATCCGTTTTCTGCTGAAGTACATGGCCCGGCCGCTGCACTTTTTTGGCACCGTCGGGGTGCTAGGCTCGCTGGCTGGCTTCCTGATCGCAATATGGATGTTGTTCGAAAAGTTCGTTCGCCGAATCGACGTCATGGAGGAACACGGCCCGCTGCTGGTGTTCGCTGCCGTGCTGATCGTCGCCGGCGTGCAATTGGTTGCGTTGGGACTTCTGGGTGAGCTGCAAGTGCGGCATTTCCACGAGCCGGCCAAACGCGCCCCTTATACTGTGGACCGGGTATTGCGCTCATCGCACAGCCAATCGGCGCTGGCCGACTGAAGAGAGTGAATAGTGGTTAGTGGTTAGTGAGCGCAACCGACGTGGTATGGTGCCTCACGTTTATAACCCGGATCAGCTAACCGGCCCGACTATCCACTATCCACTATCCACTAGCTTGACTAACAAGCCCCACCCCGCCCGCGGCTACCTCTTCATCGCCGCGGCTACGTTTTTCTGGGGGTTTTCAGCCACTCTGGGCCGCGCAGTTTTTACCGGCAGGCTCTTCCCCGGTGGCCACGTCCTGCGCCCGATCGACCCTCTCATCCTGGCCCAGAGCCGAACCACGATTGCACTCCTGATACTCCTGCCGATCTTGCTGCTGAAGGGGAGATCGTCGCTGCGGGTGTGGAGTAGCAGCCATCTGCTGCAGTTTTTTCTGCTGGGGATTCTCGGGCTTGCGGCTTCCAACTATTTCTACTATTTCGCCATCCAGAAGACGAGCGTTGCAACCGCGATTGTCCTGCAATATGTCGCTCCGGTGTGGGTGCTGCTGTATATGTTGGCGCGCCGGCTGCAGCGTCCGACGCTGCGGCGCATCAGCGGTGTGGTCCTGGCTGTGCTTGGTTGCGGACTGGCGGTGGGGGAATTGGCGACGCAACGCAGATTTCCCTGGCTCGTGATCTCCGGGATTCGCTTCAATACGTTAGGCGTTGTGGCGGCGGAACTGGCCGCAATCTCGTTCGCCTTCTACAACGTTTACGGTCAACACTTGCTGCAGATTTATCAGCGCTGGACGGTCCTGGTGTATTCCCTGCTGGGTGCGGCGGTTTTCTGGCAACTGGTAAATCCGCCTTGGAAGGTCATCGCTCAACATTACAGCGGAGGACAGTGGTTGTTCATGGCCGTTTTCTCGGTCACGTCGATGCTGGTTCCGTTCTCGCTCTACTTCACCGGATTGCAGCACCTCGATCCCATGCGCGCTATCGTGACCGCGTGCCTTGAACCGGTGTGGGCCATTTTGCTGACCGCACTGATCCTCGGCGAACTGGTATCGCCGCTGCAGGTGGCCGGAATCGTTGTCGTGTTGTCAGCGACCATCCTGGTGCAGAGGCCGGAGCGCCAGTACCGCCGCGAGCCGCTGATTGCGGTTGAGCCGATCGAGTGAGGCCGCAGATTTAACCAAGGCCAAGCCATTCGCGGAGGGTTGCACGACAAACTCCTGCGAATTGTTCGATGCGCAGAGCACTGCTTATTTCTTGCCGACCGGCGGCGCAACGAACACGGTCTTGTGCGGAAGCTTGGCGGCGACCTCGGGACTAAGCCCAAACGTTGTTGCCAGCACGTCAGCCGGATTGCCGGCGAGCCACTCGCTGAGATCCATCGCCTGGTAGTGGGGGCTGTTAAAGCCGACTAGGATGCGGCAGACCTCTGCACCGGTGTTCTTGATGTAGTGACCCGCCCCCATGGGGGCATAGCCGACGTCGCCGGCTTCAAACTGCTCGATGACCGCATTTCCCTGGGCAAGAAACACGCCCATCTCTGCCGCGCCGCTGATGTAGTACTGCCACTCGTCCGCGTTTGGATGCCAGTGCAGCTCGCGCAAAGCTCCGGGCTGCAGCTCAATTACCGATCCGGCCATCGTCGTCGAAATAGGAAATTCATCCGCCGTTACAGTCCGCTGCGTACCACCTCCCGGGACGCGCCGGGGCTGTTGGGCGTCAAGCGGGTACCGATGCATCGTCGCCAGTTCCGGAACTCTGCGCGGCGTCGCCGAGAGCGAGCTGTCGTCAGGCACAGGACCACGGACAAAGTAGGCTTCGCGGTCGGGCAATGGCGCCAGCTCTGCGACCGAGAGACCCAGGTTTTGCGCCACAACCTCGCGCGGCGTCTGCGCGAGAAAGTCCGTGATACTGAAGGTGTGATCTTCTGAGAAGTCGCCGTTATCGAAGATCAGGATAAAGTGGCACTCACCAGGGCCGAGTCCCTGAATCGAATGGCCATACCCCCGCGGAAAGTACCAGACATCGCCTGGATCGAACGTGTCAACATAGGCCGAGCCATCTGGATGGAGGATTGTAGTGCGGCAGGAGCCGGCGACGACGTAGGCCCACTCGGCCGCGTTGGCATGCCAGTGCAGCTCGCGCATCGTGCCTGGCGCCAGCCGCATGGAGACACCGGCAATGCCGGTCGAGATAGGGAACTCAAGGACGGATGCGCCGCGCGTGACGCCCCCGTTTCCTACGCGGGGAACCTGCTGCTCCAGACGGTAGCGGAATGATGGTAATGCCATGGATCGAGCCTCCGGTTGCGAGTTGTACTGGCAGCGTGGTGGCCAGTGGCTTCCGACTGTTTCATCGAGAATGGAAGATGGCGTGGCTAGGGAGACGGCTTTTCCGGCACAGTCGCCGTACAATAGCACGATTCATAGGCCTGCTGGGTGAGTCCGCTAATCGCACAGTACAGTCCTCTCACATCTTTAGCAGGAATGGGTGCGGCAGAACTCGATACCATGTAGAGCTGCAACCAGAGGTCACGCGCCGTGTTGCGGGTGGCGATCTCATCATAAATCTTGGCCAGACTCGCGCCGTCCAGTTGCGGCACTTTCCATCGCCGCGAAAACGTGTACTCCCGCCTCCAACGTCCGCGGGTTTTACCGCCTTCCTGCTGGAGATTCGTCAGAAAGTAGGTGGTCTGATCGGCCAACGTTCCGTCGCTCCTGAAATCTACGATTCGAAACCCGGGATTCTGGTCATAGATCGGAGAAATCGGGGGATCAATCAGCACAAACTGCCGGTTGGCGCCATCCGCTCCGATCACCCGGAAGTCATCTACGTGCGTGTGACCGGCGAAGCTCGCCAAGACCGTGCTCCGATATCGCTCCAGCAGGCTGTCGAACCGCGCAGTCCATTCCGGGACCCACATGGGCACCACCGAACTCGCGCACGACGCGGCCGAACTGCTGGTCCCCGCAGAGGTTCCATCATAGGGATGGGTTGTCGCCCAGCCGTCGATTCCTGGGGGAATGTGAAACATGAGCCAGACTTTCTCGTGGGACTGTTCCGCTTCGGCCAGTTGCGATTCCAGCCAGGTGAGCAGATCGGTCCCTGCAGTGGAGTTGACCGTCGCACAGCCATGGCTAAAGCTGGCGGCTCGATACTTGTCGGACCAGAAGATGGTGTTGAGCGACACGATGCGCACACCGGGCAGCGTGGGATGCTCTAGGTTGTAGCTTCCCAGCGACTTCCAGGTGGCGCTGAATTGCTCGCCTTCCATCGCAAGGTCGCGGGCCCTTTGCGCAGTGTCGTTCAGGAATGCTCCATTCGCCTCAATGCTGTAATCGCCGCAATATTCGTCGTTGTTGCCGGGCGTCAGCAGGATCTTCGCCGCCGCGAAACGCTTGCGGAATTCCAGCGCTACGAAGTCAACCGTCTTGAGCACGAAAGCGCGATAGTGCCCGGAATCGCTGTCATGGGTAATGCTTTGGTATGTCTTGGAGAAGTTGTGCGCCAGCAGATCGCCAGTGAACATCACCAGCGCTGGATGAGGCTCAGCCCTGACCATCGCGTCCAATGCGGACCGCAGTAGCCACCAGTTCGTGTCATGTCCGTAGCTACTGAACGCCATGACCTTCGATCGCTGCAAGATTGTTTCCCATTGGGAGGGGTCAGTCGCTGCGAGATCGGCGACCAGCGAAGGATCGGCCATCGGATTGAAGTGAACGTCCGACGCTATGAGCAGCCGGCCGGCAACATTTTTCCGGGCCGCTTGGCCTGCTGCACCGGAGATGAGCAACAGCGGCAGTAAAACAAGGATGCAGGCACGCAGGCGCGAACAGGGGTGACAATCTTTTGCCCTTCGCCGAATCTGTGCCGCGCATGACATGAGTCTCAGCTCTAAAAGTTGAACAGCGTCATCAGGTCGCCGATGGCGGGACTGTTGGTCGGGAAATAGGAGGCGTTGGGGGCGCTTTGAGGATTGGGAAGATTGTCGCGGCTCCGTGACGACAACGGCTTCAGTCCCCAGTTCTTCTCAATGAATTTCAGCAGCGAGGCGTGATCGCCGTAGGTGTGGTCCACGTACCCGGTTTTGGCGAAGGGCGAAACCGCGATAAGCGGAATGCGTGGGCCATCGCCGAAGAAGTCAATCGGCTGAATGTAACCCGAGTCGTAATTTCCGCCCGATTCGTCGAGGGTAATGAAGATGGCGGTTTGCTGCCACAAACTGTTCTGCCCCTTGACGGTATCCACCAGATTACGGCAGAAGGCTTCGTACAGCTCCGGCAGCGATGTGCCCGGATGGGCATCCACAATATCGTCGGGTTTCACAAACGATACCGCAGGCAAGGTGCCGTTCTGCACGTCCTGATAGAACTGGGTAATGTCCTGAAGGTTGTTCTTGAGATCGGTGGTCATGATGGACGGCGCGTACTGGAATGGATTGCAGATCTCACAGTAGTGCGAGTAAATTCCGCCAAAGCCGCTGGAACTGAATCCTTCGCCATAGTATTTCCACGAAATGCCGGCGGCCGAGAGCGCGTCGCCTATGGTGGGAACCGACGATGGGCCCACGGTGTGGCTCTGGTCGGCGCGCAGTGTGCCGTCGCGGTTGTAGGAAGGGTCCTGATTGTTCACCAGGTAATAAGCTCCGGGCGCACAGTTGCCGGAGTTGAATGGCTTGTAAGGCAGCGCGGCCAGGTAGTTCATGATGGCCGAAACGCCCGGCTGGGTGGAATCGGAGCAATCGGTATAGGAAGCATTGCTCTCGTTGCCGGAATCCGGAAGGTAGAAGCCGTCTTGCTGATACCAATTGTTGCTCCCCGCATAGGGGTTGGGATTCTCCACCTGCAGCGCGGGCGGAGTGGCCGGGTTGCCGTTGGCGTCGCTATAGACCAGCGGCGTACCCGTGCCGATGGAAATAGAGTTCGGTCCGGTACCGCCCAACATAAACTGGTGATAGTTGTCGCTGATGGCGTAGGTATTGGCGAGATACGCGAAGTAAGGCACATCTCCTGCAGCCATGTTGTAGAAGCCCATCGAGACCGCTCCCTGAAAGGTCGATTGGTCGGTCAATGGCAACGGTGGAGGCGTATTCTCCAGTCCCCAGCCAACAGAAGTTGCTACCCATGGAAACAGATCGGCGGTGCACCCGCTCGGGTTGGAACTGGTGATGCTGGCGGCGCTGCAGTCGATCTGCTGCCACATCTGGTAGAAGCGATGGACCGGATCGCCCATCGTGTCCGAGTACTTCAGGTATTGGGTGATCGGAAACGGGCCGTTGGGCAAATCGGCGGGAAACCTGTTGTCAGGGACGAAATAGAATTGCGGGAAAATGCCGCCGTCGTTCAGCAGATGTTGGTCATCAGGAGCGAGCCCGGGATCGGACGCGATGCCATATTGGGTCGCCGGGGGAAACAAAAGCGGATTCAAAGTTGTGTTGGGCTGCGGCAGGGTTGAAAAGCTGCCCGTCTGTGGCGGACTCAGCCGATAGACATCCGTGTCGCTGGCTTGATGCTGCACTGCTGCGGCGAAGTTCGGACCCGGAGCTCCGGTCGCAGTCACGACCTGCTGCGATAACAAGTTCCAAACCTGCTGCGATGAACCGGGCGGCGGCTGATACGTCGCGAAAAGGTTATCAAAGCTGCGGTTTTCCCCAATGACGATAATAACGTGCTTGATGGGAGTGGTGGTGCTCGAACCACCGGATGGCGGGGGAGAAGGCGCCGGCGTGGGCGTCCCGCCGCATCCAACCAGCTGGATAGCCAGCGCCAGTGCAAGCGCGCGTCTTAGATAGAGTGAACCGTCGGCCAGCAAGGTCATAATGTAGTGTCACTTGGTTTGAACAGAGCGGCGATGCGGGTCGGCGACCGCCAGTTTCGTGTTCTGCATTCGCCCCACTTCGTGCAGAGGGATTCTAACCTGAGTCCCCGTCGGGACGGCACAGAATTCTGTTTTGGCATTTGCTCAGAGGCCGGAGCGCATGCCCGCACTGAGCGGCTGATTGCGGTTGCCGATCGAATAACCCAAAATCGGCGCGAAGATCCCAGCATTCCGGTGGCCGGCACAGGCCGGTGATGTGACAAGGGTCCTCGGGCCGGCTCCGCCCCAGCCGATTGAGTTGCGGGATAACGACGGCGTCGTCAACACAGCTTCCATGCTTTGGCCCAAAGGCGAAAGGGTGCTGGTCTTAGCTGACCACTTGGACATCGTCGGGCACTACAAACTAGTCAAAGTGTCACAACCCAACCGGGTAAAAGGCAATTACGAACCGGCCAGAATCTATCAGGCCTACGATGCTCTCCAGTCGGTACCACAGTTCACCGACGAAATGTTTAAAAAAGTCTGGACCGAGATCTTCGATTTCGCCATCAATCCAAAGGCATTTGCTCAAAAGAAGGGAAACCAGCTCAAGTCGGTGAAGCTGGCGGTCGCTGTCGGAGCATAACGGCTGCTCGGAAATTGGCCGCCCCCTTACCGTTTCGCCGAAGCCGAGGTGCGCGTATGGGGCTGCGCATCGGCGTAGAGCGCGTCAATCTCTTTCTTGTAGAGCTGCTCCAGATGGCGGCGGCGGAGCTTCATGCTCGGGGTGAGCGTTCCGTCTTCGATGCTGAGCTCGGCGTGAATCACCAGCACCCGCTTCAGCCTTTCGAACTGGGCCAGGTTCTGATTCAATTCTTCGACGATCTCTTCGTAGAGCGACTGCACTTGCAGCGATTTCACCAGTTGCCGGTGGGTGGTGAACTTCACTCCATGGCTGTGCGCCCATTCCTCCAGGATGGCAAAATTGGGGACGATCAGGACAGCGGGGAAGCGCCGCCGGTCGCCAAGCAAGGCCGCTTCGCCTACGAATAGGTTCGCCTTGAGCGAACTTTCGATCGGCTGAGGAGCAATGAACTTACCGCCCGAGGTCTTGATCAGGTCTTTCTTGCGGTCGGTAATGGAGAGGTATCCGTTCTCGTCGAGGGCTGCGACATCGCCAGTCTTGAACCACCCATCCTCAAACGCTGCCGTCGTTTCCTCCGACATCTTCCAGTAACCCTTGAATACCGACGGGCCTCGCACTAGCAGTTCGCCATCGGCTGCGAGTTTGACTTCCACGTTCGGCAAAGCCTTGCCCACCGTGCCCAGACGGTGGTTGATCGGATTGTTTAGCGCGATGACCGGTGAGGTTTCGGTCAGGCCATAGCCTTCGTGGATACGAATGCCGATATCGGCGAACCAGGTAGCAATTTCGCGGCCGAGAGGAGCGCCTCCGGAAACAAAGATGCGTGCACGGCCACCCATCGCGTGGCGCACCTTGGAAAATACCAGTTTGTTAGCCAGCTTCCACGACAAGGAAGTCGGAGTTTCGCCGCGCAGGACCGCCTCGCGGTTGGCGCTTCCCACCGACATGGCCCAGTTGAAGAGCTTACGTTTTACGCCCTGCGTCTTGTGCTCGACCCCGTTATAGATCTTCTCGTACAGTCGGGGCACGGCAACGAATACCGTGGGATGCACCTCGCCGAGGGTGCGTAGGAGATCGTCAATATTGGGACAGTAGGCGAGCGGGACGCCCCAGCTCATCATGGCGTAATCCAGATGCCGCGCGGTGACGTGCGACAGCGGCAGAAACGAAACGCAGAGGTCCTCCTTGCCCACGTCGAACATGTCGAGCGATACGCTGAGGTTGGCGGCGAGGTTGCCGTGCGTCAGCATCACGCCCTTAGGGGTGCCGGTGGTTCCCGATGTATAAATCAGCGTCGCCAGGTCGTCAGGTTCTACCGCCCGCCCCAAGTCCTCGATTTGTGGGTCTGGTCCGGGGACAGCGTTCCGCAGAAAGCTCTGCATGGGGACGGCTTCCGTGAGCTCGGGAGCGTCATCCATGATGACGATGCGTTCCACCTTGGTCTGGTGCTGGATGGAAGCGATCTTCTCGTACTGTTTGGCAGTGGAGACGAAGACGATGCTGGCCTCCGAATGTTGCAGTAGGTACACGCACTGCTCGGCGAGCTGCGTCGCGTAGATCGGCACGTCAACTGCACCCAGGAGCAAGGTGGCGAAGTCAGCGATCGCCCACTCCGGGCGGTTCTCACTGAGGATGGCGACGCGATCGCCCTTGCCAATCCCCCAAGCCTGCAATTGGCGGGCGGTAGCAAATACCTGCGCCTGCAGTTGGGCGGAGGAAATGGGCTTCCACGCGCCCGACTCGCGCGTTAGCATTACGCGGTCGCTGTTGCGCTCCACGACCGCGAAGAAGACTTCGTTGAGGGTCTGAATATTCATTGCGTTCAAGTTAATCCGAGCGACCATCTTCCGAGACGGTAGGCTCCCAGAACCAAAATGTTAGCTTCTCCACGGCCAAGAGGCTGTGATCTAGGGCATCTATGGCTGTGTTAAAACCAAAGTCAACCAGGCCCGACCTACGGGGCTATGGAACCGCTTTCGGAGCGGCTCCCTGATTCCCGCCGCCTTGCATCCCGTTAAGAAAAATATCGACCACCGAATCCGCCACGTTGGACAGCCGGTACTCGTGCTCACTCAACACCCAGGAGGTCACCATTTCATCGAGCGCTCCGAAGAAACAGTTGGCCGCAATTTTATCTGACAGGTCGCGGCGAAAGACCCCGCTGGACTGTCCTTCGTGAATGGCGGCACGCACCAGACCGAGGTATTCGACCATGTGATGGTGCGAGAATTCGGACAGGAAGCGCGTGCTCTGCCGCAGTTCCATCTGAAATACCACTGCCAGATTGCGGTTGGAACCCAGCGCATTCAGATGAAGAAAAGCCAGTCGCCGCAAGCGCTGGGCGGGGCTCGGAAGCTTCTCGACCTCGGTGCGCGCGTGGCTCATAAAGCCATCGAAGGCCGTGTTGATGGCGGTCATCAAAATCTCTTCTTTGTTCTTGAAGTAGAGATAGACGGTGCCATCCGCGACGTTGGCGCGATCGGCAATGTCAGAGATTCGCGAATTGAAAAACCCCTTGTCGGCAAATACAGCAACCGCAGCGTCGAGGATGCGCTGATATTTTTCAGCGTTGCGGTTTGTGCCGCCGCTGGCGTTGCCGGTAACTGGCAAAAGAGGTTCAGATTCCTGCTTCATCAAAGGCACACAAAAAGAAGCTGACGTACCCGGTTTGCGACTCCCGTAGTCCTGCAATTGATCCGCTAGGGCAAGACTGCGGCGCCGCCGAATGAATGCTCATTCAGTTGTAATTTATAGCCATGGCTGGATTTGTGCAATCGAAAGGTGTTTCCCTAAAACGTTTCGACAGGCACCGTTTGGCCGCGGCGGCTATTTGGTGTCACAATGCCTCAACTGCCAGTTCTCGAGGGACTGGCGTCGTACCGAGAGGAGAATCTTCATGAAACAAATGCTACTGGCGCTGTTGCTCGCCGCATCGTTCTTGCCTGCGAGCCCAGCAGCCGACAAGCCGAGCGAGACGCCGCCGCCCAAAATTAAGGTGGGCGACATGGCGCCGGATTTCACCCTGCAGGACCAGAGCGGAAACAAGGTTTCGCTGCACGATTTCAAAGGGAAGAAGAACGTCGCACTGGCGTTCTACATCTTTGCCTTCACCGGTGGTTGAACCAAGCAAATGCAGGCTTTCCAGCAGAACTTGAGCAAGCTGGAAGCTGCCGACACCCAGGTGCTGGGTGTAAGCATGGATTCTCCCTTCTCGAACAAGGCGTGGGCGGAAAAGATTGGCGTCACCTTCCCGTTGCTCAGCGACTGGGGCGGCGACGTGACCAAGGAGTACGGTCTCTATAACCCGAAGTACAAGGCCGCGCGGCGGGTGAATTACCTGATCGACAAAGAGGGCAAGGTGATCGAGATGCAACTGGACTCGGACGCCATTGACCCGACGAAGGTCGTCGTGGCGTGCGAGGCCAGGAAGCTGGGCCGATAACGCTTGCCCCAACCTGTTTCTTCAAAGGCAGGCGAGCGGGCTGGGCACTGGCCATGAGTGTTCTATTGTGACTGATCATGCGGCCGAGGCGTTGGTTGATGACACGCCGGGTGAAGCGCCCGTGCGCGGGTTTTTGCATCGCGCGAAAGATTCGGGCGCTGACTTTATCGTGCTTACCCACGGAGCGGACGGCAATCGCAATGCGCCGCTGTTGGTTGTGCTGGCTGACCGGTTCGCGGCGGGTGGGATCAGCACGCTTCGCTGCGACCTGCCGTTCCGGCAGCGGCGTCCGCATGGCCCGCCGTCCCCCTCCGACGCCAAGCATGATCAAGCCGGACTGCGGCGAGCGGTCGAGCTCATGAAGAAGCAGTTTGCGGGATCGGCATTTCTCGGCGGCGTCTCCTACGGCGGACGCCAGGCGAGTATGTTGGTGGCCGCGGAGCCGGCGCTGGTGGAAGGGCTGCTCCTGCTGTCGTATCCGCTACATCCTCCGGGACGGCCAGCGCAGTTGCGGACCGCGCATTTCCCCAGCTTGCGAGAGCCCGTTCTTTTCGTTAGCGGTACGCGCGATCCTTTCGGCTCGATTGAGGAATTGGCGACCGCGATAAAGCTGATTCCTGCGCCCACAAAGTTAGTTCTGATCGAGGGGGCAGGCCACGCTTTGCTGCAGAAGTCGAATCGCGAAGAATTGCCGGAGAATGTGGTTGAGGAATTCGACAGGTTCTTCTCCCGCCTTTCGCCAAAGGGGGGCGAAAGGATGGGGCACGCTCAATAAAAGCAGGCCCTCCACTCGATCTGGATGACAACTTATTGTTGTGATGACAGCCTTGTTGAAGAATGACCATTATCCGCAAACGTGACAGTCATCCAGTAGATGACATTATGGGGTAAGAACTGACAAAGCAAGCACAACCTGCCAACTTACGGTTGTAATGACGGATTTGAGCATTAGCAACGATTAGCCCGTATTTGGTCTCAGGTGTAACATGATGCCGCGTTAACGGAGGTGCTTCTTGCTCGACCGTCGCCGCTTCCTCACCACCAGTGCTGGATTCGCTGCCGCTCTTGCCTTTCGCAATGATCTGTACGCGCAGCTGCAGAATGTCCCTGCGTCGTTGCCGGACCCAAAGCTCTTCAGCAGCGATGACGAGGGCTATTGGGCGGAACTGCGCAAGCAATTCCTGATCCCCGCCGACGAGATCTACTTAAACAACGGCACAGTGGGCTCCAGTCCCGCGCCGGTTCTACGGGCGGTCTTCGATGGCTACACTTCCACAGAAAAGATGGACGAAGCCGATCCCGAGGACTATCCCATCTGGGGCTACGCAGCATGGAATGAGTTTCGCGATCCACTGGCGGCGTTCGTGGGCTGCACGCGCGACGAGATCGCGCTGCTGCGCAATGCCACCGAGGCCAACAGCTACATCGCCAATGGCATTGACATGACGCCCGGCGACGAAGTGCTGATGACCGACCAGGAGCATCCTGGCGGCGAACAACCGTGGCAGTTGAAGGCCAAGCGCTATGGCATCGTGGTGAAGAAAGTCACGCTGCCCAAGCCGGTAAAGGACGCGTCGCAGGTCCTCAATCTGTTTAATGACGCCATCACACCACGCACGCGAATCATCTTCTTCAGCCACATCACCACCGCGACCGGCGTGGTGTTGCCGGCCAAGGAACTGTGCGCACTGGCGCGCTCGAAAGGCATTCTCTCCGCGGTTGACGGCGCCCACGTCACAGGCATGATGCGGCTCAACATCCACGATCTCGGCTGCGACATGTACACCTCAAGCCCGCACAAGTGGCTGCAATCGCCCAAGGGCTCGGGATATCTCTACGTGCGCGATGAGGTGATCGATCGCCTGTGGAACACTATCGTGACCGAAGGTTGGGAAGAGCCCAAGCTGCGGGCCGAGCGCTTCCAGCGGATCGGATCGTCCAACGTGCCAGCCCTTTGCGGGCTGCGTGCGTCCATCAAGATGGCGAACGAGATAGGCATGGACCGCATCGAGCGGCGTCATCGTCAACTTGCAGACTACATGCTAGCGCAGATGCAGAAACGCGGCGCGGAGTCGTGGACTTCGCCCGACCCCGGGCTGCGTTGCGCCATCGTTACCGTGAACGTTCCGCCGATCCAGCGTACAGACCTGGAGAACTGGCTGTGGACGACCAGGAAGATTCGCATCCGCGGCGGAGAACCGTCGAAGCTGCGGCTCTCCACGCCGTATTATCTGCAGAAGAAAGACCTCAATCGCTTCCTTGATTCGTTCGACGAGTACAAGCGGGAAAAGAAGATTGCGTGAAGAATGCGTCAGGGTGCTCTGCTGCCGAGCCTAGATTTTAGGCCCACCCTACCAGTATTCATGAACCGCGTGGTCAGCGTTTGGCTTCTACTTCCCGCTCGGGTACGATGGATGTTTACCCTAGCTGCATCGCCATGAAAATAGTTTTTTCGGGACTTCTTTTTCTTTTCTCACTCACGACAGTCTTCGCAGCGGCGCAGCAGGCGCCGGCGGGCACTCCAACGCAAGCTGTTCCCGCGCCACAAACGCCGGTCATTCCCATGCCGCTGCCTTCTGGGCAACCGACTCCACAACAGCCCACGGTGGTGACTCCGGCGCAGGCTGAACCGCAGCCGTCGCCCACGTCTCCGGACTATTCGCAGGAAGCTGTTGTGATCGAGCACTATCACCAAGCGATCCGTTTCGAGAATGACGGGACCGGGCGGGACCAGCTCGATGCCCAAATTAAGATCGTCAGCGAAAGCGGTGTGCAGGGAATGGGCCAGCTCAAGGTTGGCTATAGTGCGCTCAGTGACAAGCTGGAAATCGTCTATGTGCGAGTGCGCAAGCCCGACGGAACGGTCATTACCGCGCAGGAGTCGGCCATCCAGGACCTCACCCTGCCCGACGCCCCGGTGTACACCGACTATCACGAGAAACACATCAGCGTTCCGTCCTTGCGTCCGGGAGACGTGTTGGAGTACGAGTTCGTCCGCACCATTACGAATCCGCTGACCCCGGGTCAGTTCTGGACCAGCGTGAACTTTTCGGAGAAGGGCATCATCCTCGATCAGCAGTTGGAGATCAACGTTCCCAAGGAGCGGCAGATCAAGCTGAAGAGCAAGCCCGGTTATGAACCGAAGATTACCGAGGAGGGCGACCGGCGCATTTATCGTTGGACCTACACGCACCTGAAGGACGAGGAGGAAGGCCCGCTCAGCAAGAGAAAGAAGAAGAAGAGCCCGCACAGGTCGGAAGACGAAATTTCCACAGTCCAACTAACCACTTTTCAAAGCTGGGAAGAGCTGGGGGCGTGGTACGCCTCGCTGGAGCGCGACCGGCGCCAGCCGAACGCTGCTATCCAAGCCGAGGGCGAAGAACTGGCGCAGGGCAAGACGGACGACATGGCGAAGGTAAAAGCGCTGTACGAATATGTCTCGCGCAACATTCGCTACGTCAGCTTGTCGTTTGGCCTGGGTCGCTATCAGCCCCACGCAGCCAGCGAGGTGTTAAGCAACAGCTACGGGGATTGTAAGGACAAGAACACACTATTGGCTGCGTTGCTGGCGGCCGAGGGATTTCAGGCGACCTCGGTGCTCATCGGGTCGCAACATGAACTCGACCCCGAGATTCCTTCTCCCTCGCAGTTCGACCACGTGATTACCCGCGTTCCGGTTAACGGAAAAGACATCTGGCTCGACAGCACCAATGGTGTCGCTCCCTTCCGCATGCTGTCCGCTCCCTTGCGCGATAAGCAAGCCCTGGCGATTCCTCCTGACGGCAAAGCCGGTTTGGTGCGCACTCCTGCCGACCTGCCATTTGAAGCTTTCGATCGCACCCAGATCAACGGCTCGATCAACGAAACCGGGACGCTGAAGACGCATTTCACCATCCACCTGCGAGGTGACCAGGAGCTGTTCTTACGGTTTGCTCTGCGCCAGATGCCAGGAAATCGCTGGAAGGACTTCTTCACCATGCTCCTGCAGCGCATGGGGATGCAGGGTGCCGAGATCGACAACCTGAAAGTCAGCGATCCCAGCGATCCTGACAACCCGCTGCAGATCGATCTGGATGCTACCGTAAACAACTACTTCGACTGGTCGGCGCCGGAATCGAAGATGGGCTTGTCGTTCATGCAGATCGCTCTTGCCCCGGAGGGTGACGCTGAGCACGACCAGACGCATCCCAAGCCCATCAAGCTGGGCGCTCCCGGGGAGTCGAGCGTCGAGGTCCGAGTCACGGTCCCGGCGAAGTACACTGTGCACCTTCCGATCGGAGTCGAGGTCAAGCGCGACTACGTGCAGTATGCTTCGAGCTATAAGTTCGAAGTCGGGCAGTTGACCGCTATTCGCACTCTGAAACTGCTCGGCGCGGAGTTGCCCGTGGCGCGGCGCGAAGATTACGCCGCCTTCCGCCGGGCCGTAGCGGCCGACGAGGCGCAACAGATCTCGCTGGATAACAGGTCTCCGGGAATGGCTGGAGTGGGCGCCAACGAATCGGCTGACGATTTGNNTAGGACTCAACCAGAACGATCAGGCCATCGCCGCGTTCAAGAAGCAGATCGAGATCGACGCCTACGATCAGTACGCATACAACGGCCTGGGAGCGGCCTATCAGAGGGAATTGAAGTACGACCAAGCCATTCAGCAGTTCCAGAAACAAATCGAGATCAACCCGCTGGATCCGTCGGCCCATGCCAGGTTGGGAGGGGTGTACATTGCGCAGAAGAAATTTACGGAGGCCGTTCCCGAGCTGGAAAAAGCCGTGACCCTTCAACCCAAGAATCCGGTGTTGCTGATCTCGCTTGGGCAGTCCTACATTGCGACCAACCAGACCGACAAGGGCATGGCGCAATTTGAGAAGGCCATCAGCGTCTCGCCCAGCCCGCTAACCTGGAACAACATTGCGTATTCCCTGGCGGAGCAAAACGTGCAACTGGACCGCGCTGAAAAATATGCCGATGCGGCGATCAATTCACTGCAGACGCAACTGCGCGACGTCAAACTGGACAGCCTGCGCTTCGAGGACCTGGAAGCCACGCAGTTCTTGTACAACATCTGGGACACTAAGGGCTGGATCGAGTTCAAACGCGGCGATCTGGACCTGGCGGAGCAGTACATTAACGCGGCATGGCAAGCCAGCGGCAGCGGCAACATCGGCGAACACCTGGGCGAGCTTTACGAGAAGCAAGGAAAGCGTGAGCGGGCAATTGGCGCCTACATCTCGTCACTGGCCGGCGACACAGCCAGCGATAGTGCGCGCGCCCGGCTGGATGCGCTGGGAGTTGGCAAGGGAGTCGATCACAAGATTGAAGAAGCTCGTCGCGAACTGCAACGGCAGCGTACCTCTCCTCTCCAGACATCGGGCAAGGGCAGTGCTGACTTCTTCCTGCTGATTTCACCCGCGAAGGTGGAGCAGGTGAAGTTCATCAAAGGGAGCGATGGGCTGAAGAGCTTGTCCGACGTCCTGGAGAAAACCGACGTGGGGATGAAGTTTCCGGCGAGCGCAGAAGTGCGCGTGGTGCGGCGAGCCGTGGTGACTTGCGGGACGCCCGCCAGCGCATCGGCCGCGGGAGCACCCGACAAAGGGAAAGCCCCGGTCGCCGCAGTTGCAGGCCAGGAATCGCAGGGATCGGCGGGGCCGTGCACTGTCGAATTNNCTGGACCGGAGGTTTCCATGAACGATCTGCGATACCCCATTGGCAAATTTGAATGGATTCCACCTGACGACGAAGTCCAGATGGCCAAGCGCCGTGTGCATTACATCGAAGTACTGTCCAAGCTCCCGGGGCAGATGCGCACCGCGGTGAGAGATTTGAGTCCTGTCCAACTCGACACGCCTTATCGTCCCCAGGGCTGGAGCGTACGGCAGGTGGTACATCATGTGCCCGATAGCCACCTGAACGCCTACATCCGCTTCAAGCTTGCGCTAACCGAAGACGAGCCCTCCATCAAGCCCTATCACGAAAACTTGTGGGCCGAGCTGCCCGACACTGCCATAACCCCGATCGAAGTGTCTCTGCAACTGCTGGCCGCGCTCCATTCCCGGTGGGTTGATTTGTTGAAGACGATGAAGCCCGCCGACTTTGCGCGGACTCTGAAGCATCCTGAGCGCGGAGTGCTTTCACTCGACCAAATGCTGGCCATGTACGCGTGGCACTCGGCGCATCACCTGGCCCACATCACCGCCTTGCGCGAACGCATGAACTGGAAGCAGCGCGCGGCAGCGGGATAGCCGACCTGCTTCCTACTGTAAAGCAACCCGCTGGTAACCGCCTAGTTCAGTCGGGATGACGAAAAAACCAAGAAAATTAGTTTCTGCGGTCTATAAGAGAGCTGCGTATTTTTTCGAGACATTTGCGGGATGAGTGTGTGCCCCTTGGGGACGTATGCACAGTTTTCTTGTGCTGAATGCACAGCGCCGCAATGGATGCGGGTCACGCTCACGTCGAAGGGGAAATCGCGTCCAATGCTTGAGGTGGAAAGTTTCCAGAGTTATGAACCTTCCGCGTGCGTGCACCGTATATCCGTGAAGAGCATCAAAGGAGGAGTGCGCAAGCGCTCCGCACGTCGCAATAAGCTTAGGGGGTTAAACAGGATGTTTCGCCCGCGGTTTGGCGGCCCAGGCGAGACCATCTTGTAGGGAGGTTTGGAATCCAGTCCCTGTTGCTGTTTAACCCCGGTGTCACATTCTATGCAGCGCGGCGGGAAACGCAAGTACTTCCTGCCGGCGAGGGCCGCCGGAACGAGTTTTCCAGAGAAGGAGATTTACAGATGAATCGTTTTTTGGCTTCCTTCACCATGTTGGTCCTCGCAATCACAATGTCCATCAGTGCTTTGGCGGGAACGATCAAGAAAGACACCGTTACTCTCAGCCAAAAGGTGCAACTGAACGGCACGACCATTCCTGCAGGCGACTACAAGGTCACCTGTGAGACCAATGGGACCACCGCCCAGGTCAAATTCATGCAGGGCAAGAAAGAAGTAGCCAGCGCCACCGGGCATACCAAAGAGCTCGGCGGCCAGAAAATGCCCACAGCGAGACTGTTGCTAAACAATAGCGGTGGTGTTCCTTCTATTCAGGAACTGGATCTAACGGGCACCACCACGGGGGTGGTCTTTGATTCAGCCATGGCAAACAGCGGCGAATAACAAAGTCAGAGACCATTCTGCAGGGGGAGCAAGCGATTGCTCCCTTTTTTGCCGACGCGGGTTGGTCATTGGCCCGACGCATTGCTCGGTGACCGGACCGCTTCCTGGCACTCCCTGCCCGACGTCAACACTTTGTCAATCCCCGGGTCGGCACGCAGCTTGGCCAGCAGCGGATCGGAGACGATATTCGAGTACGCGCAATAGTTTCGCTCGACGGCACTCTGCAGCAGATTGAGCGCAGCCTGCCTCTTGCCGCAGTATCCGAGTAAGGCCCCTTCGTAGTACAAGATCTCCGGGTCCGCTTCGGCCGCCTGGTTGGTTTCCAACTCCTGCGCAATCCGGTCCAGTTCTGACGCTGGCCGCAGTTGCAGGCAAGCTTCCAGCAGATCGCGGTGATAGCGAGGAGCGGTGGACATTTGCTTGACGGCTTCCTTCGCTTCGGCGATCTTGCCCTCGCGCAGAAGAATCGAGGGCAGGACATAAGCGGCCCATTCCGAGCCGGCGTCCAGGCGGACGAAATCCCGGGCCCGCGAAGTGTTACCCAGTTCCATGAAGGCCCAGGCGCAAGAGCGGAAGGTGTAGTTGCCGGGATCGAGCGCCAGGGCAGCATCGCACTCCTTTGTGGACCGCTCCAGCAGCCCCGCGTAACGGTAAACATAGCTCAGCGCGAAATGGGCCTGAGCGCTTTCGGGACGGCGTTTGACCAGTGCCCGCGCTGCCTCGTAAGCCTTCCCTAGCTCACCTCTCTCGACGCGGTTGGCGATCAACTGGCTGGCGGCGACGCTGAGATCGGGATCTAAGGCCAAAGCCCGCTCGTACGCCTCGTTGGACCGCTGGAACATAACTTCGCCACCGTCGGAATAGGTCGCATCGAAGTAGCAACGCAGGCCCAGTTGCTCCCAGGCGGGCGCGTAGTTCGGATCTAGCTGCACCACGTGCTCCAGCACCGCGATGGCGTCCTTGTTCGCTCCAGGATCATGGGGCAGCGCGACGCTGTGCAGATAGAAGTCATAAGCTTCCGGGTTCTTGGGACGAGTGCCGGTTTCGGCGGGCCCACCGGTCACCCCCAGAGTCGGGAGCAATCCCTGACGCACTTGGGCGGTCATCTCGCCCTGCAAAGCGATGAGGTCCTGGGCGGGAGTTGTCAGGCTGGTTTGCCAAAGCAGTCGATCGTGGTTGACGTCGATGGCTTCCAACGTAACCAGCAGATTGTCCCCTTGTTTCAAGAAGTGTCCGGTCAGGACGGTGGCAACGTGCAGTTGCCGCCCCGCCTGCTCCGGGTCGACATTGCTGGCTGCATATTTTTGTGTGCTCGAAGAAGGGCGAACATCCAGGCTGCGGGTGTAGGTAAGCACATTGGCGATTTCGT
The DNA here is from genome assembly GCA_003151875.1 of Acidobacteriaceae bacterium. Classification (GTDB taxonomy): domain Bacteria; phylum Acidobacteriota; class Terriglobia; order Terriglobales; family Acidobacteriaceae; genus Bog-257. The sequence continues at coordinate 20,371 of PLYW01000175.1, forward strand.
CGGCCAGGGCGAAGCGCAGAAACTCGACACTAATGTCGCCGTTGGTGTTCTGCAAGGGCAGCACAGCGATCGTGTTCTTGGCGGCGGTGCCAACTCCGAGACGACGCCTTAACCACCACGCTCCCACGGGTATCAGCAGGGTCAAGAGCAGCGCGATGACCCCTAGCAGGAAAAAGGTTTGGGTCCGGTTCGCGGTTTGAAATGTGCTCGAGTGGATACGGTACGGCAAGGCAGCGCGCACCCGCCCGCTGGAGGTTAACCCCGGCTCCGTTTCCCGCTTCAGCGACTGAAGATCGCCCTTCATCGCCAGCGCGGTCTGATAGCGGTTGCCCCGGTTCTTCTCCATGGCCCGACCGAGAATGCCTTCCAGATCGACAGGAAGATTCGGGTTCAGCTTCAACGGAGAAACTGGCTTGCGGTTCAGGATCGCATCCAGGGTGGTCACCGCGTTGGTCCCGGCAAAAGGCTTCTGACCGGTCGCCATCTGGTAGATCACGACTCCGAGGGAGAACAAATCACTGCGCTGGTCAAGTTCTTCGCCGCGGGCCTGCTCGGGGGACATGTAGACTGCCGTTCCGAAAACGTCGCCCGCAACCGACAGCGGATCTTCTGGCAATCCTTCGCCGGTCTCCATCCCGCGCGACAACTTGGCTAGTCCGAAGTCGAGAATCTTGGCCTGCCCGCTTTGGGTTAGAAAAATATTGCCCGGCTTGATGTCGCGGTGAATGATCCCCTTGGCATGGCAAGCGGCCAACGCATCGGCCACCTGGATGCCGATGTCGAGGACCTCATCCACCTTCATCCGCTCGCCCCTCAGCCGGTCCTTCAGGCTCATCCCTTCCAGCTTCTCCATCACGATGAAAGGATGGCCGTCGAGGTCTTCGATATCGTGGATCGTACAGATGCCAGGATGGTTTAGCTGCGAAGCGGCGCGCGCTTCCAGCAGGAAGCGATTCAGGGATTTGGGGTCGTTGGCCAGGGTGTCGGGAATGAACTTTAGGGCGACGTGACGGCCCAAGCGCGGATCAATCGCGTCGTAGACCACGCCCATGCCGCCACCACCGAGCTTACTGACGATGCGGTAGTGCGAAACGGTCTGGCCGATCATCCCCGGGACCGTGGTTTCCATTTGGCGGTTATGTTAGGCTGCGTGCGAAGTCCGGTCAACTCGCGGCATCCATACTGCCAACCTCCGCGTGAGGCATGGTTTCCACAGATTTGGCGTCTCGGACAAACATCTTCCTCAACCACGCCATTGCTCCGGTCCCACATAACCGCGAACATCGCTAAGGGCAAGCGTAGCTTGGAGCTTTCCGACTGCGTTGGGTGGGAAGGGAACGCAGTGCGCCTCCCTAGCGGACAAGCCGGCGTAAGGAGGCGCTCAGAGGTCAGCTTTCAACGTCGCGAGACATGATGGGCGCCGCCGAATCCGCACCCCAGCGTCAATAGGAGTTGGGATCAGATGGGAGTATTACTTGACGGTGTAGAGGCACACTCGCCATTTTCCATCTTTGTCCAACGCGGGAGTGACCGTTTCGATCGCGGAATCCTTGTGCTCGAAGCCGCTCTCGTACTGCAGCACAACATACTGCCCATCCGGCGCTCCCGGAAGCTGAGTCGTGTACTCCGCTGATTTCAGTTTTCTGGAGATCACGGCGCCCAACGGTGCACGATTGCGGGCCAACAATTCTTGCCACTGGTCTCGTGCAACATTGGCCTTCAGCACGTTTCCGGTGTCGTCCCAGCTCTGAGCATAATTGCCGGAGTCCACCGACTTTAACCAATTACGGGCAGCTCCCTCGGCTACAGTCGTCTTGTCCTGCGAGCAGGCGCTCATCCACAGCGCCACAAAAATAAGGCCAAGCAAACAGAAACTTCGTCTTTTCATGAAATGCTCCAATCCAATGCAGGCGATCGGCTCGTCCCCATCAAAACCATTCCTTAAGGGCTACAGTTATTTTCGTTCTCTCCTATTGACTATTCACCGCGCTGCTCGCCAAGTCCCTATCGATACGCAAAGATCATGGCGTACAGGATCCAGACCACAACGCTGAAACCGATGCTGAGCGCAATCCACGCAAAGACGCGGATCGTCTTGACCACAATGGCGGGTTGTGGCTCTTCCAGGTGCTGTTCCAGTTCGCCGGCAGCCAGCAGTGCGGCATATTCCCGCGGTTTGTCGCGTTTCAATTCCGCCAACGGCATATGGCCGGTGAAAATAGTGGTGTCCATGGGAAACTTTTCCGGCCGGAGATGGGTGTTGAAAAAATGCACGGTAAAGATGAANNCGGTGGCCAGCAGGGCCTCGTCACTATGGACGATGGTAGCCACGTTGATGAACGGTCCCGGCAAGAACCGCGTGAAGAAAACCGGAAACCAAAGCGTCAGCCCGGTGGAGCCGATGACCACGATCCCCCAAAACACGGCAAAATAATCGAACTTCTCCCAGTAGGTCCAACGCCCGTACTCCGGCCGCGGTCCCATGCCGACAAACCACTTTATGGTGGCGACAAACTCTTGTCCGTCGCGCTTGGTGGGCAGCAGCGTGTTTGGTCCGAACAGGATTGCTTTCCAAGTCGTCTGGTTGTGGCGCTTCTGCTTAAACAGTCCGATCACGTGCCCGGTGAAGGTGCCGAACATGACGATGGCGGCAAAGCGGTGGACATATCCCGCGGTCTCGAATCCGCCCAGCAGACGAGAGAACCTCGCTGCCCAGGGGGTGTAGGAAAACTTCAGGGACAGTCCGGTGACCGCCAGAGTTAGGAAGCTGACGATCATGCTGGCGTGTAGCACACGATAGAGGTGTGGGAAGCGGACGAACTCGCGCCGGTCAACTGCCGGAGTCACCTTCGACGCAACCGCGGCGATTGGCGCCTTTTGTACCGCTACCGCGGTTGCCTTGTAGTCTACCTCGGCTGCGAGTTGGGGCTTGCCGTTAGGCATCGTACTCATCCTTAGCATCAGGAGCTGTCTGGTCAGAGTTCTTTAGCGCTTCCGCTTCGAGCGCTTCGGCCGCGCGCAGTTCGCGCCGCATCTGCAACGCACGCGGGAGCCACAGCAGGGTATGGACGCCGCCCACAGTAAAGGTGCCGATCAGCAGCGCCGTCATTCCCCAGAATGTGTAGTACAGGAAGGGAAACTTCTTGGGATCATGATGGGTGGCGTGCGTGAGATATCCGGCGAAGCGCCGGGTCGCATCCGAGTGGCACTTCTGGCAGGTGGCAACCACGTTGGCGCGGCTCAGGTGCGAGCGCGGATCGGTGACCTTCTGGATGTCGTGGGCGCCGTGGCAGTCATAGCACTTTGCGGTCTTGGTGTATCCGAGTTTGGAAACTTTCCCGTGATAGGTATCGAAATAGGTCTTGGCAATCTCTCCGTGGCAGCGCCCGCAGGTGGTCATGATGTCGAGCTTGAATCCGTCCTGGTCGGTGCGGCGGATGGAGTGAGCGGTATGGCAGTCGTTGCAAACCGGCAGCGGTTTATCTGTCTTGTTTACCGCGGAGGAATGGATGCTTTGAACGAACTGCTCTTCGATGCCATGGTGGCAGTTACCGCAAGTTGACGGCAGGTTCCTCGGATTCACCGTCGATTGCGGATCGGAGGCCGGCAGTTCTCGATGCGCCGTGTGGCAGCTGGTGCAAGTGGCTGTCACCGTCAGCCCGCTCTTCAGCAGGCCCTTGCCATGGATACTCTCGGTGTATCGAGGGATGATCTGGTGCTCCACTCCGGTGTAGACCAGGGCGGCCTTGTGGCCCTCGCGGTGGCACTTGGCACAAAGATCGGGCACATTGGTCGGGAACGTAAGCGATTCCGGAGCGTGTTTGCCCAGAACGTGGTGCGTGCCGTGGCAGTCCTTGCAGGAGGGAGCGTTGGTGTCGCCCTTGGCATGCATTTGGCCGTGGGTGCTGAGCTGGTACTGCTGTCCGACCTCGGCGTGGCACGAACTGCAATCAACCGGGTGCGTGATGGTCTCGCAGGGGCGCACACGCGAGGCGTTCACCTCCGAGTGACACTGGCTGCAGGCGACCTTCAGGTGACGTGAGCCCGACACTTCGCTGACCCGCACCAGCATCGAGCGTCCATCCGCCGACTTCAGGTTTGCATTGGCATGGCAGCGCATGCAATCGGCATCGGCCATACCTTGGGAATAAAAGACATTTCTGACCTTGTGCGGCTGGTGGCAATCGACGCAGGCCGGCAGAGCATTAGCTTGTTTCTCCCAAAGCTCGCCGCGAATGATCTTGCGGTGTACCAGTTCGATATTGGCGTGGCACTTGGTGCAGGTGGCGGCGATATTGCGCCGGTTGATGGACGAGTTGGGATCGGTGTGCGGCAGAATCGAGTGCGCCGTGTGACACGAGGCGCAGTTGGCCGCCACAATCAGCCCCTTCTTGAGCAAGCCTTCGCCGTGGATGCTCTCGGTATAGTTCTCTAGGATGTCGTGCTGGGCGATGTTGCGGTTCATCTGGACCGGCGTGCCCTCGCGGTGACACTGCCCGCAGACGAAGGGGACTTTCATCGCCGCTACTGACGAACGCGGGTCCTTGACCGGAAGGATGTCATGATTGCCGTGACAGGTTACGCAGCGCGGCGCCAGGGAGTCGCCACGAGCGACCGCTCGGCCATGCAACGATTTTGCATACAATTGGGACTCGTCGCCGTGGCAGGAGCCGCAGTTCACCTTGGCCAGCGGCGTGGAGTGCGGGAGGTCTTTGCCGCCCAAGTCGGCGTGGCAGTTGGTGCATTGCAGCGAGCCGTGAATGGAACCGGCGAACTTCTTCTGGTCCACGAACAGCGAAACCGTCCGCCCGCCGCGCTTGGTGGTCAGCGACTTGTCGCTGTGACATGCCAGGCAGTCGTCGCTGGTCGGCCCGGTTGCAGAACACGGGGTCACAAACGACACCGCTAGCAAGAATAGCGTCACCCATAGAGCTAACTTGCCGCCAACATAGCGACGGCGAGGCCGGGGGCTTCCGGCAGAGCAGCAGGCGGCTGCCGAGTTTTCACAGATAGCGGTTAGGGGAACTTCCACAATCCAACTCTCGGTTTTTTCGATATGCGTCGGCAAACGGGTGCCACTGGGCCCGGCGCGCCCTGCTTGCAAACATCTGCTAGTTATCTGTCAACCTGCACAGTGGGTCAGTGACTCAGGTCACGTAGCGTCGTGAGCGAACGTCCGTTCGGACGTTGAGGTGGGCTGGGAGCGGGTTGCCCGGATTTGTCGAACCCCGTGCTGGGCGCGAACTGCGGTGCGCTACAACTGGCGGTGACGCTCGTCACAGGCCAAAGTTTGCAGGAGTACTCTGGGTCCCGACCTGGACAAATTACGCCGGTAGAATTGCGTCCACACTGGCTGCCATCAACGCGGCTCCCCGCTTCGTGCAGCGCGTGTCGCTCCGAATGGAGCCCGAGCCCGTGATAGGATTTAAGTTCACCTACATTGATAGCGATGCCGTGTCGGTGAAGATGTGTCCTCTTGACCTCAAAGCGGCGCCATGGCTGCACACTCAAAGATCGCATTTATGCGTCCCTCACATATCCGCGCTTTCATCCTGGCATTAGTGGTGTTGGCATTCATAGGTTGGGTGGTGCCGACGGCCGCCAATTTCATCATCGAGTACAACTGGTGGAAAGAGGTCGCCCAGGTCAACACCTGGCTCAGCATGCTGTGGTACGGCATCGCGCCCGGTGCGGTGGGTGCCGTAGTTGCCTTCGTCGCGCTGTACGTAGCTCA
>PLYW01000163.1 GCA_003151875.1 Acidobacteriaceae bacterium
GCGCAATGTTCCAGGAGCGTTTCCGCGGGATGCACGTGCTGCAGCGCGACGAGAATGGGCTGGAAAAGTGCGTGGCATGCTTCCTGTGCGCCGCTGCCTGTCCCTCCAACTGCATCTACATCGAAGCCGCCGAGAACACCGCCGAGAAACGCGTGAGCGGCGCCGAGCGCTACGCCAAGGTTTACAACATCGACTACAACCGCTGTATCTTTTGCGGCTATTGCGTGGAAGCCTGTCCCACGGACGCAATCACGCACGGTCACGGCTTCGAGCTGGCGACTTACAATGCCAGCAGCCTGGTTTACCGCAAAGAACAGTTGCTGGCCGGAACGCCCGCGCACGAAGGCGCGAATGCTATCTTTAGCCAGTACGAGAATGCCAGACTGGTCCCTAACAAATAACTGCGACGCGCAAATGTGTCAGGCCCCGGCTGCGTAATCGCTGGTTCTGGACTTTTCTTATCCGTTTGCTTGAGCGGGCTGGATCTGCTCCAGAATCCCTGAAACCGGAATTCGAATCCACTGCGGCCGGTGTTCAAGCTCATACTCAATCTCCGCCAAAGCTCGCTCGATCATGTAGGCGGCGAGAATGATCCTGATCTCCTCCTCCTGTTGTGGCAAGAAGTTACCGCTCGACCCTACCTTTAAGTAGTTCTCGAGGAAAATAACGCTAACCCATTGATACCAGGTGTTTGCCCACTTCTCCACTTGGGGGTGCGATTCCCGGCTGGGAACAATGCCGGGAACATCGCCAAACAGCGCGGCGTGGGAAACATAGTGGAAGGAGCGCAGCATGGTGGCCACATCGCGTAGGGCGGAACGCTTAATGCGGCGCTCGCTCAAGGGCCGATCCGGATCACCCTCGAAATTGGTGATGACCCAGTCGCTGCCCGAAAACAGTACGTTGTTCAACTGATAGTCGCCATGTTGCCGAATTCGGTTGCCGGACAAGCGCTTGTCACGCAGCAGCAAGAGGCGATTGCGGATATCGCCTTCGCGATTCAACGCCTCGGAAATGTCGGGCTGCGCGTCGCTGGGGAGCTGGCGGAGGCGGCTCCGCAGCGTGTCGAAAGAACGATTCAATTGACCAACGATCCCGTGGTAAATGCCTTGCCGGTAAAACGTGGTAAACGGTTCAGGAGCAAAGTCGGGAACGTCGGGACGGCTGCTGAGGGCGATGTGCATCTCGGCGCTTCGCTGCGCCAGCACCCGAATGCTGTCCAGGGAATTGCCTAGCAACTCCGCAATGATTTGGGGAACCGGCGATTTGAGTGACGCCAGAGGATCCGCGAGGGTCAGATCGCGAACTCGCTGGTCCTCTTGAGGGAGGGCCAATGCATGCTCGAAGAACAGCCCGAGATGGTCCAGCGTATAGCTCCACCCATTGGTTGCGTTGGGGATGAAACTGCTGAGCGTGCCAATGTTTAACTCGTGGATTGCGCTGGGATGATAGCGCCGGTATTCCAGGGACCCGAGGGCCCGCGGAATTGCCTTGAACTCGGTTTGCTCGGTCAGGAACTCGGGCACCTCGCGTCCGGGATTGACGCCTTCTTCCAGCTTGCGATAGAGCTTCAGCACAAAGTCGTCACCGTAATTGATGACGGTATAAGACTGTTCGGTGGACCGAGGCTGTGGCTCCAGTTTGGAGCGGACCGAGGTCCATGCCTTGCGAAAGGCGCGAGTATGAGCGCCGATCAGTTCACCGAATTCGCCGCGGATCCTGCGGCGGCGGACGATGGCGCGCAACAGGGAGTCGCCAAAGTCGCGGTCGAAGGTAGCTCCATATAGGAGCGCCGTGGTCTCCGGTCCGGGGCCGTCCAAGCGAGCCAACACTACATCCGGCCGGTCGCGCAGTATCGCCTCCGACTTGTCGCCGGTCGCGATGGAGATAGGTACGAGATAAACTTCCGGATCGCCGTCCCCATATTCGACATTGAGGAAGAGCAGATGCGCCGACGTTTCGGGCAGGGAAAGCACGTTCTGCAATGCCAGACCCGTGATATAGCGCCGCTTGCCCAAGAACCACGGACGGCTGCGCAACATCCTGGGGATGATGTGCTGCAGTTTCTGTAGAGTATCCTCCGAGAAAACATCCTCCGCCGGCCCAACCGACACCACTGGTAACTCCTGGGGCGCAGCACTGACGTTGAGCGACTCCTGGGTCGTTTCCCGCGGCTGCAGATGGAACCAGTAGAAGGCGTGCGGCCCCAGAGACAGCAGGTAAAAGCGTTCAGTGATGCTGGGGAACTTGCTGCGCCCGAAGACTTCCACCGGCACGGAGCCCTGCAAGCTGGCCAGATCAAGCTCTACGCATTGCGTGAATCGGGAGAGATTGGCGACCACCAGCACCTTTTCGTCAGCGAACTGACGGATGAAGGCCAGCACCTTGCGGTTGCTGGGATACAGAAATTCCAGACTGCCGCTGCCGAAGGCGTGAAACTGTTTGCGTTGCTGGATGAGGCGCTTCGTCCACCACAGCAGGGAATGAGAATTGTTCTGCTGGGCCTCGACGTTGACCGTCTCGTAGTGATACTCGGGATCGATATTGACCGGCAGATAGAGGCGTTGAGGATTGGTGCGCGAGAAACCGGCATTGCGGTCGGAGCTCCACTGCATGGGAGTGCGCACTCCGTTGCGGTCGCCCAGGAAGACATTGTCGCCCATGCCGATTTCGTCGCCGTAGTAAATGACCGGCGTTCCCGGCAGCGAGAACAGCAAGGCATTCATCAGCTCGATTCGGCGGCGGTCGTTTTCCAGCAGCGGCGCCAGCCGGCGGCGAATGCCGAGATTGATCCGCATCTCCCGATCGCGGGCGTAGGTGCGATTCATGTAATCGCGCTCTTCGTCGGTCACCATCTCCAGGGTCAGCTCGTCATGGTTGCGCAAGAACAGGGCCCATTGGCAGCTTTCGGGAATGGGTGGCGTCAGCTTCAGAATGTCGGTGACGGGATAGCGGTCTTCCATCCGTAGCGACATGAACAGCCGCGGCATCACCGGGAAATGAAACGCCATATGACACTCGTCGCCTTGGCCGAAGTAAGCGACCGCGTCTTCCGGCCATTGGTTGGCCTCCGCCAGCAACATGCGGTCATGGTATTTCTGGTCAACATGCTGGCGCAGTTCGCGCAGCGCCTGATGAGTTTCCGGCAGGTTTTCGCAATTGGTACCTTCGCGCTCAAACAAGTACGGGACAGCGTCGAGCCGCAAGCCATCGACGCCCAGATCAAGCCAGAAATCCACGGCCGCGAACATGGCCTCGCGGACCTCAGGGTTGTCCCAGTTCAGGTCAGGCTGATGCGAGTAGAAGCGGTGCCAGTAGTACGCCTTGGCAACCGGGTCCCAGGACCAGTTGGAACTTTCGAAGTCTTTGAAGATGATGCGAGCGTCACGATACTTCTCCGGGGTGTCGCTCCACACGTAGTAGTTGCGCCAGCGGCTGCCGGGCAGCGCCCGGCGAGAGCGCTGAAACCACGCATGCTGGTCTGATGTGTGATTCAGGACCAGTTCGGTAATCACGCGCAGGCCGCGGCGATGTGCCTCGCGCAGGAAGCGCTGGAAGTCCTTCAATGTCCCATACGCGGGATGGACGTCGGTGTAGTTGGCGATGTCATATCCGTCGTCCCGCAATGGCGAGGGGCAGAAGGGCAAAAGCCAAATGGCCGTCACCCCAAGATCTTCCAGGAAATCAAGTTTTTGGGTCAGGCCGCCGAAGTCGCCGACGCCATCTGAATTGCTGTCGGCGAAAGCGCGAACGTGCACTTCGTAGATGATGGCGTTCTTGTACCACGGCACACGAGAGGGCGAAGTCATGATGTTCGATCATAGGACGTACCCCACGGTACGCAAAGCTTCCGATTGCGGTCTTCAACTCCAGTTGGACGAGATTCTTTGCCCTAGGATAGTCCCTTGACAGTTCGATGCAAGTGGGGGCATAGACGATTATCTTGCAGAGCCTGCCGCGGGATAGCTTCGCCCGAACGGTGCACCCGGCGGTATTATCGGATACATGGCCAATCGATCCAGTCATGTCGAGCCGCGCTGGCCGGTCTCTCTTGGGCTAGCGGCGGTCGTAGTGCTGCATTTCTCCCTGCCTGCTGTCCTCAGCCTTGGGCCCAATTGGCTGTTGGTTGCAGTGTTTGCGGTGCTCGCCGCGTTTGTCTCGATTTCTCATTCGAGAGGCGCTGAGAAGACTGCGTACGTGGGCGGGCTGATTCTGATCAGTTTCGTTACTCTGGCGGTGATCGCATCCCTGGTCTTGCTGGTACGCTTTCTGCCAACCCACAAGGAGTCACCTCTTGATCTCCTGCAATCGGCGGCCTCCCTCTGGATCAGCAACGTGCTGGTGTTTGCCGCGTGGTATTGGAAGTTGGATGCAGGCGGCCCCTACCAGCGGGAAAAGGCAAGGAGTCATCACCAAGGCGCATTCCTCTTTCCCCAGATGGCCCTGCACCAGGAATCCCCGGCGAAGCCCGATAGCTGGCATCCCCGCTTCATCGACTATCTCTTTCTTTCGTTCAACACCAGCACCGCGTTGTCGCCGACGGATACGCAAATTCTTTCCCCTTGGGCGAAGACCCTGATGATGCTGCAATCGCTCATTTCGTTGACCATCATTGTGTTGCTGGCCGCGAGGGCGGTGAACATTCTGTGAGTAGGGTGTGACTTGGAAGGCCGGTGACGAGGGCTAAAGACGTCGTAATGACATTGGAAAATTCCTGGCGGGAGCCCCCGCATTTATGCGGGGGAAGGAGCGCTTCAGCGCTCCGGAAAAAAGTTCATTTTGATAATGCGCTTTAGCGCCGGGGATCGAAAAAGCCGGTGCTAAAGCCCATGCTAAAGCCCATTCTCAAAATGCGACTTGTTTTCCGCTGAAGCAGGGGCTCCCACCAAAAGCGTTCTCCAGAGTATTTTCACATCCTGTGAAGCGGTGGCCCCACAAAACGTAAGATCCCCATGAATCATCCAGCCGAATTGCAGCACTCCCCGTGTGCAGAATTGTGAAGTCGAGTAGCAGCCTCAATAGTGGAACCGGTATTTCACCTGCACGGACAGCATCCGGGGATCGGCCCAGTGCGAGCCGCCGAAGGTGTTGCTGTTATCCAGTTGATAGCGATTGTTGGTGATGTTGGCGCCGATCAGCCGGACCGTAAATTTCTCGCCGAAAGTTTTCCCCAGCGCCAAATCGAAGGTGTAATTGCTCGGCAGGTGATTGGGCCCGTTGCCATTGAGAAATCCCGAGCCATAGTTGAACGTCAGGGCGGCGAAGCTGCGCCACGGCAGATCGCCTTCCATCCCGGCAGAGAGCGTGTTGCGCTGATCATGGTCCAAATAAAACCCTCCGCTGGACGGCGGCGAAAAATCCGTTAGCCCGCCGGTTACGGCGCCAAACCCCTGGGCCTGCTGGTTCGAGAACACCAGATGGGCGTGGTAATGCTTGAGAATCAGCGGCGAGCGGACGGCTGCTTCCAAGCCCTTGATGCGGGCCGCTTGAATGGTGAGCGGCAGGAAGATGTTCGAATCGCCGATGGCGTCGTGGTCAAAGAAATTTCGCGCTCCGGTGTGAAAGTAGGTGAGCGTTGACACCCAGTTGCGCAGCGGAATGGTAATGCCGTACTCCTGCTGAATGTCGCGCTCGCCCTTCAACGGGAGGAAGGAGACCCCCTGGCTGGCTGCGAACTGGAGCAGCGGCCCCGACACGGTGTCGAGCGGCGGTGGCTGGTAGGTGTAGGAGTAAGCGGCGCGCAGTACCCAATTGAGCTTAGGAATGCGAATGGCCGCTCCCAAGCGGGGATCGGCCGCATTCTCCGTGAGCTGACCGTCAAAGTGCGTAAGCCGAATCCCTCCGGTTAAAGTCAGCCACGACGTCGCCTTGAACTGGTCTTCCAGAAACACCGCTTCCAGGTTGCCGCCGGGAGACACGCGCTGGCTGAAGGCGTTTCCCGAACCGTTGTTTGCGATCACCGAAAAAAATGTGTTGTCCTGCTGCGCGAAGGCATAGATCCCGACACGCGCATTGTTCCTGGCATTGATGGCAGAAACTGTTACCTGGCCGCCTTCATAGTTGGAGGCGCGATTGTCGGTGGCGATTGGAACATCGTTCGGCCCTCCTTCATACGCGGCGCGGTTGAAGTGATAAAACGGCGACGCGATCAGCATGAGGCCGGGCGAATACGTGTGCACCCATGTGGCCGTGCCGAAGATGTCCTGTTCGCGCTCGCGGTCTTGGATGCCCGCGGCCTGCATCGCAGGATCGTTTGGCACCTGGTAGTAGTCGAGGCGAAGGCCGGCATCGAAACGAAACTGGTCCCTGGAATTGGGATTGTAGATGAGGGAGGTGAATGCGCCACCCCCACTCGCATGGTTGTGGAGATTGACGCTGGTGGGCGGCTCCAGACCCCAGTCTGTATTGTTGCCGCTGAGGCTGGCGTAATACGCGAACTTTGCGGTGTGGTCGCCGAAGCTCAGCCAGTCGTCAGTTTGGTTGTAGTTGCCGTAGCTGGCGATCAGTTCCGCCTCCCGGTTGCGTTCGAAGCCGTTGTTCGGAGCTACGTTAAAAACACCGTAGGTCCGGTCGCCATACTCGGCGGCGAAGCTGCCGGTCTCGGCCTGGAGATAAGAGACATCCTTGGGGTTGAACTGCAGCCCTACGTTGGAGGCAATGTTGGTATTCGGAATCGGCACGCCGTCGATTGCCCAGGTGATCTGGTGTCCGGCACGGACGTGGAGCTGATCGTGCACCATGTACGCCCCGGGAACGAATTCGGTGATGATCTTGAAGCTGTTGCTCGCATCCACCCCCGCATAGCGCGAGATCTGCTTTTGGTCGATGACGATGTCTCTGCGCGGCGACTCCGGATCCAAGTCCTCAGGCGTTGCCGTGACCGTGACCTTCTCTTGCGCTGCGGCGACCGCCAACTGGTAATGCAAGATTGGCGCGCTGCCTGATACGACCAGCAGGATCTGCTTCTGAGGCGCGAATCCCGGCGCTTCGACGGTGACGCTGTATTGGCCGAGCGGCACCGCGTCAAAGTGGAACTCCCCATCGACGCCAGTCTCCGCCGTCATGGAAGAGCCCGAATCGCTGGCTTGGAGCGTGGCCTGTGCTCCCGTGATGGGGTGGTGCTGCGAGTCGTGGACCACGCCTCGCACATTGCCGAACACGGTCGCTGCGGATGGCGAGACTGCCATTGCGAGCAACGCGCTGACGAGCGCGATGAGCGCGGCCGTCCTCGCAATCCAGGTGTTGTGCTGCAAATGGGTCTTCTCCGTATAGCAATTTCACATCTGCTGTATAGACGATGGGTGGAGCGCGCCTTCACAGGCTGCGGGAAAAACTGTACAAAACCAGCACAGTACTTCTTGGTGGGAGCCCCCGCATTTATGCGGGGGAAGGAGCCCATTTCAAAATCAAGCACTTTTCCGCTGGACTGAAGTCCATCTCCCCCCTGCTGAAGGAGGGGGCCCCCACCAAAACCCTTCCCACAGACGTTTTCCGCAGCGGTGAGTCTCGAATGCAGCGCAGACACGCGACGAACCACTCGCCCGACTGCATCGTGAGCAGGCTCTGGCTTGTGTACAAATCGGTCGAGAGAAGAGGACTAGGAAAGCGGAGGGCCGCGTTTCTGGGCATTGCCGGCAACGCGCAGCGCGACATCTGGCGGTTCCAAAGCAACCGAATTTTCGCAGTCCAGGCTGACGCTCAGCACCGTGGCCGCTGTGCCGAGAGTTGTCGAGTGCGAGGTCAGAGCGGTGAAATGGCGATATGGGCAATTGGCTGTTATTGTCCGGAAGCCATCGCCTTGAGGAAGCATCACGCAATGGTGTTTGCCGCTGCGGCGGCAGCAGGCCGGAACCCCGGATTCCCGGGCCAGCAGCATGGGAAGAGCCAGTCCCGCATACATCAGGACAAGCAGTAAACTGGCAGCAAGACGGCGCATGAGCAGCAAAATTCTACTACATCACAATGGTTCGTGATGGCGACCGCCGTCTGCGGAATGGCGGAGCCAGATCGCGTGCTGCGACTTCCACGCTACAATTCCACACAGGAGAAACTTCGTGCGCTATCTCATCGTGCTGCTGGCGCTCGCCGGGATCGTGGTTTCCGGCCTGGCCCTGAAAGTCCACTACGATACGGGTTCCGAGCCGTGCAGTATCAATGACAAGTGGGACTGCGGTGTGGTGAACCACAGCCCGTACGCCGTGATCCGCGGCGTGCCAGTGGCAGCCATCGGCATCGTCGGATACCTGATGATCGGCGTCTTGGGATCTATGCGCCGCCGCGGGCTGCTGCTGGTCTGCGTCCTGGTTGGTATGGGCTTCGCTTTATATTTGACCAACATCGAGGCCCATGTTCTGGAGGTGTGGTGTCTGTATTGCGTGATCTCGCAAGGAATTATTGCCGGGCTCACGCTGCTGGCCGTGGGGTGGATGGTCTGGGCGAGATTTCGAAGCGGCGCTGTGTGAATACCTTTACTACCAAGGGCACTGAGGAACGTCGCCGTGGTATCCAGCTTCCTAAGTTAGACCGTGTTTCTGGCTAGAGCGTCGCTGGACTTCCGTATATGATGTGTCCTTCCATTAAATCCTGGCTGCTGCCTTGCGGGGCTGAACTGGCGAGATCCTCATTGTGGAATTGACGCTTATATTCGGTATGGTGGGCACTCTGCTGGTGGTGGCGTACATTGCCAACCGGTTGTCGCGTCTGACCCGTGTGCCCGACTTGGTTGTGCTGCTGTTGATCGGCGTGACCCTTGGTCCGGTTCTGCATTGGGTCCGGCCTGCAACGTTCCAGGGCACCATCGATATCCTGGGAACGCTGGCCCTCATCCTGATTCTTTTCGCCGGCGGCGCCGAACTCAGGTTACGACAAGCCGCCCGCTACGCCCCCGCTGCGCTGTTGTTGATGATCGTCAGCTATGGACTGAGCTTGGGATTGATTGCCTTGATGGGCAGGGCGCTGCTGCACCTGCAGTGGAGCGACTGCGTGCTTCTGGGAGCGGCCTTGGGGTGCACCAGCGGCACCATTGTCATACCCGCCCTGGAACAGATTTCTACTCCTGAATCCGTCAAGATCACCCTGACTTTGGAATCCACCATGAGCGAAGTGATCGCCGTTTTGCTCATCGGCAGCTTGCTGAATGCGGACGTAAGCCACTCGCTGCTGTTCGGGGTGGCCGCCGACTTTTCCCGGCACATCGTGATCGCGTTGCTGCTGGGCGTGGTGGCGGGCGCCATCTGGTCGCGACTGTGGCCTCGGATTGCAGGCCATCCCAACGCCAACATCGCAAACCTGGGAGTGGTGTTTGGTGTGTACGCGCTGGCGCGCTACGTCGGCGGCAGCGGCCTGCTGGCGGTGTTGATTTTTGGCATCACCCTGGCCAATTTGCCCCGTACACCCCACATGACTCGACAGGGCGCGCGCCTGCTCGCTTTCCATGCTGAGCTGAGCTTTCTGGTGCGCTCGTTCTTTTTCGTTCTCCTGGGGTTTGTTGCCGAGTTTGTCAGCCGGAAATACCTGCTTCCCATCGCCGGTATTCTCGCGGCGCTGCTCCTGGCACGCTTCCTCGCCATGCAGACCAGCCGCTGGGCGGTCCGGGACGTGACCACCCGTAGGGAAACCGAGTTGTTGTTCTGGATGCTGCCACGCGGGTTGGTCACGGCTGTGCTGGCGCTGGCGATCGTCAGCGCCCGCGGAGAGGTGTTTGCCTTTCTGCCGGCGATGGCATTCACCGTCGTCTTGGTGACCAACCTGTTTGTGGTGGCGGGTGCCGTGAGGTCGGCGAAGATGTCGGCCCTCGTGCCGTCATCTACAGAAAAGCCTTCCGCGATGGAAGAGTTGACACTGCCTTCGATTGACGTTCCTGGCGCCATGAAGGCCTCCGCCGCAAGCCAGGGTGAAACGTGAGGGCCGGCAAAGTATCCGCTGGGGCGCAACTGGAAGCCTCCAAACTTCAATACGGGCCCGGTTGTGCCGAGGCGATCGAGAAGTTGCTGGCTGCAATGGAGCAGGTCGAATTTGACGATGCCGGATCGCTCATCCGTTTTCATGACGTTCTCTTGTTCCTGCGGGCGTTTCCCCAAAGCCGCAAAGTTGCGCACCTGGCCGACGATTTGCTGACCGGCATAGCGCGCCAGGTGGAGAGACTTCAGGCTTCGGGCGCGGACCTGGAGCGGTTCGACGACGAGGAATTCTCCGGCATCGCGGGCACGGCAATCAGCGACAACTTCACTTACGACGTGGCCCACTGGCTGGCGCAGCGCTATCCGCAACAGCTTACGGTCGAGTGGAATTTTGACGAGCAAGGTCGCCAGATGGCGGTGACGTTGCCGCTTTTGATTCCGCTGCTGGGAGACGATTCGCTGGTCGAAGCCGACACGCCCTTCTTTGACTGGATGGCGACTGCCGCCGGTGGCCGGGAAAAGATTCTGCCATGGCTTTTGCAGCGCGTCGCCGATATGCCTCTTTCCAGCGTGGGGAGGACATCGCTCTATGACTCGCTAGCGATCAACATCCTGTGGAAGCTTGGCAATTCCGCGGCGAGCCGGACGCACGCCCGGCGAAAGGTGTCGCGGATGTTCTACCAGCGGCAGCCGCTGCTTCGTCGCAACCAGGTATCGTTGGCCGGCGAGCTGAGTTCGCCGCCGCTGCCAGTTCGCAAGCTTTCGCGGGGTGAAGGCGAAGAGGTGTTGGACATGACACGCACCGCCCTCACCGTCCGCTATCGCGAACTGTACGGCACAACCCGTGGCGATCCGAAGCTGGTCTTTGAGGCGGATGTGGGACGCGGGGTGCAGATCTTCCTCTGGGGACTGCCGCCCGAGCGGCGTTTGCCGCTGCGCGCCTATCATGCGGGTCTAACGCTGAAGAATGGCGTTCCCATCAACTACATCGAGGGCATCTCTCTGTTCGAGTGGATGGAGGTTGGGTTCAACACCTTTTACGCCTTTCGCGATGGGGAGACAGCCTGGATTTATTCCAAAATGCTTCACTTCCTGCATCAGCTTACTGGCGTGACCTGTTTTTCGGTCTATCCCTACCAGCTCGGTCATGAGAACGAAGAGGCCATCAAGTCCGGCGCATTCTGGTTTTATCGCAAGCTGGGATTTCGTCCCGGACGTCCCGAACTGCTGGCAATCACCAGGAAAGAGGAAGCGCGGATGAGGCGCGATCCGGCGCATCGGACTTCGCCGCGCACGTTGCGGCAGTTGGCCGCAGACCATGTGTTCTATGAGTTTGGCAAGGAACCGCCCGGACAGTGGGACACCTTCTCGACCCGAAGGATTGGTCTGGCGGTGCAGCAACGGATGGCGGAAGAATTCGGCGGCGATCCTGAAAAGCTGCGGCGGGCCGCCACCAAGGCGTTATCCAAGCAACTGCAAATAGATCTTGGAACATGGAGTCGCGTCGAGCAGTCAGCGTTCGAGACTTTTGCGTCGGTTTTGTTGTTGGCGCCCGCACTCCGGCAGTGGACGAATGCGCAGAAGCAGGCGTTGGTGGACATCATCCGCGCCAAGGGTTCCGCCGATGAGAGCAAGTATCTCCGGTTGCTCCAGCAACACCGGGGATTGAAAGAGATTGTGCTGAGACTAGGGTCGGAACCGCCCACGGTCAAATCTGCATAAATCTGTCACAGTATCGAAATCATGACACAAACTGTAATACCTGACATAAAGTTTCACATAAGACGCATATGGGTAGATCTGACATAAAGTATTGGCACATGACAAAAAGTATGATATCTGACACAAATGTGCTCACGTGACATAAAGTGTCACATCTGACACAAACCTGACGGCAGCGATCGTGCCCCGCAGCAAGCCCGTCAGCCCTCGCTGGTCATCATGAAGAGCGGTTTGTCTTCAAAGCTCTTGTAGTACGGCCGCAGCCTTTCGGTGTTGTACTGCTCCTTCACGTTGACCACTTTTTTCGAGGCCACCACGGTCTCAATCGCGACGTTGCTGTAGCGGCCGTTTTTTAGCACAATCAGCCGTCCATGGATTCCCCTTAGCAGCAGGTCCAACGCGAGATTCCCGTAAGCCATGGGAACGATCGAATCGATGGCGTCGGGGTCGCCGCAGCGGACCAGGTAGCCCAGGTTCTGGTTAATGGTGTCCACCGCTTTGCCGCTGT
>PLYW01000137.1 GCA_003151875.1 Acidobacteriaceae bacterium
GTGCTGATGTTTCGCCAAAGCGGCGTCAGCATCGCCATGGGCAATGCGACCGACGAGGTGAAGGCGCAGGCGACGTACGTTACCAAGAGCAACACGGAAGACGGGTTTGCCTACGCCATCGAACACTTCATTCTTGGTGGCGAGCAGAAGCGGGCCGCCGATTAGGCTAGTCATGGTCAGCGGCTGGCCAGCCCGCCCGCGGTCTCGGCGCCGTCGATCACGTACACCTGCCCATTAACGTAGGCGGCATCGTCCGAGGCCAGGAACGCGAATAGCGCAGCAACTTCTTCAGGCTGGGCGTGCCGATGAAGGGGCAGCTTTTGGTTGACGGCCTCCAGCATTTCATCGGAGTACTCGGCGCGCTGCATCGGGGTCAGAACATATCCGGGCGCGACCGCGTTCACCCGCACCTTGGGCGCCAACTCCAGCGCCATGGAGCGCGTCAGCTCAATCACTCCCGCCTTGGTGGCGTTGTAATCGGCGTAGTAGGGATAACCCACGATGCCATTGGTGGACGCGGTATTCAAGATGACACCGCCGTCGTGCTCCATCATGTAGCGGGCGGCGGTTTGCGCGACATAGAAAACACCGGTCAGGTTCACGGCGAGCACCCGGCCCCATTCGTCAGGAGTGATATCGAGAAACTTATGACGAATACTGATGCCGGCGTTGTTGATGACGACGTCGAGCCCGCCCAGATCGCGCACGATGGCTGCGAAGGCGCGCTGTACTTGTACGTGGTCGGCGACATCGGCGAGAAATGTTCCCGCGATGCCGGGCTGTTGCGCGCGGACCTTTTCACACGCCGCAGGGTCGCGGTCGAGGACCGCGACTAGCGCACCTTCCTCCAGGAACCGCGCCGCCGTGGCCGCACCGATGCCGCTGGCGCCTCCGGTGATAACCACACGCTTGCCTTTGAGTCCCCGCATAAGCCCCTCGATTGGCGCGGCTAGAGCAGTTTCACCCTTGCTGTGTAGATGGAGCAGCCGCTGAGATCATTGATCCGTATACTTCCTGGTGGGAGCCCCCGCATTTATGCGGGGGAAGGAGCGCTTCAGCGCTCCGGGAAAGCTTCGACTCCAATCCTGCGCTTTAGCGCTGGGGTGTCGAGAAACCCTGGGGCTAAAGCCCATTTCAAGATCGAACGCTTTACCGCCGGACTGAAGTCCAGCTCCCCCTGCTGAAGCAGGGGGCTCCCACCAAAAGTCTTCCACCGGTTTTTTGCACTTGAAGGCATGGTCCATCGGTAATACACGAAATCTGAAGCTGCTCTGATCTCCGCCAGACAGAATAACAAACGGTGTCTGCCTGCCTGTTGGCGATTCCGGTATGAATCCATATTTGTTACACTCTTGCGCACACCAATGGCACAGCCAACGCAAAGTCTTCGCACCCAGCTTTACGGCAATCCCGAGGGCAGGTTTGTCCACGATGTCATCCTCGATTCCCGCCGCCAACATGCGGCGAAGGTCGCCATGGTCGACACTTCCTGCACGCCCGCAAGGCGCATCACCTACGCGGCATACGGCGAACTGGTGGAACGCGCCGCGCGCGGCCTGGTCGCGGCCGGGGTTCGCCCCGGAGAGATGATTGGCATTTACCTGCCGAATTGCTGGGAGTTTGGCATCGCCTACCACGCTGCGACCTTGGCTGGGGCCGTGCCGACAACCATGAATCCGACCTACCGCGAGCGCGAAGTCCGCTATCAGTTGGAGACAGCGGACGCGGTCGCTCTCATCAGCGACGGCGCATTGCTTACCGGCATCGATCTCGCGGGGCTTCCTGCTTTGAGAAACGTCTATACCGTCCGCAATCCGGGGCCCAGCGGCTCCCAGATGTGGGAGTCTCTCCTCGAGCCAAACCTCAGCGTGCGGCTGCCGGAACCGGAGCAGGATTCCCGCGAGGCGCTGGCCACTCTGCCCTTCTCCAGCGGGACCACGGGCCTGCCCAAAGGCGTCATGCTGTCGCATTTCAACCTGGTCGCCAACGTTTTTCAGACGCTGACTCCGGGCGAATTTGGCGCTATCACCGATCCGGATGTGCTGTTGTGTTTCCTTCCGCTCTATCACATCTATGGTTTGACGGTGGGCCTGAATCTCACGCTGATGCGGGGCTGCACTGTGGTGTTGATGCCGCGTTTCGACTGCGAACGTTCGCTGGAAACCATCGTGGAGGAGGGCGTGACCGTCACCCTTTGCGTGCCTCCCACGCTGCTGGCCTATTGCCAGGCAGCAGAACAGGGGAAATTTCCCCGCCAGCATCGCCTGCGCTGGGTGAAGTCAGGAGCGGCTCCGCTGGCCCCGGAACTGGCGCGCCGATTTACTCAGAGCACCGGCATTCCCATCCGCCAAGGCTACGGGATGACGGAAGCCTCGCCGGTTACGCACATGGGATTTCTTCTCCCCGAGCTGTACAAACCCGATTCCGTCGGCGCACCCGTGGCACATACCGAGTGCCGGATTGTGGATGAAAAGGAGAATGACGTAGCGCCCGGAGAAATTGGCGAGCTGGTAATGCGCGGACCGCAATTCATGCTGGGCTACTGGAAATCTCCCGACGCCAGCGCCGCGGTGTTGCGCGACGGCTGGTATTGGTCCGGCGACATCGTTCGCGTGGACGACAGCGGCCAGTATTACGTGGTCGATCGGCGCAAGGAAATGATGAAGTATAAGGGCTTCTCGATTGCGCCGGCGGAGGTGGAAAGCGTGCTGCTGGAACATCCGGGAGTGCGCGACTGCGGCGTGGTTTCGCGAGTCGATAGCGCGGGCGAAGAGATTCCCTGCGCCTTCGTGGTGTTGCGCGAAGAAGAGGTAGCCAGCCCGCAGACCGCGTCTCGCCTGCAGGAGTTCGTCGCTAACCGCCTGACCCACTACAAGATGCCGCGCGAAATCTATTTCGTGCAAATCCTGCCGCGTACCGCCTCCGGAAAAATCTTGCGGCGCGAGCTGCGCAAGCTGCTCTGACCATCCGTTATGCCCACCACTCACATTGCTTTGTGATTTGCAGCACACCACTTTTTGGCCGGTTTATCTACACTGAAGTTGGACTATTACCGCCCACAACTGATGGGCTTCATTGGAGGCATATGTACACCCGGAAAAGAATGTTCGTCGTCCTAATCGGACTGGTCTTAGTGCTGCTGGGCAGCATGGCGGCAAAAGACAATCCCATGGGCATTGCTACAAAACAAACTCTTACCTTTACTCAGCCGACGGTTGTTGCCGGAAGCTTGCTGCCAGCGGGCGACTACAACGTCACCCATGAAATGCAGGGCCAGACCCACATCATGATCTTCAAGCAGAAGGGCGGGACCGCCGAGGCCAAAGCCAAGTGCACGCTGACGCCGCTCGCTACGAAAGCGACTCGCTCCGAGCAGCGTTTTACCGAGAACGCGAAGAACCAGCGGGTGTTGGTGCAAATGACATTTTCTGGCGACCAAGCCACCCACGTTCTGGAACCGTAGCAGTCTGAACTGTCGCGGAAATATCAACGGCGGCCCCAGTGGCCGCCGTTTTTTAACAGTCTGCGCTTATGCTTGAGACGTCTGGGTCCGGTTTGCACGGGTAGTGCGGGCCTTCAGGCCCGCGCAAACCGCAAGAGGAAAAAATCGTTTAAGCCGCTGAGGTCTCCGACCTCAGCGGCTTAAACGAGGCGTTTGGGCGCGACGAACGCGGCGCTACCACCCCAGCACACGCAAAGCGGCGTGTGCCGGGGACCCCGGCCTGAAGCGCCGCACTACCCGTACAAAGCGGACACATCTATCGCAGAGCTCTAGCCTAAGGCGCGAAGGTCTTCTCCCGCTGCACGTAGTGTTTCTGGAAGTAGTCGCGGTACTGGCCGGTACGCACGTCATCGAGCCAGGGCATATTTTCGCGATACCACGCGATGGTCCGCTCCAGTCCCTGATCGAAACCAATCTCGGGCCGCCAGCCCAGCTCTCGTTCCAGCTTTTCACAGTTGATGGCGTAGCGCAGGTCGTGTCCCTTACGATCACTGACGAACTGAATGAGCGATTCGGAGCGGCCCAGAGTGGCGAGAATCAGCTTGGCCACCTCGAGGTTGCGCTTCTCGCATCTTCCGCCGATGTTGTAAACCTCGCCTTCGCGCCCGCGCTGCAACACGGCGTCGAGGGCGGTGCAGTGATCGCTGACATGGATCCAGTCGCGCACGTTGCTGCCTTTGCCATACACCGGCAGCCGCTCGCCCGCCATCGCCTGCGCGATCATCAGCGGGATGAACTTCTCGGGAAACTGGTACGGCCCATAGTTGTTGGAGCAGCGCGTCACCACCGCCGCAAACTTGTGGGTGCGCACGTAGGCCAGCACCAGCAGATCGGAAGCCGCTTTGGTGGCCGCGTAGGGGCTGTTGGGCTGCAGCGGAGATTCTTCCGTGAACTCGCCTTCCTCGCCGAGGCTGCCATACACTTCGTCGGTGCTGACGTGCAAGAAGCGCGGCACGCCCGCTTCGTGGCAGGCCTGGATGAGGTTGTGCGTGCCATCTACATTGGTGCGGACGAAGGCCGCCGCGTCTTCAATGCTGCGGTCCACGTGGCTCTCGGCGGCAAAGTGGATGACGGCGTCGCATCCCCGAACGGCATCCAGCACCGCGCGATCGCAGATGTCGAGCTGTACAAACTCGCACTTGCCCTGTTGCAGAGCCGGTTCCAGGTTCTTCAAGTTGCCGGCATAGGTCAGCTTGTCGAGGACCACCAGCTTCCATTGCGGATGTGCGGTTAGGGCGTGATGGACGAAGTTGGAGCCAATGAATCCGGCGCCGCCTGTGACCAGCAGCTTCATAGGCTGCGCACCGTCGCCGACTCTTCCGCATTGCGCAGCACCTTGTCGCGCACCATGTTGCTGGCGTGCCACAGCGATTCGAAGGTGCCGGCGTCGGTCCACCAGCCTTCCAGCAGCGTGTGGTGCAGCGAGCCATCCTCAATGTAGCTGTTGTTGATGTCGGTGATTTCATACTCGCCGCGGCCCGACGGCTTTAGCGTGCGTATGCGGTCGAAGACGGTCCCGTCGTAAAAGTAAATGCCGACCACGGCATACGACGAGAGCGGCTTCTTGGGCTTCTCCTCAATGCGAACGACGCGGCCGTGATCAAAGACGGGCACGCCGAAGCGCTCGGGATCTGTCACTTCTTTCAGCATCACCATGGCGCCATTTTCGAGCCGGTCGAAGGACGTGGCCGCCTCGCGAATGTCGCCTTCAATGATGTTGTCGCCCAGAACCACGCAGATTTTGTCGCCCTTGGCCCAGGGCTCGGCTAGGCGCAGCGCATCGGCGATTCCAGCTTCCCCCTCCTGATAGGCAAAGCTGAGTTGCTGCAGACCGAATTCCTTGCCGTTCTGTAGCAGACGGAGAAAATCGCCGGCGTTCTGTCCGCCGGTCACGATCAAAATGTCGCGGATGCCTGCGTCCACCAGCGTCTGCAAGGGATAAAAGATCATGGGTTTGTCATACACGGGCAGCAGGTGCTTGTTGGTGACGCGGGTCAGCGGATACAGGCGCGTACCAATGCCGCCCGCCAGGACTATTCCCTTCATCAGATCTCCATTCTTGTGCCGTGAACAGTGGGGGTACGCGCAACGGGGTTCGCCGGTCTTCCGGTGCCAAACCCGGCGGAAGCGCGCGCTGCCGAGGCGCGAGAAGATGAACTGTTCAGCAACCTAGTAATCACGATTATCAGCGAATCGCGTCCTGCATGGCAAGCCGCAGCTGGCTCCGCCAATCCGGCAGCGTAACTCCAAAGGTGGCCTGCACCTTGGCGTTGGAGAGCACCGAATTTCGCGGCCGGCGCGCTGCCGCCTGAAATTGCTCGCTGGTGATGGGGACAACCCGCTTGGCCTTCAACGGCCCGCCAAATTCACCGGTGTCGGCCGGCCAATCGAGTAGCGCGTCGTAATCCTCAAGGATGGCTCGCGCAAATCCCACCCACGAGGTCTGCTGCGCCGCCGTGAGATGGAAAAGCCCGCTCGGCCAGGCGCCGGTTTCGCTGTTGCGCTCCAGGGACCGGGCCAGAATGATGGCGGTTGCCTCGGCGATCGTCCGCGCCCAAGTCGGCGCGCCGTACTGGTCGCCTACCATGCGCAGCTCGTCCTTTTCGCGGGCCAGACGCAAAACCGTGCGCAGAAAATTCTTGCCGCGAGTGTCGTACACCCAGGTGGTCCGCAGGATGAGGTAAGGGCACCCCGCACCGGCGATCAACTGCTCGCCTTCCAATTTGGTCCGGCCATAGACGTTGATCGGTCCGGTGTCGTCGTTCTCTTCGTAGGCATTGGCCGTGGGCTTGTTGCCATCGAAAACGTAATCGGTGGAGTAATGGATGAGCAGGCAGCCGTTGCGAGCCAGCTCTTCGGCCATGCGCGCAGGAGCCAGGGCGTTGATGGTGCGCGCCAGTTCCGGCTCGCTTTCGGCCTTGTCCACCGCCGTATAGGCGGCGGCGTTTACCAGCACATCAGGCTCGAACTCGCGCACCGCCCGCGTCACGGCGTCAAGATCGGACAGGTCTAATTGATCGCGGGTGAGGGCTGTCACGTCGCCCAGCGGCGCCAGAGTGCGCTGCAAATGCCAGCCTATCTGGCCGGTCGCGCCGGTGATGAGCAGTCGCAAACTCATGGCTGGAAGCGCGGCAACTGGTCGCGCGCAATCTGCGAAAGCGGAAGATAACGACTGTCCTTTTCCGACAGGATGGGCGAAGGCGTTTGCCAATCGATGCCGATTTCCGGATCGTTCCACAGCACGCCCCGGTCGTCGCCGGCATCGTAGTAGTCGCCACATTTGTAGAGGAAGTCGGCGGTCTCGGACTGCACCACAAAGCCGTGTGCAAATCCCTTCGGAATATAGAGCTGCAAGTGGTTTTCTGCGGAGAGCAACACGCTGACCCATTGGCCAAAGTGCGGCGACCCGAGGCGAACATCCACCGCGATGTCGAGCACCTCGCCCTGCACCACGCGACAAAGCTTGGCCTGCGGACTCCGGAGCTGGTAGTGCAACCCGCGCAGCACTCCCCGCGACGAATGCGAATGATTGTCTTGCACGAACTGCTCATGGATGCCGGCGCCCGCCAGCACCTTCTCGCGATAGGTTTCCATGAAGAAGCCGCGCGCGTCCTGGTGGACTCGCGGTTTCACCACCACCACGCCGGGCAGCCAGGTTTCGATGATTTCCAAGTTCTCTCCAGGCGCGGCCACCGCGTGAGACGTGCGCGCCCCTTCGAAGAATAGACGAAGCGACGATTATAATTCGTGCTTCCTCCCTATGTTGCGCTGCTCGGCCATCATCGTGACCTACAACTCCGGCGATAGTATCTGGGCCTGCCTGGAGGCGCTGGTGAATCAGGACTGCGAGATCGTAATCGTGGACAATGCCTCGCGCGACGAGACCGTGCCGCGGGTGGAAGAATTTGTCGCCTGGCATCCGGTGCGTCTGGTGGCAAATCCGGAAAATCTTGGCTTTGCCGCAGCCGTGAACCAGGGAGCACGCGAGAGCGCCGGAGATGTTCTGCTGGTCCTCAATCCCGACGCCATCGCCGAGCCCGGGGCCGTCAAAGCGCTGCTGCAGTGCCTCGAAACCAGCGGCGCGGTCGCAGTTGGCGGTGCGCTGCTGGACAATGACGGACAACCGGCGCGCGGCTTCGCCTTTCGACGGCTGCCCACTCTCATCAGCTTGCTCTATGAGGCGATGCTGGTGAACCGGCTGTGGCCGGGCAATCCCGCGAATCGACGTTATCGCTGCCTCGACGCCGACTATTCACAGCAACAGGAGGTCGAGCAGCCGGCCGGCGCGTGCCTCGCCATCACTCGCGCGGCCTGGGAGTCGGCTGGCGGTTTCGACGAGCAGTTCTTTCCCGTGTGGTTCGAGGATGTCGATCTCTGCCAGCGGCTGCTGGAACACGGTGGGAAGATCGTGTATTGCCCGGCGGCCCGTTTCCGCCATAGCGGCGGGCATAGCGTGGGCCAGCTGCCGTTCCGTGATCAGCAATTGTTCTGGTACGGAAACATGCTGCGCTACGCGCGCAAACATCTTTCCAGCGCCGAGGTNNCAGTGCGCTCTAGGAGTCATTGACATCTCATGATTTGCTTCGTATCAGGGCACGGCTTCAGGCTTGCCGCGATGGATCAACAATGACTTAGATTTTGTGGTGTCACCCTGAGCGAGCGGCGGCTTTTGCCGCGAGTCGAAGGGCCCCTATAGCTACTTTGAGTCTAGGCAAGCAATAGGGATCCTTCGACTCCTCGGTCGCCACGGCGACCTCGTCGCTCAGGATGACAGAACGGAAGGCCAACTCTCCACGCGATGAAGCCGCA
Source organism: Acidobacteriaceae bacterium (assembly GCA_003151875.1). Taxonomy (GTDB): domain Bacteria; phylum Acidobacteriota; class Terriglobia; order Terriglobales; family Acidobacteriaceae; genus Bog-257. The sequence continues at coordinate 8,312 of PLYW01000137.1, forward strand.
TCTCTTCACTTGCAATGTTCGCCATGGTTTATGCTCCTTGTTGCGGGCGAATCTCCGCAACGGCTGACTTACGGAAAGGCATCCATGAAATCCTCAGCAAGATTCTGCTTCGTTGTGGCTGTGCTGGCAATATTCGCTGCACTGTTCGTGACTGCCGGTTACGCCGCGGCGAATGGGTGGACTGGCCCTGGTGCCACGCCAACCCCGCAAATGCAGGCCCAGTCCGCATCTGAATTAGCGCCGGGCAGCGCCCAGTTGATCAGTCCCGAGGACCTGGTCAAAATTCTGCAGTCGCCCAAAGGCGAAAAGCCGCTGGTCCTCAATGTTGGTCCTCATCTTCTGTATATGCAGGCGCACATTCCCGGCGCTGAGTACATCGGGGCCGGTTCGGATTCGCAAGGCATCGAATCTCTGCGCAGGCGGGTGAAACCGCTGGCCCGCAAGACATTCATTGTTCTCTATTGCGGGTGTTGCCCCTGGAGCCATTGTCCCAACGTGCAGCCAGCCTACAACGAGTTGCACAAAGCGGGCTTCACCAATGTGAAGGT
>PLYW01000116.1:0-9005 GCA_003151875.1 Acidobacteriaceae bacterium
TCAGTTAATACAAGAACCACGCTCTCCGAATTTGTCAGCCGGAGCGAGGAGGTCGCCGTGGCGACCGAGGAGTCGAAGGACCCCATATCACAAGAAAATCTAAGCGCGGTCAATTCGCCGCCGCCATCACCGCTCGCTTGGCAAATACCCGCACCATCTCGCGGCGATACTCTGGCGTCAGCGCCGAGGTGGTTAGCGGCTTGGCCGTACTGGCTGCCAAGTCACCAATGCGCTCGGCAATCTCATCATTCGGAACTACTCCAATCAGATGCGCATCCGCATCTTTCACCAAGAATGGTGCAGGATTGACAGCGGTAATAGCAACGCGCGCATCTTCGACGCGGCCTGCGCGCATTTTAAGCGCGACCGCGACGCCCGCCAATGGATAATCAATACTCCCACGAACGCGCAGCTTCTGATAGCTGCCGCGCCATCCCGCCGACGATTCCGGCACGTGCACGCGGGTGACAATCTCATTTGCCTCAAGATGCAGACGTGCAATGCCATCGTTCACATAGAACTCTGACAATGGGGTATGACGCGTGCCAGCCGGCCCGGTGATTTCAATTTCTGCTCCCAGGCAAAGCAGCGCCGGCGGGGTGTCGCCCGAAAACGCCGCCCAGCAGAACTTTCCGCCTGGTGCAACATGACAAAGATCGCCATCCTTCTTGAGGCAGAAGCCGCAACTCTTTCGCCATAGTAGCGACTGGTTGTACCACAGGCAGCGGGTATCGAGACAGAGATTGCCGCCCATCGTACCCATGTTACGCAACACGGGTGAAGCGACCGTCTTGACCGCTTCGTATAGCACTGAAAAATCTTTGCGAATCAGCGGCGAATGTTCGACGGCCGCAAGGCTCGTCAGTGCCCCAATCTCAACGCCCTCGCCTGCCCGTCTCCGAATTCCACGCAGTTCGCTGACGCCGCGCAAATCGAGAACATAGGGCGGCGTAAACAGTTTTTGCTTCATCGAAGGCAGCAAGTCGGTACCGCCGGCAACCACTTTGACCTGGCCGTCGTACTTCGCCATCAGCGCTGTGGCTTCGTCCAGGGTCTTAGGACGGAGCAGTTGAAAGCTGGGCAGGCTCACTCCCCACCGCCCATGGGCGACCCGGCGTTCGTGCCCCGTCGCGCTGGATCAAGCGGATGCCGCATTGGACCCTTGCCACGGAACCACAGCGAGCCGCCGTGTTCGCGAAGTTTGCGGGGAGCCGTCGGGTCAACCGACTCGGTCATTTCGATTCGCTTCATTCCCTTCTTCGCGCGCAGGGCTGCCAGCACCCGCTCCGGGGTAAACGGCGCTTCGCGCAGCCGGACTCCCACAGCGTCGTAGATCGCATTCGAGATTGCGGGGATCGTCGCCGCCAGCGAACCTTCCCCCGCTTCCTTCGCCCCGAACGGTCCTTCGGGGTCGATACTCTCGACGATGATGCATTCAATCTCCGGCGACTCAGCCGACGACGGACTGCGGTATTCCAGCAGTCCGGGATTCATCAGCAGCCCGTCTTTCCAAACCATCTCTTCTTCTAGGGCCTGCCCAAGCCCCATCCAGACTGAACCGATGACCTGGCCTTCGACGGCCACCGGATTCAGCGCGCGTCCGCAGTCGTGGGCCGCCCATATCTTGTGCACGGTCACTTCCCCGGTTTCCTCATCCACGCTGACTTCTGCCACTTGTGCGGAATAGGAATAGGCCGGGGAGGGCCCTACGCCGCCGCCTTTGTGTTTGCCACCACGCGCCGCAACCGGAGGCGCGTAAGACCCAGTGCCGGTCAGCGCCCCATGGAAGTCAATCGCCGCGACGACGGCTTCCTCGAAGCTCATATGGTCCTTCGGGCCTTCTTCTTTGGGTGTCTGCAAAACCGATCCCCGCAGGATCTGGCCATCCACATGCCCGCACGCCGCCTCGTGTTCGTCGAGACTGTCTGACAATGTGGGATTGTACTCTGACAATGTGGTACTAGATTTCCACACGTGACCGTCGCGCATGATGACGTCATCAGGAGTGCAATTCATGCGCTTGGCGGCGGCACTTACAATGTTCTTCTTCACCTGTTCGGCGGCGCGCAAAGCGGCGTTTCCAGCCATAAATGTCACGCGGCTTGAGTAAGAACCGAGATCAATCGGGGTCAGATCGGTGTCGGCGGCGATTACCTTGACCCGCGCGATTTCGCACCCTAGTACCTCGGCGACAACTTGCGCGGTCATGGTGTCGGAGCCTTGCCCGATCTCCGAAGCGCCGGTATAAACCACTACTCCACCGTCGCGGTCGATCTTGATGTTTACCGTCGAATGCGGCATGTCGGAGCGGATGATGCTGTTGGCAGCACCGCTCACATAGTGGCTGCACGCCACCCCAAGGCCGCGGCCCTTGGGCAGTTTGCCTTTGCGCTCCTTCCAACCCGATCGAGTCACGACCTGATCGATGCACTCCGGCAGTCCGTAACTCAACACCCGAAGGCCGTTGACGGTTACAGTCGGCGGCTTCAGCAGATTCACTCGCCGTACTGCAGCCGGATCAAGATTGAGCTTCGCGGCGATCTCGTCCATCTGCGACTCGAACGCGAACCGCACATTGACGGTGCCGTGGCCACGCATAGCTCCGCATGCCGGCTTGTTGGTCAGTACACGATAGCCGTCGTAGCGAATATTGGGAATGTCGTACAGCGCACCGAGCAGCGCACCGGAATAGAGAATGGTCACGACGCCGTACGAGCAGTAGGCGCCACCATCCTGGATAACTTTGCAGGCTACCGCCGTCATGCGGCCATCATTCTTCACTCCGGTCTTCAGATCGATGATGGTGCGGGGCCGGCCGCGATGCGCCCAGAAAACTTCCTCGCGCGTGTAGGTGATCTTCACCGGCGCTCTGGCCGCGCGCGCCGCAACCGCCGCGATGATCTCCAGCGGAATGATTTCGCTCTTGCCGCCAAAACCCCCGCCCACCAAGGGTTTGATCACGCGGATCTGCGACATCGGCATCTCCAGCACCAGCGACAGCTTGTGCTGCAGGTAATACGGAACTTGCGTGGACGACCACACGGTAAGCCGTCCCAGCTTGCCGGTATGCGGATCGAGTTCGAAGTTTGCCAGCGTGCTGTGCGGCTCCATCGCAGCGTGGGTCACTTCATTGGCGATGTAGCGGCCCTCGGCGATGTAGTCGGCGTCGGCAAATCCTTTGTCCAGATCGCCGAAGACGTGGTGATAGTCCTTCTCGATATTGTGCGGGCGGTTTTCGTGGATGAGATCGCTTTCCGCCTTCATCGAATCTTCAGGATCGAAGTATGCCGGTAGCGGCTCGTATTCCACGTCGATCAATTCGATCGCATTCTCCGCAATCTCTTCGCTGATGGCCGCAACACAGGCAACGTGATCGCCAACGTAGCGGACCTTCTCCACCGCTAGCGCGGTCTCATCGTGACCAACTGGAAGAATGCCGTATGGATTCGGCGCGTCCGCGCCGGTGATTACGGCGACAACTCCATCCAGGGCCTTGGCCCGCGAGACGTCAATCTGCTTGATTCGAGCGTGTGGATACGGCGAATGGAGAATCTTGCCGACCAGCATTCCGGAAAGGCTGAGATCGTCCGTGTACTTGCCCGCACCGGTGGTTTTGCCCGCGGCATCCACCATGGCGATCGATTTCCCGATTACAGAAAAATCATTCATAAGCAGTTAGCACTTAGCGGTCAGCGAACCAGCGAGTCTATTTCGCTCCCACCATTTCCGTCGGTGCAGCTTTTTGCTCAGCCTCGATAACGGCTCGTATTGCCTGGTACATCTGCGAATAGCCGGTGCAGCGGCAAAGATTACTGCTGAGCGCCTCGCGAATCTCCTGTTCACTGGGATCGGAATTGTTGGCCAGCAGCCACCTCACGGTCATCATGAATCCAGGCGTACAGAAGCCGCATTGCGCGCCGCCAAAATCGCCGTAGGCCTTCTGCAACGCAGCCAAACCGCCGTGATCAGCAAGGCCTTCAACCGTAGTAATCTCCTGGCCCTCACAACTGGCCGCCAGCATGGTGCAAGCAAGCATGGGCACGCCATCCATTTGCACGGTGCAGGAGCCGCACGAGGAATCGTCACAGGCGCGCTTGGACCCGGTGAGTCCCAAGTCCTGACGCAGCAGGTCGAGCAGAAGCTTATTCGACTCGATCGCCAGTTCGTGCGCGCGTCCGTTGATGCGTAGTTCGATGAGTTCTTTTTTCATTGGACAAACCTGCATTTGGCAGTTAGCAATCAGCACTTGGTCGAATGCCGTTTCTCGAAAACGCTAAGTGCTAAATGCTAATTGCTAAGTGCTTGCTTTTAATACACCGGCACTGTCGGATCAATCTGTCTTGCCCAGCGGTCGATCCCTCCCCGCAACGATTGCGCCTTTTCAAAACCCTGCTGCCGCAGCCACGCGGTTACGTTCATCGAGCGCACGCCATGATGGCAAATGACTACGATGTGCTTCTCGGGGTCGAGTTCCTGATTGAAGCGCGCCGGAATGTCTCCCATCGGAATCGATTTGCTGTTCGCAATTTTCGCAATCTCGAACTCCCAAGGCTCGCGGACGTCGAGGAGGACGACATCTCCGCCCGCCTCTTGCTGAGCTTTCAGCTCTTCCGGTGCAATCTCGTACTCCAAACTCAAGATTCCTCTATTTATTCCACTAATGGCAGCTCACTCACTGTGCAGAGTAGCGCCCCGAAGCTTACGCCAGACCCATGTAATGAGAGATAACGTCATCCCCGTGAAAAACAAGGCGGCTAGCAATCCTGAACATAGCGACAGGATCATCCGCATGCTTCCACTCCCCAGATGAAGCAGGGAAGCAGCCACTTGTAAAGCAAGCATGACGAACATGCCGATCAGAGCCAAACGTGCCGCGCGAGGCTCCGAGGGATTTCTCTTTGAACAAATCATCCAAACCCCAAGCACCAGGGCTACAGAGGCTTGCCATCCGGGCGGTCCAGGCCGATGTAGCGCCCCTCGGGGTTGCACCACCGACCACCACTCAATCACGGCAAATCCGGCGCAGGCGATAATGCCAAGGATCGCCAACGTAAAACTCGCAACATCGGTATCCAGGGCGAGCTGTTTGCGAGTACCTGTCACTTCCCCACCCACTTCGGCCTTCGCCGCTCTATAAATGCTGTGATGCCTTCCTGCGCGTCCGCTGTTTTCATCAGCTCGTCGAAATAAATCTGCTCGGCGCGCGCCAAACCTTTGTCGAAGTGGATCGCGTCCCAGGCATAAAATGCCTTCTTGGCCAGTGCGATTGCCGCCGAACTCAGTTGCGAGACTCGCTGCACACATTCCGTGATCAGAGTTTCGGGATCGTCGGCCAGACCGTTCACCAATCCCGCCTGCAACGCCTCCTGGCCGTTCAAAGTTCGTCCGGTGAGGACGAGTTCTGCCGCGAGCTTCTGTCCCACAATGGCGGACAAGGCCACAGCCGCGACCGGCGGATAGCACGCCAGCTTGATCTCGGGAAATCCCCAAACCGAATCCGGTGAGGCGTAAACCACATCGCACATCATCGCCAGTTCCGCCCCCCCGCCCAGGCAGTGCCGGCGAACGCTGGCGACCGTCAGCTTTCCGCTGTCAACCACCGAGCGAATCACGCTGTGAAATGCGGTAAGCATGTCACGCACTTTATCTGGCGTGTGCGCAGCGATATCCACGCCGACAGAGAAAGCGCGCTCCGAACCCGCAAGGACGATGGTGCTGATTTCCGCTCGCGTCTCGATCTGCTCCAGCGCCGCGCGCAACTCGTCCATCATCGGGACGTCGATAACGTTCAGTGGCGGATTGTTGAGCACAATGCGCGCTGCCGGCGGCTGCAGCTCGACCGTGATGCGGTTAAAGCCGACTTGTGTGGCCGTGGTCATGGATGCACCTCCTAACGGGTGCGGCCGGTTGCCAGCGGGGGAGCGGGTTTGCGCTTGGCGGCTTTGGACTTGGGACGGCCGTGTGTCTCCGCCTTTCGACCGAGGTTCGCCGCCCGACGTGGTTTCCAGTCGCCGGCTTTTTCCGCTCGCACTCCCCGCAGAAAAATATCACTCATCTCGCCTGCGATGGTTTCTGCGTCGGGATCGACGCGGGGCTTATACCACGTGTACAGCCAGTTCATCATTCCGAAAAGTCCCAGGACGGCCGTACGCGTGGAGATCCCGCCCGTCGGACCGGCGTTACGCCCAACAAATTTCAGCCCCTCAGCCTTTACCAAATCCTCCACCAGTCCGACACAGATACGGTAGTACTCACGCTTAATGGCAGCCAGTTCGGTGCCAAAGCCGTTCGTCAAAACGTCGTCTTCATGCGCCAGCACCTTCATCGCTTTTTGTTTGGCGACGGAATAGCTAATGTGATTGTGGACAAAGATGCGGATGCGGGTCTCGGGATCGTGACTCTCCTGCAGGCGCTCGCGCAATCGCTCAATGATGGTGTTGAAGGTGTGCTGCTGGATGAAATACAGCAGCTTCTCTTTGGATTCGAAATAATAGTAAAGGCCGGCCAGCGAGATACCGCTCAAGCGCGACAAGTCGCGCATCGAGGCACCCTCGTACCCCTTTTCGGCAAAGATCTCGGTGCCATAGTCGAGAATTTCGCTCAGGCGGCGATCGAAGCGGGTATCGGCCGAGGAAGCATGCTCCAGGGCCCGGGTTGTGGAGGAAGAGGACATGCGGATCAGGGAAAAGAAAAAGGCGATTTTCCGAACGTTCGTTCTAATTTTAATCTCACCCGGCCGATTCGGCAACCCGCCCGATTCCCATCCGGGCATGCCCCAACGGCATCCGCTTTGGCCGTCGCGGCGGTTTCGGGGAAAAAGCGGTTACTGACTGAGGTCGCCGGCGAACCCTGGCGACTATTAAACAGTTGCGTTGACAAGCAACGCCCGAACAGGCAAACTGCTCCATCCTGGAGATTCTGTTCCTTTGGGTCTTGAAACCGCACCGAACAGGCCGGGACGAGCCAATTGATGACCGCGCCACAACGCGTTTCCTACAGGATGGAATCTACGCTGGAAAGCGTCAACAAGGCCGAAGCCATGGCCGAGCAGTTCTCGTCGCAGTCGGGTTTCGACGAGGACACGCGTAGCGGAATTTCGATGGCGGTCCGCGAGGCGATGATCAACGCTGTGTTGCACGGTAACGGCTACGACCCGGCCAAGAGCGTAAAGTTAACCTTTGAGCAAAACGGGCGGGAGTTGATCATCACCATCACCGACCAGGGCAAAGGACTGGATCCGGTCGAGGTTCCTGACCCGCTCGCCCCGGAAAACCTTATGAAACAATCCGGCCGTGGGATATTCTTAATGCGGGCATTCATGGATGAAGTCCGTATCCGTAAAGTTGACCCCGGCACTGAAATTACTTTGATCAAGCGGCTCCAGAACAACGATCTGGACCCTCAGGAGGCTTCCACGTGAGCATGAAAGCAAGCACCCGGCAGGTAGATGGCGTCACTATTGTCGACTTGAGCGGGCGAATCACTCTGGGCGAAGGCAGTGTGGTGTTGCGCGATACCGTCAAGGACCTGCTGGGCAAAGGACAGAAGAAGATTCTGCTCAACCTGGGCGATGTCAGCTACATCGACAGCTCGGGCATTGGCGAGCTGGTCAGCGCCTTCACCTCGGTTCGCAACCAGGGCGGTGAGTTGAAGCTATTGCATCTGACCAAAAAGGTGCACGATCTGCTGCAGATCACCAAGCTCTACACCGTCTTTGACGTGAAGGACGACGAAGCCGGCGCCATCACGGCGTTCGGCAAGTAGCCGGCTTCGCCTGTCGGCAGCGTGATGTTGCAAGACCCTAACGCCCTTTCGCGTCTCGCGGGAGGGCGTTTGTTGTTGCACGCGATTCGCTGTTCGCTTTTCGCTCTTCGCGCGGTAGTTGCTAGTTGCTTACTTCCAACCTCGGTGCGAAGCGCATCCCGTAAAACAGCACCGCCGCCGAAAGCGCAACCGCACCGATCATTGACATGAGCCCTACCTGAAGATTGCTTTTATCCGAGATGTAGCCAATCAGGGTGGGTGAAAATGCATCGCCCAAAAGGTGGATGGTAAAGATGTTCACTGCGAGGGCGGTGGCGCGAATGCGCGCGTTGACCGAATTCACCAGGGCTGCGTTCAGCGGAGCGGTGTTGAGGAGAAGGCAAAATTCGCCAAGAAAAATTGCGGGATACATCGCCGGCCCGGTCAAATAAATGGCCGCGATGATGGCCGGAATCGAAAGCGTCATCCCGATGGCGGAGATGAGTTGATAGGCCGCGGGCGTGCGTCGCAGCAGGCGGTCGCCCAGCCATCCCCCCAGCAACGTGGCCACCGTTCCCGCGATTACTGTCATGCTGCCGAAGGAAATATTGGCGTGCTCCAGCGGCACCTGCCGGATGCGAAAAAGGAATGTGGGCATCCACACTTGTAGACCCCCGATAGCGAAGGTCATCATGGCCGCTCCCAGGCTGATGGTCCAAAAAGCCCGGTTGCGAAACAGCCCGCGCACGGAACCGCGTTCGAAGCTGTCGGCCATGTGATCGCTGGCGCCGCGCACGGGTTCGCGCAGCGCCAAGACGCCAAACGCCAGCAGCAAGCCGGGCAGCGCCGAAATCAGGAACGGAGCCCGCCAGCCGTAGCGGCTCCCGAGGTAGCCGCCGACGAGGTAGCCCAGCGCGCTGCCCACCGGCGTTGCCAGAAAAAAAAGGCCCATCACCCGCCCGCGGACCGTCTCCGGAAAAAGGTCTGACAGGAACGCCGGCGAAATGGCGACGAAGGTTGCCTCTCCAATGCCGACGATGACGTGGCGCAGCAAGAGTTCGTCGTAATTGTGGGTGACCGCGCTCAGCAGGGTCGCCAGGCTCCAGACCAAAGCCCCTGCTGCCATGATCCAGCGGCGCGGAAAGCGATCGGCCAAGGGAACGATCAGCGGGGCGGCAATCATGTAACAGACAAAAAAGGCGGAGGTCAAAAAGCCGACCTGCTTGTCACTGAGGGCGAATTCCTTCTGGATCAGCGGTTGC
>PLYW01000116.1:9030-26846 GCA_003151875.1 Acidobacteriaceae bacterium
CCTCACCGCGCAATCTCTCAGCCTGCGCTCACGGGGCGAGCCGGCGCGGCGGGGCACTTGCCCACTTCTTCTCAGCCATACCAATTTATCGTCGCGGAGAGTGTATGAAACGCTTGCTGCTGTTCCTGGTTTGTCTGATGTTGCAGGTCACCCTGCTGGCACAAGATTCGAAGCCGGCAACCGATGCCAAGGCCGTGGCCGATTCGCAGCCGGCGGCCAATGCCAAACCCGCGGCTACTGCGGACCGCATGTTCTTTCCCAAGGACTGGTATTGGGGATGGGCACAATTCGACATAACTCCCCCACACAATGAGACGGATCCCAATCTATGCGCGGCCAATGCTGGCCAGTACGGCGGCGTGAACTCGCAGTGCAGCGCATTTGGGCGCTACATGATCTCGGGGACGGTAGAGTTGCGTCCGTTCGGACGCACGTTCCTGCGCCGGGTACACGTTTTTTACGATCCCGTTTTCCTGTTCGGCAAGAATATTCCGCAAACCCTGTACACGTGGTCATGGAGCGGAATCGGTATGGAGTACGACTGGGGCGCCGGAATCGACCTTCCCAAGCGATTTGAGCTTCGCGTAACCACCCATCCGCTGATGCAGCGCTTCGGAGCGCGCGACCAGCCCTTGGGGCCGGCGTGGCTCGGCCCGAACGGCCCATACGGCCGCTACAACGCGTTCGGCGTGCGCAAGTATTTCGGGACGCGACGGGAGGGCACGTACTAAGACCCCGGCGCTAGTTCTTCGGTCTCGGGTAGCGCGCGATCACGACCGTGCCGATACCCCCGCGCGGGCGAAACTCGCCTTTGACTTCAGCCCATTTCGGCTTGCTGGCGCGCACCACGTCCTCGAGAACGCGGTTCACGATGTTTTCCTGGAAGATGCCGAGATTCCGGTAGCCGATCAGGTACTCCTTTAACGACTTCAGTTCGAGGCAGGCCTGGTCGGGCATGTAGCGAATCCACAGCGTGCCGAAGTCAGGCAGGCCGGTCTTGGGACAGACGGAGGTGAACTCGGGTACGTCAATCACGATCTCGTAGCCGGGGAATTGGTTCGGCCACGTTTCAATTTCCGGAAGTTTAGCGGACAGACCAGCCGCAGCGTGCGCTGGCGTATAGCGTGCGCTTTTTGCCATGGCTCTATTGTAGCGATGCGCACGACGGTATCGAGATGAGAAATGGCGAGTCAAGACCTGAGTCATGCTGTACTGGCTGCGTCTTCGGGCAAGCTCGAACATCAGATAGAAAGGGGTAGTAGTGACCTCTCCCCGGGTGCAGGACGTATTTTGCCTTGGCACCGGCCGAAGTGGAAGTTGTGTCCTACGTTATACTTATAGATTCGAGCAAAAATGGCAGCTGCAACTGAGAACGGCCATGACCGCGTAAACGGAAGACGGACCTGGGGCATCGTTATTGGCCTGACGGCGGCGGTGGTGGTGCTCGCAGCTTTCGTGTCTCTGCACCGTTCTCAAGTGCCTGTTCGGATCGGCCGCGCCGACCGCGAAACTATCACCGAAAGCATCGCCACCAATGGCAAGATCGAAGCTCTGAATAACTTCGAGGCTTACGCGCCGATGGCCACCACGGCGAAAAAGATTCATGTGCAGCAGGGTTCCTGGGTAAAGCCCGGGCAATTACTTCTGCAACTGGAAGATGCTAGTGCGCGGTCGCAGGCGGCTCGCGCCCAGGCGCAATTGAAGGGCGCAGAAGCCGATAGCAACGCGGTGGAAAACGGTGGCACAAAAGACGAATTGCTGACCACGCGCAATGCGCTGGTGAAAGCCCAGGCTGATCGGGATGCCGCCCAACGGAATCTGCAAGCCATGCAGCGCCTGTTGCAGAGCGGGGCGGCATCGCAAGCCGAGGCGGACACGGCGCAGAGCCGGTTTCAAATTGCCGAAGCCAACGTGCAATTGCTGCAACAGAAACTAAGCGGACGCTACTCACAACAGGAGGTTGGCCACGTCGAGTCCCAGCAGGCTGAAGCCCGCGCCTCGCTTGCCGCCGCCCAGGAGTTGCTGAGAAATTCAAATGTTGCTGCTCCACGCGCCGGCATGGTCTATTCCCTGCCGGTGCGCCAAGGTGCATTTGTCAACCCTGGAGATTTGCTGGTGCAGGTAGCGGACCTGCATAAGGTCCAAGTACGCGCGTTCATTGACGAACCAGAGATCGGCAAACTGCGAAAGGGCCAAGTGGTTGAAGTCACGTGGGACGCCATTCCGGGGCGGGTGTGGCAAGGCACACTGGAGAGCCTGCCGACGACGGTGGTGCAACGCGGCACGCGAATGGTCGGAGAGGTGACGTGTATGGTGGACAACAGCGACCTCAAACTCCTACCTAACACCAATATCAGCGTCGCGGTCGTCATCGCGCGCCAACAGGACGCGCTAACCGTCCCCCGAGAAGCCGTACATCAGGACGCCAACGGCCAATTCGTATTCCAGGTGATCAACGGGGAGTTGCAGCGCCGCGACGTGAAAACCTCTGTCGAAAACCTCACCCGGATCCAGGTCACCCGTGGACTCGCCGACAATGCGGTGCTGGCGTTGGGCGCCCTCAACATGCAATCTCTCCGCGAAGGGATGCCGGTGAAAATCGCTAATCCATGAAACTCTTGTATTCCAAGTTCGCTGTTCTGTTTCTGCTGCTGGCGGTCACCACGATTGCCGCCGCCGATCCTGCGACGGTGCAGTTACTATCACGTGGCCGGATGAATGAAGTGATCAGCGCGTTGTCCAACCGCGGCGACGCAGAATCGTTCAACCTGATGTGTCGCGCCTACTACGCCATGGAGCGCTGGGACGATGCCGTCAGATGGGGAGAACGCGCGGTCGCGGAACGACCCCAGGATGCGAGTTATCATCTCTGGCTGGCCCGGGCGTATGGCAGGAAGGCGGGAGGTTCGAGTCCACTGGCCGCGGCCGGACTGGCGCGCAAGGCCAAGAATGAATTTGAGCACGCCGTGCAACTGGATCCCGCCAACGTCGAGGCCCGCAGCGATCTCTCCAAGTACTACGTTCAAGCCCCAGCCGTCATGGGAGGGGGACTGGATAAGGCCCGCGAGCAGGCGGCGCAGGTCAGCAAGTACGACGCGGCCGAGGCGCATTCGATCCTGGCGCAGATTGCCGCCAAGGAAAAACGATACGATGAAGCGGAGAGCCAGTTCCACAGCGCCATCAAGGAGGCCCACAATCCTGCGACTTATTGGCTGCAATTGGCGGATTTTTACCGTCTCCGGGGACGCGTTGAGGATGTGCAGAGGACGGTGCTGACGGCCATGGCACAGCCTGGCCGGGGCGCCGAAAACTATTTTGACGCCGCCAATGAACTGTACCTTAGCGGCCGTGACTTTCCAGATGCGGCGCAATACTTGCAGAAGTACCTCGATTCCGGCGGACTGGTGGAGGATGCCCCGGCGTTTCACGCCCACTACCTGCTAGGTCAGATCGACGAGAAGATGGGCCGTAGTTCAGACGCCACCTCGGAATACGTGGCGTCACTGGCTCTGGCCTCCGGTTTTGACCGCGCGCGGAAAGCTCTTGACCGGTTACAGTAGCCGTCTTCAATCGTTTCACCAGGTAGAGCCAGGATGCCCCGAAGGCCCCACTGTTTAAGAACGACCCGGGTTGGCTGTGCTGCGAGGGTAACTGCTCTCGCCTGCGCCCTTGTACTTTCTTGTGCTCCTTGCGTAGCAGCCGATGCTGCGGCTGCGGAACCGATTCCTTTCCGTAAAGCGGTGGACTTGGCGCTGCAGCACAGCGGTGTCATGGGCATCGCGACCGTCAACCAATGGCGAGCGCGCGAGGCCTATGAGGAAGTTCGAGCGAACTACATTCCGCAGCTCACCGTAGGTTCCGGCCTCGGTTATTCTTATGGATTTCCGCTCACCCTGGAAGGCTCGGCGCCATCGGTGGTGAACTTCAACTCCGTGCAGTCGTTCTTCAACCTCTCCCTTCGGCAGTTCATCAAGGCAGCAAAGATCGACTGGAATGCCACCTCCCTGGACGTGCAAGACAAGCGCGACTCCGTCATTCTGGATACGGCGCTGACCTACGCGCAACTCGATCAACTCGCCGGTAAGCTAAAGGCGTTGGGCGAAGCTCAAAGCGCGGCCGACAACGCGCAATTTGTCACCGAACAGCGCCTGCAGCAGGGCGTGGACAGCAAGCTTGACCTCACGAANNCGCCGTGGAAAACAGTCTTGCGGTGAAGCAGGCGGAGCAGAAAGTAGCCGCTGCACAGGCACGGGCCAGAGGCGAACACAAGGCGCTGACGATGCCCACCATTGATTTGGCGTCACAATACGCTTACCTTGCCAAATACAACAATTACGATTTGTACTATCGCAACTACACGGCCAACAATTTCAGCGGTGGACTGGATGTCAGGTTCCCCATCTTCAATTCGGTGCAGAAGGCCAAGGCAGAGGAAGCTGATGCTGTTGCCTTAGTGGCGAAAAAGCAGGTAGATATCGCCCGGAACCAGGTCAGCGAAGAGGCCTTGAAGCTCCAGAGGTCATTGCGCCAACTAGCCGCAGCACGAGACGTGGCCAGATTGGAATGGGAAGTAGCTCAAGGAGACCTGGAGGCGGTGAAGGCCCGAATCGAGACTGGCAACGCCAACACCCGCGATCAGCAAAACGCACGCCTCGATGCCGAAGATAAACACGCTGCCTATTTTGACGCTCAGTTGGAACTCAGCCGGGCCGAACTGCAATTGCTGCGGCTTACCGGCGAACTGGAGAAGTGGGCCATTCCACCTCGCTAATCAACCGTTCGCTGCCAGCCATAAAATGTATCCGCCTGGCGGTAAAATGTATCTAACCGAAACACAGGTAAGAAGTTCCGCCGGTACGGAACAAATGATACGATAGTTAATCCTATGCCTTTGAAAACTCTGTTTTTGAATCCCCCTTCGTTTGAGAATTATGACGGCGGCGCCAGTTCTCGCTGGCCAGCCACACGCGAGATCGAGTCCTATTGGTACCCGGTCTGGCTAGCTTACCCGGCAGGCATGCTGGAAGGCTCCCGTCTGCTCGACGCTTCGCCGCACAAGGTGACAGCGCAAGAGACCATCCAAATTGGAAGGGATTACGAATTCCTGGTTCTGTTCACCAGCACGCCGGGCTTTCAAGGCGACATCAAGCTGGCGGCTGCCATGAAGGCAGCCAATCCGGGGCTGAAGATCGCTTTCGTGGGACCGCACGTAACCACCCTGCCGGAGGCATCTCTCAAGGAAGGCACGGCGCTCGATTTCATAGTGCGCCGGGAGTTCGATTACGCCGTAGTCGAGTATGCGAACGGTAAGCCGCTGAATGAGATTCTGGGCGTTTCGTATCGTGGGCCGAACGGCCAGATACTGCACAACGCCGACCGTCCGGCAGTGGCCGATCTCGATGCTCTGCCTGACGTGGTAGATGTGTACAAGCGCGATATCGATCCTCGTCGCTACAACGTGCCGTTCCTGCTCTATCCCTTCGTCTCGCTGTACACCACGCGCGGCTGTCCCGCACAGTGCACGTTCTGTTTGTGGCCGCAAACCCTCAGTGGACACCCCTGGCGCAAACGTTCGACCGATAGGGTGGCCGCAGAGATGGCCAAGGCCAAGGAATATTGGCCGTGGGTAAAAGAGTTTTTCTTCGACGACGATACCTTCAACATTCAGAAGGCGCGCACCATCGAACTTTGCACCAAGCTGAAACCGTTGAACCTGACCTGGTCTTGCACCTCACGCGTCACCACCGATTACGAGACGCTGAAGGCGATGAAAGAAGCCGGCTGCCGGCTACTGATCGTGGGCTACGAGTCGGGCGATCAGCAAATTCTGAAAAACATCAAGAAGGGCGCGACCGTGGAACGGGCGCGGGACTTCACCCGGGACTGCAAGAAGCTCGGGCTCATAGTACACGGCGACTTCATCCTCGGTCTGCCCGGCGAGACCAAAGAGACTATTCGTCGCACAATTGATTTCGCGAAAGAACTGGACGTCGATACCATCCAGGTATCGCTGGCGCATGCCTATCCGGGAACGGAACTTTACGATTACGCCAAGGCGAACGGATTTCTTAAGGCCGAAGGCTCCCAGATGGTAGACGATATGGGACACCAGGTCGCCATGATTGAGTATCCGGGGATTTCGCGCGACTATATCCTGGAAATGGTGCACCGTTTCTACGACGAGTACTACTTCCGCCCCAAGGCGATTTTCCGGATCGTGAGGAGAGCGGCATTCAACTCTACCGACCGCAAGCGTCTCTACACCGAAGCAAAGTCGTTCCTCAAGCTGCGCGCGTCGCGCAATCGTTCGGTGAAGGAATCGCGCAAGCAGCAGGGTGTCGGGTTGGCATCTCCGCCTGCTGGTGGAACGTCCAATCCCGGCGCTAAATCAGAAACCGTGGAACCGGTCAACGCCTAGGATTCTGCCGAAAGTCGACCGCACCTGGATCTTGCACGGATCTTTGTCATGGCTTCCAGGCGTTTCACTTTGTACCTATCCTTGCTGCTGTTTGCCTGCTTGCTTGGGCTGGCACCGGCTTCATCATGGGCGCAAGCCTCCGCGGCGCAGCAGCGCAAGACCAGCCCGCCTTACAGCGGCGATCTCTCCATCTTCGATTCCCCCGGCAGAGACCAAAGGCTTCACATCAATCGCGTAATGGACATTCTTGCCATCGCGCCAGGTAAGGCGGTCGCGGACCTCGGAGCTGGTTCGGGATGGTTCACGGTGCGAGCTGCGAAAAGGGTGACGGAGGCCGGGATTGTCTATGCGGTCGATATTAACCCCGGGGCGGTCCGTCACATCGCGGACCGGGCGCAGCAGGAACACCTGCGCAACGTGAAAACCGTGCTCAGCAAACCCGACGATCCGCAACTGCCCGCCAAGTTCATCGATGCTGTGCTCCTGCTGAAGACCTACCATGAGGTGGCGAGTCCGATTGTCTTATTGCGCAACTTGCGAACTTCGCTAAGACCCAACGCGCGCGTGGGCATCATTGATCGCAACGGAAACGGCGAAGATCATGGCGTGCAGAAAGAAGTGGTGCTCCGCGAAGCCGAGCAGGCCGGCTATCGTCTGCTCGAAGAGCATGATGACCTGGTGAAGGCGGACAAAATGGATTACTTCCTGGTGTTGGAGGCTAAGTAGCGCTAAGAGGACCGTGGAATTACAAGGCGGACGCAGTTTCTTCCTGCGTCGAAGGCGGCGCTAAGCGGCGCTTCTCCAGACGAGGGAACTCCTTCAAGAAGGCAACACCTGACCAGGCGCCAATCAGCCCAGGGCGACGATTTGCGCGTCGAGGCCGGCCAGCGTTCGGCGCAGCAGCTCGGAATAACGCTCGTTGTCGCTCCGCTCCATTTGCTGAAGCACCAGCTTGCGCGAAAGCTCGAGGTCAGCTTTCTTCATCTGGAGTTGCATTTCTTCAGCAGAGCAGGAGCGGGTTTCGCTAAGGGAGGGTTCGGAATCAGACTCTTCTATTTGAGCTTCTACAGATTTACTTTCCCAACCACGTGCCATACTGCGATTATAGCGCCGCGAGAATGATTCCGCGCTGCAAAAAAACCGTGCGCGATCCTCAATGCAGTCAGCTCCCAACGCATGCGAACGCCTCGTCGTAGTGATCTTCGTCATCCGTTCGCTGGTTAGCAGTTCAAAACGGTCCTTCCTGAATCGGCACGCCGTGCCTCGCCAGAGATCGGAGATATGTTGACGGGCCCTGTGGAAAAGCCGAAGATCATAGTAACCATTGGTTGGTTACTCGCCAACGGTTCACGGTATGCGCATCCTGGTTGTGGAAGACGACGCTCCGCTCGCTAGCTTTCTCCGCAAAGGCCTGGAGGCGGAACACTATGCGGTTGATGTGGCGCCCGATGGTGAACAGGCCCGGCAGATGGCCCTGGAGAGCGAATACGATCTCCTCATCCTCGACCTGAACCTGCTCAAACTCGACGGTATAGGCGTGCTGAATGCCGTGCGTCCCAAGAAACCGTCGCTTCCGGTGCTGGTGCTCACCGCGCGCAGCCGGGTGGAAGATCGGGTGCAATCGCTCGATACGGGCGCCGATGATTGCCTCATCAAACCGTTTTCCTTCACCGAGCTTTCGGCGCGGGTGCGCGCCCTGTTGCGCCGCGGCCCGCGGACGGTCGAAACCGTGCTGCGACTTGCGGACCTGGAACTCGATCGCGTGGAACGCAAGGTGGAACGCGCAGGCAAACGCATCGAGCTCACTTCGAAAGAATTTGCCCTACTCGAATACCTTATGCGCAATTCGGGCCGCCGCATCACCCGTGCCATGATCGTTGAACACGTGTGGAACCTGTCGTTCGATACCACCACCAACATCGTCGATGTCTATATCAACTACCTGCGCAAGAAGGTGGATGGTGAATACGCGCCCCATCTCATTCACACGGTCCGCGGCGTGGGATACGAAATGAGCTGCCAAGCCGGGGCACCGATGTGAGCGCGTCTGTCTCAGCCTCCACCGCAGAGCTTGCCCCGCGCCGCGATTTCGCGTCGAACGTGTTTCACGATCTCAGCCAGCCACTCACCGCTCTGCAGTGTTCGCTGGAACTCGCATTGGTGCGCGATCAAACCATCGAGGAATTTCGCGCCAGCGTGGAAGCCGCCCTGCACGACGCCGAACGGCTGCGCCGGCGGCTGCTACTGCTGCGCGAGTTGAGCGACGCAGAGGACCCCGGCGATACCTCTACGCCGGTTGCGCTCGATCAGCTTTTGCAGCAACTGCGCGAGGAAATGCTGCCCCTGTTCGAGTCCGCGGGACGGGCCTTTGAGCTGACCTGCGTGGCGGTGGAGGTGGCGGCGAATGAAGCGAAGTTGACTCGCGGCTTCTTCTATCTGCTGGAGTTCCTGCTTCGCTGCCCTTCGTCAAGCCACAGTATCGTCATGAGCGGAGAGCGCAAGGACCAACAGCAGGTGGAGATCTGCATCGCGGGATGCGGGGTCCGCGTTGATGCTGGGCCGTCCGACGATCACTCCGAGCCGGATTGGAGCGGTGAGCTGGAAATTGCCCGCCGAACCTTTCGCGCCATCGGCGGCGACCTGATATGGAGCGCGTCCACTGGCCTTCCCGGCGTGTGGATTGTGCGACTGCCCTGCGTTAGCTGAGCGGCAGCCGGGAGGGACACTTATGCTACTGATGATGTTTCCTCTATTCTTGCCCATACCCTTGTGGATGGCCTGGCGGTTTTTTCGAAAGGAAGGCGACGCTCTTGCCCGCTATAGAAAAGTCCTGTTCCTGACCGGTATCGTCGCCAATGCGGTGAGCGCGGCAGTCTTGTTGAGCTTCAACATCCATGCTTACGTGGCTTCACACGGCACGACACCGGTCGACCTCGACAGAATTTATCCAGTGCTTTCAATGTTGGGTCTAGGACTGTTATCGTCGCTACTTGCCTTTTCCGGGAGGGGCGTCTTCCGGCTGATCCTTGTCGGTACCGGACTCCTAACGGCTGTTCTCTGGTATTTCGCTGCACTCGCTGCGAGCCCATAGGCCGCTATTGCAGTGGCCACCTGTGATCACGGATTTCCACCTGGTAACTGCACCGCCGAAGCGGCGCTCCACCCTTGTATGCCAATGTGAAAGTGCTTTAGAAACTTCTAATTCCCTACTAATCCATTTCTAAGGTTGGCGGCCTACAACAGTCTTGATGACGACTGTAGCGCAGTCCTGTGGAGATTTGCGCGGACGCCGCCGAGGCTTCCCGACAACTATCCCCAGTGCAGCCGCTGCAGTCGTCGAAATGATTCGATAAGGAGGAGACATGACTGCCCCCCAGGCTTGCGAGCAGATGAGTGAACCGGCTGGAGAGATGACGGACGAGATCCTGCTGGAACAACTGCCGCAGGTAAAATACATCGCACGCCGCATCCACGAACGGCTGCCGCAGCACGTTCCTTTCGACGATCTTCTGCACGCCGGTATCGTGGGCCTGATTGACGCTCTGCACAAGTTCAACCCGGACAAGAAGGTGCGCTTCGCCTCCTATGCGAAGTTCCGTATCCGGGGAGCCATTCTGGACAGTCTGCGCGACATGGACTGGAGTCCGCGCGACCTGCGCCGCAAAGCCCGTCGCCTGGAAACCATTACGCAGAAGTTGCAGACCGAGCTGGGCCGCTCGGCCACCGAGCCCGAGCTGGCGCTGGCCATGGGTATGGCCCTGGAGGAATTTCAGCACCTGCTGGACGAAATTCGCGGCCTCGAGGTCGGCAGCCTGCAGATCGTATCGCTGGAAGACGGACGGGAAACCGATCTCGGGCAAAGTCTGCCGGGGCCCGCCAACCAGGACCCACTGTTCCTCTGCATGCAGGGAGAGCGCCGGCAGATGCTGGCGGATGCGATTGCGGAGTTGCCGCCGCGCGAGCAGCAAGTGCTCGCCCTGTATTACCAGGAAGAGCTCACCATGAAAGAGGTGGGAGCGGTGCTGGGAGTGGGAGAATCGCGCGTCTCGCAGATTCATTCCATGGCCGTGGCGCGGCTGCGGGCCAGCCTGGAGAGTGCGCAGCAAACTCGCACCGCCGTTCTCACCGCGTCCGTTCACGCCGCTACCCAGCCGGTGGGGATGTGGAAAAGCTCCTGAGCCAAGAACCTTCGGCTGGGGCGATCGGCGGGCGCCAAGAAACCCGCAGAAAAAGATTAAAGTTTTCTTAACTATTGCCGATCACTCAATTGCAGGGGAAAGAGCACGAGAAACTGGGATGACAATTGACGTAAAGAGGCTACTGAAAAAGTGCCAAAAGCAGATATGTGGCGGGCTGAATTTTACCCCAACCAGCGCGCAACGTGCACCCGTCGGGGACTCCGGTTCGCCCGCCCAAGATGGCAAAAGCAAAGCGCTTAACGGCACATCGGAAGATGGGTCGCTTCAGAGTCCCCGATGGGACTTGTTTTTCGGCAGCCTGTTAAATCCGCAAGCCATCCCGGCGTCGGACCACCGCAGGAGCGCCGGGAGTAATGGCCAGGACATGACCGCCGATGCTAAAGCTGTAATGCATTTGTTTACCTGGAGCGCGGAGGTCCAAACCTTGAAGGCACACCTGGAGGAGGTGCCAGACATCCGCCAGCAGCAGGTGGATTCGCTGAAACAAGCCATGGCGGAGGGAAGGTATCAGCTATATCCGCAACAGATTGCGGCTGCGATGTTTGCCGANNAGTGCTACGCTGTTTCCACCATGACTGCGAATGAGGTCAAACAACTGCTGCAACTGCAACCGCTGGCCATTGAAGGCGGCTTCTTTCGTGAAACCTATCGCTCCCGCTGGAACGTCGCGGCGGAATATCTGCCCGACGGCACTCGCGGCCCGCGCTCCATCGGCACGGCAATCTACTACATGATTACGCCGGAGACGTTTTCGCCGCTGCATCGGCTACCCGGCTCGGAGATTTTTCATTTCTATCTTGGCGATCCCGCGATCATGCTGCAGTTGCTGCCCGACGGGAGCTCACAGACGATCACGCTGGGAAGCGACCTCGCTGGCGGACAGCAGCCGCAAGTCGTGGTTCGTGGAGGTATCTGGCAGGGATGCAAGCTCGCACCCGGCGGCAACTTCGCGCTCCTGGGGACGACGATGTCGCCCGGCTTCGATTACGCCGATTACGAGAATGGCGATCGCGAGCAATTGATCAAGCAGTATCCCGGCGCGGCGGAGTTCATCAAGGAATACACCCGGTAACAAAGGCCGCCAGGGATCTTTGAAGGGGCACGCCTTCACAGCGTAATCCGCGTTCTCCGCGAGAATCCGCGGTTAGCTATGTTCGCACTTTCCGGTTCCGTGACACGTGCGGACCTTCGACGAGCAGTTTCCCGGCTCGGCCAATTCACCATCGGGCCCGATGCAAGTCTGCGTGTGCATGCACCAGAACAGGCCGTCGTTGGTGGGAGGCACCGTAGGGTCACGCTCCGCCTCGATGAATTGTCCTTTCCAGCGTAGCGCCGGACAAATGTCTTCGCGCTTTGTATTGAAACGGTCGGCGTCGGGATTCAGCATCATACGGCACCTCCGGTGCTCTGGCCCGCAGCGCTTAGGATGGCGCGCTTGACGGCGGCCTTCGCCAGCGTGATTTTGTACTTGTTGTGGCTGAGCGGTTTGGCTTGCGCGACGGCGGCGATCGCGGCGGCCATTGCGGTTTCGGGAGATATGCTCTTGCCCACCAGCGCCTGCGCCGCTTCGGGCGAGATCCACGGGATGGGCGCAACGTGTCCGAGCACGACGCGCGCGCTCTTCACGGTGCTGCCGTCCATCTCAAGTGCAACGCTCGCCTGCGCTAGCGGCCAGTCGAAGGCCGCCCGTTGGCGCACTTCGTAGCTGGCGGCTTTCAGGTTCTGCGCAGGCGGAGGCACGACGATCTCGATCACCATCTCGCCGGGTTTCAGATCGTGTTCAAGTTCGTGCTCCGATTTCGGAATGACGAAAAACTTTTCCAGCGGCAACTCGCGCACGCCGCTACCCGCAGCTTTCGCAGAGTACAGACGTATCTTTGCGCCCAAGGCAATGAGCACCGGCGCAAGCGTTGACGGGCTGACAAAGTAGGCCGGACCGGCGTTGCCGAGAATCGCGGCATAGCGATTGTCGCCCGCGAGCACCAGGGATTTGCCGTCCGCCGTTTTCGCCATCAGCCCCATACCGTTGCGAAAGTACCAGCAGCGCGGGCGCTGGCACATGTTGCCGCCGATGGTGGCAAGGTTGCGAATCTGGGGGCTGGCCGCCTCCATCGCAGCATCCGCCAGAACGGGATAATAACGCCGCACGTTCGCATCTTCTGCGAACTCGGCGATGGTGGTCAGCGCGCCGACGCGCAATCCGTTTCCCGGTTGATAGCTAACGCCGCGCAACTGGTCGATCTGCTTGATATTCACCAGGCGCTCGGGTGCGACGACGTCATCCTTCATCAGCGCCAGCAGATCGGTGCCGCCGGCAAGAATCGAGCCGTGCTCGCCGAGCAGCGTGGCAACCTGTTCCTTGTTCGTCGGACTGACGTATTCAAACGGTCGCATGGGCACCTCCGTTCTCCAGCGCTTCCAGCACGCGGGCCGGGGTGATCGGCAAAAACGGCACACGCACACCGATCGCATTGGCAACCGCGTTCGAGATGGCCGCCCCGGGCGAGACCACAGGCGGCTCGGCCAATCCGATGACGCCGCGTTCGTCGTAACCTTTGCCAGTCATCATGTGGACCTTCATTTCGCCAATGTCGGCGATGCCCGCCAGGCGATAGAACTCCATGTTCGGGTTCAACATGCGCCCGGTAACGGGATCGAGAATCTTCTCCTCGTAGAGCGCNNTGTTCACGCGCACGATGCCGGTTTCGGTGTCCACCGAGACATCGGCCATCTGCACGCCGCCGACGCCGCTGTTGGTCAAGTCGGGCGGCTTCGACTTGTCAGGATTCTTACCGCGGATGGTCATCGGCATAGCACCGATCTTCGCGCAGGCTTCCTTCCACGAAAGACTGCGGCTGGGATCGCTCTTCACTCGCACGGTCGCATTCACGGCCTCCAATTCTTCCGGTTGCGCCTTCAATGCGGGAGCAACTCTGGCAAAGAGTTGATCGCGCGCATCCACCGCAGCGCGCCGCGTAGAGGACGTGACGCCTCCTGAGGTAGTGCTGCCGCCGCTCGCGCCGGAGACGGGATAACGGCTGTCCCCGATCAGCAGCTTGATGTTGTCGAGCGGAATGCCGAGCGTGTCAGCGGCGACGATCGTAATGATGGTGCGGCACCCGGTACCGAGGTCCTGAGTGGCCATCTTGATTTCTACCGATCCATCGGGATGAATGGTGAGATCGCAATCGCTGTTGTGTCCGCGGCCTCCCCAGGTGTGCAAGGAGAGTCCGAGACCGCGCTTGATCGGCCCCGCGGATTTATCGCCGCGCGGATGCCAATTCTTTTTCCAGTCCATCAGCTCCGCGGCGATGGGAAGTTCATCGCGATAGATTTTTTCGCGCGGGCCGGTTAGTTCCAGATTGCGAGTGATGAGGTCCACCGGGTCCATGTTCATCTTGGCGGCGAGATCTTCGATCGCCGTCATAGTGATGACCGCAGCCTGTGGATGGTTCGGCGCTCGCCACGCGCGGGCACTTCCCTGGTTGGTGGAGATGGCGATGTGCTGCTTGCGCTGGTTGGGAATTTCGAAGATGTACGGCAACGGAGGGGAACCGCCACCGCCAACTCCGCCCGTTCCCCACGAGCGTGATTCCCATGCCACGAGCCTGCCTTCTTTGTCGGCGGCAATTTTTACCCGCGCAAAGCCCGACGGGCGCATGCCTGCGACCTTCTGTTCGGAGTCACGTTCCAGCATGATCTTCACCGGCTTGCCGCCAGCAGCCTTCGAGAGTTGCGCCGTTGCGATTCCCCAACGATCGGGGCCGAACTTGCTGCCGAATCCGCCGCCGATGTATTGCTGCAGCACTTGAATGTTTCCCGCCGGGATGCCGAGCGGTTCCGAGACTTGGGGAGCGATACCGGAAAGGTTTTGCGTGGAAACGTACACCACAAGGTCCTTGTCAGTCGGCCATTCCGATGCCATGCCGTGTGTTTCAAGGCAGCAGTGCGTGATGCACGAAGCGCCGTAGAGACCTTCGGAAACGGCTGCCGCGGAAGTGAACGCCTTGTCGGGATCGCCTTGCTTCTGCACCGCCGTTTTCTTGTAAGGCGAGCGTGAGGTTGTTGCCTCGGCGTACTTGGCGGCGCGCAGTGCCTCGACAACCTTGGGATCGACGCCCGACGCTTGCGCGTCCTTCAGATACTTGTCGTCGGGTTTGAAGCTGATGCCGTTTTGCTTGATGGCCGCGATCACCTGCTCGTCCGGGACCTGGTTGTCCTCCATGTCTTCAAAGTCGTCGCGGCTGATCGGCCCGTTATTGGCCGCAATATTCTCGGGCGGCTCGGCGTCGGAGACAAAGTGGGACAGCACCTCGTACTGCACCTTGATAGCGCGGATGGCATCCTCGGCGGTCGATTCGTCCACCGCTGCAACCCCGACCACTTCATCGCCCGCCCAGAAAATCTCCGTTCCCGGCGGCTGCAACACTTTGACGGCTTTCACGCCAGCCATCTTCTCGGCCGCGCTGCTGTCAATGCTGACGATGCGCGCATGCGCATGCGGGCAGCGAAGAATCTTTCCCGCCAGCAAGCCATTGGGGTTGTAGTCGTAGGTGTATTTCGCGCGGCCGGAAGCCTTCACCGGACCATCAACGCGCGAAATGCGCTTGCCCAGCAATGGGCGGGTTGCAGGATCGGGCCAGGTGTACTCGCTCATGACGCCCTCCCTTCGGGCTTGGCCAAAGCGACGGCGCGAATTCCGTTGTAGGTCCCACAACGGCAGTAGTTGCCGCTGAGTCCGCGGCGAATGTCCTCCGCGTTGGGATTGGGGTGCTGCTCGAGAAAATGAGTCGTGGCAACGATGAATCCCGGTGTGCAGAAGCCGCACTGCTGGGCATCGTGGGCGACGAAAGCCTGCATGACCGGAGTTAACNNCGCGGCTCCAACTGCGCGGTCAACTTCTTGCCGTTGACGGTGAGCGCAATCGGGACCTTACCCGGCCCATGGACGGCCACTTCCTCGCCAGCGGCTTCGACCACCTTCGGGCCGAGCACCAATGGAAGGGCAACGCCAACGCCCGAAATCTTCATGAAATCGCGACGCGAAATACCTGAGCTATTTTCGGGCTTATGTGTAGGATCGTCTTTCATCGTGCCCTCCATCGCTGTAGTTCTTCACGAAGCCGGGCAGGCAATTTGCCGGCAGTTTGCGAGTATAACTCCGGAACAGACGATGATGCAGCGGCGGCGGTAGGGGATTGTCTGGCGGGATTGAGGTAGTGCGGGCCCGCGTTAACGTGGCCCACAATTCCGCGCTTCAGCCGCTGAGGTCGACGACCTCAGCGGCTGAAGCAATATTTCTTCCCGCCCTTGGACGCGGACCTGAAGGTTCGCACTACCCGAACAACGCCAAGAAAAAATCGGCGACTCCCGCAGGAGCCGCCGACCAGTCGGTCACTAGAAAATGCGTAACTACTTCTTCAATGTGCGGATATAGGTGACAAGATCTTTGATCTGGGCGTCGGTCAATGTTTCTTTGAAGGCCTTCATTTTCCCTTTGCCATTGGTGATCGCAGCGGTCAAATCGGCGTCCGACATCGACTGCACGCCAGGGCCGCCCAGTGGTTTCAATCCCATGGATTTGGCCATGCCCTCGCTGGGAATGCCTCCGGCGCCATGACACGCCTGACATTTGGCCTTGTAGGTGTCAACACCACCCTGCGCCACAGCCAACGGCGGCAGGGCGAGTGCAATTACCAAGCTGAACAGAGCGATTCGTTGCAGTAACTTCATCGTCATATTTTTCATTCCCTCAGAAAAGCAACCCTCTCGGGGAGCAGGATACGTACAAAAGCACCGCTAACTGACGGCGACAGTAATGTACTCCCCGAAGATGGATTTCGCCATACCCTTTCCGAGGGAACAGGAGGGAAAAAACGCTTTGAGCGGGTGATATGCCGCAAAGCCAGCCTCCCGGCCCTCTGCCGCCGATATCGTTCACTGGCATAATTGGCCGTATCTAAACGACTTAGGCATCACAACAAGCCTTCCTCGGTTTGGCATGCATTGTGCCTTTACTACAAGGAACCGCTTTCCGAAAGAAGGCTCCTATGGATCCGACGCTGGCAGTGATAGGCCTGAACTTCCGAACCTCCCCGGTCGCCGTTCGCGAGCGCTTCTGGATCAGCGAAGCTCGGCGCTACGACGCGCTCCAGCAGTTAGTGCGCTCGGAAGGCGTCGAAGAAGTGATCATCGTGACCACCTGCAATCGCACCGAGTTCATTCTGTGGGCCAGCGACGTCCCCACGGCAGCCAATTCCGTGCTACGGTTTCTGACCCAGGAATACCAAATCAAGCTGTGTGAGTGGTCGCACTTCTATCGCCTCATGGATGACGTGGCGCTCACCCATGTCTTCCGCGTGACATCGGGTCTTGATTCCATGGTGCTGGGCGAGCCAGAAATCACCGGGCAGGTGAAACAAGCCTGGGCGCTGGCGCAAGAGGCAGGCACGACCGGACGATTTCTGGACGCGGTCATGCAGAAGGCGCTGACCGTTTCCAAGCGGGCCCGGACGGAAACTGCGATCGGGTCATCGGCCGTTTCGGTGCCCTACGCCACGGTGGAACTTTCCAGGAGCGTCCTGGGAGAGCTCGCCGGACGTGAAGTATTGCTGATTGGCGCTGGCAAGATGAGCGAACTCGCCGCNNCCGGTTTCCTTCGACGATCGCTCGCAGCATCTGAAGACGGCTGACATTGTGGTGAGCTCAACAGCTTGCCCGCACTTCATCCTCAGCCACCAGGAAGCCGAGGAGATTGCCCGGCAACGGCGCCACGTGCCAATGGTCATGATTGACATTGCGGTCCCACGCGACATCGATCCTGGCGTGCGCGAGGTCGAGGGCATTCATCTTTTCGATATGGACGACCTGGAGCACGTGGTGAAGCGCAACGCGGTGGGACGGCAGGCCGCCGCCGAAGCCGCGGAAAAAATTGTGCAGGCGGAAGTGCAGGGCTTTCGTCGCAAACTGATGGCGGAACGGGTGGTCCCGACCATCGTGGCCCTGCGTCAACATCTCGACGAACTTTGCCGACAGGAATTGGAAAGCCTTCGCCAGGAATATGGACCGTTCACGGAAGATCAGGACCAGGCACTCACAACGCTTACAATACATATAACGCAACGAATCGCCAGTTCCCTGGCCCGTGAATTGAAGGAACTTCCAGAAAGGAAGGAACAGGACCTGCTGACCGCAGCAGTG
>PLYW01000116.1:26853-27641 GCA_003151875.1 Acidobacteriaceae bacterium
CCAAATGCCAAATGCCAAATGCTAAGTGCCAAGTGCTAGCTGCTACAAGGAGTACACAACTAATGCCTCAAGCTGTACAAAACGACAACGGCAAGAACAACCTGGCCTTCAGCAACGTGCAAGCTTACACGCTGGCGGTGATCACCCTGGCCATCGGAATCGCGGTGGGCTACTTTGCCCGGGGATCGGCGCCGGTTGCGACTTCCGGCGAAAGCGCGCAGACTGCCTCCGCTCCCGCTGGAATGGGGAACGCACCGGTGGGATCTGCACAGTTGCCAGGAATCGGAAGCACGCAACAGCAGCAGGCCGCGTCGCCGGAAATGTTGGCGAAGGCAGCCGAGCCGCTACTGGCTCAACTGAAAACCAACCCGAAAGACTTTGACGCGGTCGTCAAGCTGGGAAATCTGTACTACGATGGCCAGGCTTATCCGCAAGCCATCGAATACTACGAAAAGGCTATCGCCCTTCAACCCGACAATGCCGATGTTCGCACCGATCTAGGCACCGCCTATTGGTACACCGGCAACGCTGACAAGGCCATCGCGAGCTTCGAAAAGGCGCTGGCCATCCGGCCCAATCACGCGCCTACGCTATTCAATCTCGGGATCGTCAAATGGCAGGGGAAGAAAGATCCCAAAGGCGCAGTTGTGGCCTGGGAAAAACTCTTGCAGACCAATCCTGATTATCCGCAGAAGGACCAGGTGCAGATGTTGATCGAGCGCGCCAAGATGCACGGAGCCAGCGGAAGCAAAGGGTAAGATAGCAGCCAGCCATTAGCGCGTAGCGCC
>PLYW01000126.1 GCA_003151875.1 Acidobacteriaceae bacterium
TCGATCAGCATGAGCACCAGACGGCTGCTCCCCATTGCCAGAAGGAAATCGGTGCGGCGCATGGGCGAGGCAACAAAGCGCTTCAGCAATTTGCGCTGGCGCATCTCCACCACGGCGAAGCCGATGCCCCACATGCCTGAGTTCATCAGGTTCATGCCAAGCAACCCAGGAACCAGGAAGTCAATGTAGCGTGCGCCCGGTTCGCTCGATGGTGTGGCCTCGGTCTTTAGCGGGCTGTTGCGGCCCGACGCGGTTTGTAGCGCATCATCGACCTGCGTGTGCGCCCAGACACTCTCTGGACGGGCCGGATCATAGCGATAATGAAGTCCGCTATCATCCGCTGTTACGACCAGCGCATACTTGCCCAAGCGGAAGCGATCGAATGCAACTTTGGCATCCAGCACGTCGGCATGAATGGCCGTCTTTGCCGGGGAACGCTGCAACAGATCGATCACCTGCTGTGCATGGGAATTTGCTACGACGGCGATCGTGGTTATGTCGGCAGGTTTATCACGAAATGCGATACCGAGTCCCAAGGCCAAAAGCAGGGGGAAAACGAACACCCAGAAAATCACCTCCGGCTCCCGCCACAGTTCTTTCATGCGCGCTCCGAGCAGATGCCGATAGCCCGCCCAGCGGCCGTTCGTGACCGTCTCTGCAATGACCGCTGGCGTCGGTGGCGTTTCAACGTGAGCCATTATTCCTCCCGCAGATGACGGCCGGTGAGTTGTACGAACACGTCCTCAAGACTCGCCTGGCGGGTTGTGAGGTGAACCAAGCGCGCCCCCTTCTGCTGTACTACGGCAAGCAGAGCAGGTATCGTCTGGTGAGGCTCTTCGACTTGCAAGAAGAAACGTCCGTCTTCGCTGCGTACCGATTGCACGCCGGGAAGATGACTCCACACGCCATCGTCATTCACTGCGTCGCCGAGCGCAAATTCAACTACATGGTGCCCGCTCAAGCGGGCAATCAATTCCGAGGGTGTGCCCGCGGCAATGATCTGTCCGTGATCGATGATGGCCAGCCGGTCGCATAGCCGCTCCGCCTCATCCATGTAGTGCGTGGTCAGCAGCACGGTCCCTCTGCGCTGCTGAAACTGACGAATGATGTCCCAAAGCTGGCGGCGGCTTTGCGGGTCCAAGCCAGTGGTTGGTTCATCGAGAAAAAGGATTTTCGGATTGCCCACCAGCGCGGTCGCGACCGCCAGTCGCTGCTTCTGCCCACCGGAGAGCTTGCCGACCAATGCATCAGCCTTCTCGCCGAGTGACAGTTCTTCGAGGATCGCCGGAACCGAGTTTGGCTGGTGATAGAAGCTGGCAAACAGTTGCAGCGTTTCGCGAACGGTTAATTTCTCAGAAAGGCGGGTTTCCTGGAGAGAGACGCCAAGCCATTCGCGCAACTCCCGTTCGTGCGCCTGCCACGTCATTCCCAGGATCTCGACCTCGCCGGAGCTGGGCGTCAACAGCCCTTCCAGAATTTCGATGGTCGTGGTCTTGCCGGCTCCATTCGGGCCCAGGAGGCCGAAACATTCGCCGGCTTGAATTGCCAAGTCGAGGCCCCGAACAGCTTCGACCTTCCCGTCGTAGGTCTTCCGCAGGCCCCGGCAACTGATGGCATTCTCCATATCGGGCAATGATACGGGATAGTGTGGCCACTCCACGAGAGGGGCGACTCCTTCCGAGCTGTTTGAAGTCCAACCAGCCACTAACCGCGGTTACTTCCCGCTGCTACCGTGAGATAATCTCGCTGTATAATTTGTCGCCAAAGCTATCTCAGGCGGGGTGCTGTCATAACCGCACAGTTCGCGCTGGCCGTGAGTCTCACACACTCAGTGCGAGCCGCGCTTGGTTGGTGGGGTGTTCGTGTGCTTCCAATCTGCAACTGAGGGAGCTGCTTTGTGGACCCCATGGAGCCGGGATGCTGTCAACAGAGCCGGTGCATGAAAACTCGGCTGAGAGTACGATAATTTACGCTATAGGATCCATCACTTAGAGACCATGCCCGATCATCGCGATCACCCTTACCAAGCACTGCCAGATCATCAGGTTTGGCACAAGGCAATGGGATCGGTTCCCCCGTTTGCTGTCGACCCGGTTGTGCATGTCCCGTTCACGATCAACCGCGCAACTCTGGTCGCAACGGGCGGATCCTGTTTCGCCCAGCATATCGGTCGGGCTCTTCGAAGGAACGAGTGTTCCTATTACGTCGTTGAATCCGCTCCAGATTGGCTCCCCGCCGCGAAACATCGCGAGTGGAATTACGAGATCTTCTCCGCAAGATACGGCAATCTGTATAGTACCCGCCAGCTACTGCAGCTGTTTGACCGGGCCTACGGGGCGTACAATCCGGAGCTCACTTTCTGGCAGACCCCCGCAGGCGCCTACGTAGATCCGTTTCGGCCGCGCATCCAGCCGCCCGGCTATGCTTCGGTCGAGGAGTTGACCGAGGACCGCAGCCGCCATCTGGCCGCGGTCCGACAGATGTTTGAGACTCTCGATGTCTTTGTGTTCACCCTGGGATTAACGGAGAGCTGGGAACACGTGCCGGACGGCGCCGCGCTGCCGCTTGCTCCGGGGGTTGCCGGCGGCGTTTGGCAGCGAGATACCTACCGCTTTCGGAATTATTCGGTGCAGGAGGTCGAGCAGGACCTGCTGGCTTTCATCGATCGTCTGCGGAGTGTTAATCCCGATTCGCGAATCATTCTGACCGTGTCTCCGGTTCCGCTGGCAGCAACCTACATGGATCAGCACGTTCTGGTTTCCACCTGTTTCAGCAAATCGGTTCTGCGTGTAGCTGCCAACACCTGCGCTATGACGCGGGACAACGTCGTTTACTTCCCGGCTTATGAAATCGTTACCGGTCCTCACGGGGGTGGTGCCTATTATGAAGACGACCTCCGTTCGATAAGCGAAAAAGGAGTCAATCACGTGATGAGGACATTCTTTCGCCATTTCTTGAGCGATGACGGAGATGCTTCCCGTCGCGGCGAATACGAGGCGGTCCGCTATGTAGCGGCCGAGCTCGAGTCGCTGGAGGACGTGATCTGTGATGAGGACTTTCTTGTCAGATAAGCCCTCGATTCGTCCCATGGCTAACGACAGGATGTTCACGAAATGAAGTTTGCGGTTTTAGGTAACTGCCAGGCTGAATATGTCGCGCAGTGCATCCGATTTCTGGCGCCCGGGTGTGAGGCGGATCCCTATGTAATACTCGCAACCGGCGCCAGCACGTCTGAATTCGATAAGATTGCCGAACGGCTGGCAGCTTATGATTATCTGCTGGCACACCCACAGTTCCGTGAGAATATTTCTGCGCGGGCCGTCTCAGCAGGGACCTTGAAGCGGATTATCTACTATCCGGGCATCTGCTTCACGGCCTATCACCCCGACATTGTATATATCGCGCGTAACCCTCCAGGGTTGGGTCCCGTGGTGAGTTCGCCGGTGGGACACTACCACTCCGCGCTGGCGTTCCTTTGCTATAGCCTTGGACTTAATGTGGAACAGACGGTAGCCAGATTCAACGAAAAAATCTTTGCCCGGCTCGGCTATTTGGCGAAAGCTTTCTGGAATTCATCGGCACAAGGTTTGCTGGATTCGGGGCGCGCTGCCCAGTTCCCTCTGGAGCCTTATTTCCGGTCCTGGGTCCGGCGTGGCTGCTTCATGTACTCCGTCAATCATCCCAAGCTGTTTGTTTTGGCCGATCTGGCGGCCGGAGCTTTGGCGTCCTGCGGCATGACCACCAACCCTCGACTCTGCGACGACTACGTTCCCGACAATGTGAAAATGGGGCCCGTATGGCCGGTATATCCGGAGGTCGCCGTCAGGTTCGGACTGGATGGCTCTTATCGCTACAAGGGTGTCTCCGCGGCTGAACGTCCCGGCCCTTATTTCGACCTCAAAGAGTTCATACAGGCAAGTTTCGCCATCTACCGCAACTACCAACTGACCGAGATAGTCTCTCCCCGGATCGAAACCTGGAAGGCTGATTCCGGCTTGGTCGATTTCATCATCGGCGACTCGGTTCTTTCGCCTGTTGCGGCATCGGATTCCGAGTTCCCGATGCCTACTGCTGATGGAGTCACGCAAGGCCTGCCCTGCGAAACGGAGGGCGCCTTGTGCTTTCTGGACTCCATCAATTTCGTCCCTGCCGCCAGTGTGCGGGAGGTGTCGATCGCTTTCGGAGACAGCACGGTATTTAGCGGCTGGGCAGTGGACGCCCGAAGCGGAACCCTTGCGGGAGGAGTGGATGTAGTCGTTGACGGGATCCCCTATCGCGCGACTTATGGGATGACACGCCGCGATGTCGCCAAGGTGTATGGGAATCCTGCGTTTGAGAGCTCGGGCTTTCGCCTCTCTCTAGGCCCAGGAGTATTGCGAAGAGGTGTTCACTCTTTTGCTGTCCGTATTCTCGCCCAGGACTGCCGAACATGCTATGAAGGGCCATCGGGACGATTGATCATCGACTGACCGGTGAAAGGGCTCGGCGGGTTCTACAAAAGCATTCGAGTGCCTCTTGGTCGTCACGACCCTGAAAAACCCGGGCGCTCGTAATGACAATTCCACAATTCTTGCCGACTTCCGGTGCTGTTGCCCTGTCAAATAATCTGCAATTCCCAATAACTCGATGACCGCGTCGTCATCTTGTCATCAGCCGCTTAAGCTTGGCTTCAGTTTTCTGCGTACATTTTTCCACTTCGTTGTGTAATTCACTCCACTTTCCGCAAATTGTTCCCGCGCTCTGTTAAGAAGAGTGAACTCGGGCATTCGCCGTCAACTTCTCATTGCACGCCGTGTTTGCAAGAACGAAAGCGAATTACAGAGCGCCCCCCTCAAAGGGGAATGAAAGGGACCGGAGGCTACCAATGAAGAAGCAACTGAATTACGTGCTACTCCTGGCCCTGAGCGCAGGAATTCTTGCGACGACCTCAGCGGCACAAACTCGAACCGCAGTCAACGATCGGCAGAACACCAGGATCGCACAGGCAACGTTCAACCCGGGCCAAACCGGCCTGCTCCGCCTGGCCGGCTGGAACGATCATCGTCGCGGCGATGGAGATGGTGACCGCGATGACCGCGATGACCGCAACTACCGTAATCGTGACGGGAACGGATACCGCGGTCAGTATTACTACGCCAATCCCAACTACGGGTACTACGGGAATGGATACTACGCACCTCCGTATCGCGGGCGGACTGATGGATGGTATGACCGCAACGGCTACTGGCACGCTTATGACAGGGACCGCGGCAGCAACCGCCGTCGTTACCAGGATGACGGTCGCCGGTAAGTCCCGTCCCATGCTTAAGCGCCCTTTAGAGTACTGGCAAAACTGCCAGGATCGACGGAGGTGATGCGCAAGGCCCGGAAAACAATCCGGGCCTTGTTGCGTGCGCTTTTCTGCGATACTAGAGAGTGCTCTCGCAGGCCGCGAGCCCAACATCATCATGGACCCAGTCGCAATTCCGAAATCGTGCAAAGTCAACGTCACCACCGGCACTGGCATGGACATCGAGTGGAAGGACGGGCATCGCAGCGTCTATAGCTTTCCCTTCCTGCGCGATGCCTGCCCGTGTGCGCTGTGCGAGGAAGAGCGCACCAAGGATGGCCGCCAGCCCGGCGATCCGCTCAAGCCCATTGCGGGGCAGTTGCCCATGTTCAAGGCGGCGGCGCGGCCGACGGAGGTTGAGCCGGTGGGCAAATACGCCATTCGTTTCTCGTGGAACGATGGCCACCAGCACGGCATCTATTCATGGCAGTTTCTGCGCGAGCATTGTCCCTGCGCGGAATGCAAGGCACACCGCGCCATGGATGCTCCTGTCATCAGCAGCAAACCGAATTAATTTTGAGTGCTCCCTACATTGCCGTCGTATCTCAATAATCTGAATCCGCAGCAGCGCGAAGCCGTCGAGGCGGTCAACGGGCCGGTGCTAATCCTCGCGGGCGCGGGCAGCGGCAAGACGCGCGTTATCACCTATCGCATCGCTCACCTGATTGACGGTGTGGGCGTGCCGCCCGACTCCATTCTGGCGGTCACCTTCACCAACAAGGCGGCCTCTGAAATGGCGAGCCGCGTGGAGTCGCTGGTGGGCGGCCGCTCGCTCGCCAAGCCGCTGATCTCTACCCTCCACTCGTTTTGCGTGCGCCTGCTGCGTCGCGACATCGGCGCGCTGCAGGTCGACGGCAAAGGTTATCGCAAAGATTTCGTCATCTATGACGAGGCCGACCAGCAAAATGTCGTAAAGGCAGCCATGCGCCGTCTTGGCATCGATGACAAGCAGTTGACGCCGCGCAACGTGCTGGGGCGCATCTCGTGGGCCAAGAACCACATGCTCGATCCGCAGGAGGTTTACCTGCAATCGGGCGATCCCAAGACCGAGCGCGTGGCCCATATTTACGAGGTGTACCGACAGGAGCTGGCGAAGTCGAATGCTCTCGACTTTGATGACCTGCTGTTGTATGCGGTGCGCGTGCTGAAGGCATCGGGCGAGACGCGCGAGCGTTACAATCGCCGCTATCGCTACATCCAGGTGGACGAGTATCAGGACACCAACCGCCCGCAATACGAGCTGATGCGCATGCTTGCCGCCGGCGAACACAATGTCTGCGCCGTAGGCGACGAGGACCAGAGCATCTACTCCTGGCGCGGCGCTGACATCCGCAACATTCTGGAGTTTGAGCAGGACTTTCCTGAGGCGCGCATCATTCGTCTGGAGCAAAACTACCGCTCGACGCAGAACATTTTAGAGGCGGCCTCGTCGGTGGTGTCCCACAATGTCAGACGGAAAGGCAAGACCCTGTGGACTGCCCGCAGCGGCGGCGCGCAGATCGGATATTACGAGGCGCCGGACGGCGAAAATGAAGCCCTTTTTGCGGCCGATTACATTGCCAAGTATCTACGGCAGGGGGCGAGCGAGAATGGTGAGACGCCGCGGGCGGCGGTCCTGTACCGCACCAACTCGCAGTCGCGCCTGGTGGAAGAGGCGATGCGCCGCTATCAGTTGAACTACCACGTTGTGGGAGGTTTTAGTTTCTACGAGCGCGCCGAGATCAAGGACATGATCTCCTACCTGAAAGTCATCCAAAATCCGGACGATTCCATCGCCGTCCAGCGCGTGATCAATACGCCGACGCGCGGCATCGGCAAGAACACCCTGGAAGCAATCGAAAGCATTGCGCTGGAGACCGGGACTTCCATGTGGGGCGCGATCACCGAGGTGCTTCGGCGCAAGCTTCTTCCGTTGCGGGCTTTGACGGCGCTCAAGAGTTTTGCGGAACTGATCAATGATGCCAGGGCCATGCACTTGGGCACGTTTCGCGAGCGGGTAAGCGAAACCGCAGAATCTACTGCCATCGGCGCTGTTCCCGTCGCGGACGCAGAAGACGATCTGCAGCACGATATCGATTTCTCGCCGGCGGAGTTTGAGGCCGCTGAAGCTACGGAGTTTGCGCCCGAGACACTTGAAGGCGGCGCTGACGAGAGCGCAACTGCTGCTCCAAGCGAGGAGCGCGTGGAAGGATTCCGCGCACCTGGCGATCCAGCATCCACAGCCGAGCTGTTGAAGTTTCTGATTGACCGCACCGGCTACATCAAGCAGCTTGAGCAGGAGGACACGCCCGAAGCGCTGGCTCGCATCGAAAACTTGCACGAACTGGTGAACGCGGCCATGGACTCGCGCGATCGTGGCGAGACGCTGAATGAGTTTCTCGACCACGCCGCGCTGGTCAGCGATGCCGACGATTACGACGAGGCCGCGCGCGTCACGCTGATGACATTGCACGCGGCCAAGGGGCTGGAGTTTCCGCTGGTCTTTCTGATCGGTCTGGAGGAGGGGCTGTTTCCCCATTCGCGCACTCTGCTTACCCCTGACGACATCGAAGAGGAGCGGCGGCTGTGCTATGTCGGCATGACCCGCGCCATGCACACGCTGATTCTTTCCCGCGCGCGCTATCGCCGCCGCTACGGGACCGATATGCCCGAACCCAGCGTGGCGTCGCGGTTTCTGGAGGAAATTCCTCAAGGCCTGCTTCAGGACTTGGGATCGCCGCGAAGGTCCGTGCATGTGCCGAGCAGCGATTACTCAACCGGCAAACATTACGCGTACGAAGATGAGGATCAACGTCCCGCGCACGAGCGTCGCGACAAGCCGCAACGCAGCCAATATAGCGGGCCCTCCTACAACTCTATCGACAACATTGCGGAGTTCTTCGCTTCGCGCGGANNCATCCCAAATACGGGGAAGGCACGGTGTATAAACGCGAGGGTGACGGGGAAGATGCGAAGATTACGGTACAATTTCCTAGATTCGGTTTGAAAAAGCTGGTCGAGAAATACGCCCAATTGGAAAAGGCGTAAGCCCCGTCAATTAAAGGAACGCAGAATTCATGGCAAATACCAAGAGCATTACCGACAAAGTAGAGCGCAAGAAAGTGAAGCGCACCGCGCGCAAGAAAGCCGCCCCGAAAGCGCCCCGCACTTATGCCCGCGGCTCGGCCAAGCGCAAGGTAAAGAAGATGGCACGCGGCCAGTCGAAGCGGTAATTCGCCCGCGCTGCCGTTAGAAACGAAGGCTCCAGTCCGCTCGCCGGGCTGGAGCCTATTTTTGTTGCGAAGAAACAGGGAGAGAGTAGGAGCTGATGTCTGCCCTGGTTGCGAATACGAAAGGGGCCTCCATACCTGCCTGGAATGGGGTCCCCCTCCGGCGAAATATTCACCCTCCCCCATACAACAGGGGAATACTCGCATTTCTTTTATCGGCATTCTGAAACCGAACCTTCAGTGGG
>PLYW01000255.1:0-5471 GCA_003151875.1 Acidobacteriaceae bacterium
GGAAGGA
Organism: Acidobacteriaceae bacterium; assembly: GCA_003151875.1. Taxonomy (GTDB): domain Bacteria; phylum Acidobacteriota; class Terriglobia; order Terriglobales; family Acidobacteriaceae; genus Bog-257. The sequence continues at coordinate 8 of PLYW01000255.1, forward strand.
AAATCGCATGGCCGGCTACCACAATGGATAGTCGGGCCTATCCCTTCGGATAGCCCAATCCACCCAATGCAGAGCCGCAAAATGGGTACGTCATGCTCCGCCAATGCAAGTCGCCGGAAACAACGGAGAAGGATGACCATCTGCGGCCCGCTGCTGGCTTGGCATCAAGGTTGCAATATCCCAATGTGTCACAGCGAGCTGCCGGCGTAAGAACGGGCCACGGAGTGGCTGTAAATCACTTCAATCTGCCGACCGGTGCTTCCTGAGCAAAATCTGGTACGGCGACAGCCACTACGGCATCCCGCTTGCAATATCTCAACGCCTCGAAGCTGGAGAAGGAAGTGAAGATGGCGCGCAACGGTCTTCTCAACGCGCCCGAAACCGTGATTGTTGCGATGAAGTGGTTGTAGTGCCACGAACAAAGAAGCCCGGAGTTGGGGGAGCTCCGGTTTTTCTTTCATTTCATGTATGTCTGAGGGAAGCTCGAATCTCACCAAGCGCGGCGCGGTCCGCGCAATACGCGCGCTGGCAGCAGGATGATGGCTTTCAAGAATTCCAGCACCCCTTCGACGGCAAATCCCAGGAGCCGGAACGGCAATAGAAACAACCATACCAACGGGTAAAGCACCAGCACGAGCAGCGCCAACGGCCAGCAAAAGAACAATAGGATGCACCACAGAAGGAAGGTCAGCATAATTCCTCCTCTCTGTAAATACGTTACACCTGGCCGCAATGTTCCGTGCCGCTAACCGTGGCCGCCTCCGCCGGTAAGCTCGCGCACGATGGAGCCGACAAACGCCTTTGCGTCGCCGAACAGCATGAGTGTGTTGTCGAGGTAGTAGAGCGGATTGTCGATCCCGGCAAATCCCGGACTCATGCTGCGCTTGATCACCATGACCGTACGGGCCTTGTCCACGTCCAGAATCGGCATGCCGTAGATCGGACTTCCCACGTCGGTGCGCGCGGCCGGATTGGTGACGTCGTTGGCGCCGATTACCAGCGCGACATCCGTCTGCGGGAAATCCGGATTGGCCTCATCCATGTCCATCAGCTTGTCGTAGGGGATGTCGGCTTCTGCCAGCAATACGTTCATGTGGCCGGGCATGCGGCCCGCGACCGGGTGAATGCCGAATTTCACGTCTACGCCCTTCTTGGTCAGCACGTCATACAGTTCGCGGACCTTGTGCTGCGCCTGCGCCACCGCCATGCCATAACCGGGAACGATGACGACTTTGTTCGCCGCCGAGAGGATCGCAGCAGCCTCTTCGGGAGTTGCACTGTGTACGGGCCGGGCCTCGACTGCGGCAGCGGCTGAAGTCTGTACTTGTCCGAACGCTCCGAACAGGACATTGCTAAACGACCGGTTCATCGCCTTCGACATATTGACGGAGAGAATGAAGCCCGACGCTCCGTCGAGCGAGCCCGCCACGATCAGAAGCTTGCTATTGAGGACGAAACCCATGGCCGCGGCGGAAAGTCCGGCATAGGAATTCAATAGCGAGATTACGGTAGGCATGTCGGCGCCGCCAATGGGGACGATCATCATCACGCCGAAGACTAGCGCGATTCCCACCATGAACGGATACAAGACCATCTCCTCCGGATGCAGCACCAGACGAACGGCGATGGCGACGGCAATCGCCAGCATCGTCAGGTTGACGAAGTTCTGCCCCTTATAGGTGATTGGCCGCTGCGGCAGGATTTCCTGAAGCTTGCCCGCGGCCATCAAGCTGCCGGTGACGGTGAGACCGCCGAGAATCACTTCCAGCGAAAGCACCGACATCACGAACGGCGGAACATTGGGGGCGCGCAGGTAGAACTCGGCGGTCCCCACCAGGGTTACGCAAAGCGCGCCGAAGGCATGACTCAGCGCAGTTCGCTGCGGCACCGCAGTCATCCCGACGTTGCCGAGCGGGACGCCAATGATCGCGCCCAGGACCAGTCCAATGGCGAGCCACTTGTAGTCCACGATGCCGTGATACAGAAGCGTGCCGGCAACCGCCAGCACCATTCCCGCTTCGCCCGCCCAAACGCCGCGCCGCGCGGTGACTGGCGAACTCAACCACTTCAACGCGAGGATGAAGAGGACGGCAGCGACGATGTAGGTGATCTCTATGACGTATTCGCTCCCTGGGATCATGGCTTTTGCGTCCGGCTGGATTTGAACATCTTGAGCATGCGGTCGGTGATGATGAAGCCGCCCACGGCGTTGCTGGTGGCAGCGACGATTGCAACCGTACCCAGCACGGTCGCGAGCGTACTCTTGTGCTCACCCGCGAGAATGATGGCACCGACCACCGCAATCGCGTCCAACGCATTGGTCAGCGACATCAACGGGGTGTGCAGCAGCGGCGATACCCGGCGAATCACTTCAAATCCGATAAACGCCGCGAGTATAAAAACGTACAGGCTGTTGATCAGGTCAGCCTTGACCATTAGCTTGCCTCCTTCGATTGCGAGACCAGGGCGGGCAGCGAGTAGAACTCCCGCACTCGTGGGTTCACCACTTCACCTCCCTGGGTGACCAGGGTGCTGCGCGTGATTTCATCTTGCAGATCCAGCACAAGTTTTCCATCCTTCACCATGTACAAGAGGAAATTTGTAAGGTTTTTGCTGTACATCTGGCTGGCATGATAGGGGACCGTGCTGGCCAGGTTGATGGTTCCCATGATGGTGACACCGTGCTCGACGACCTGCTCGCCCGTCCGAGTCAACTCGCAGTTGCCTCCCCGTTCCGCCGCCAGGTCCACGATGACGGAGCCTGGCGCCATGCCGGCCACCATCTCCTTGGTCACCAGCACTGGCGACTTCTTCCCAGGAACCACTGCCGTCGTGATTACCACGTCGCTCTCGGCGACTACCTTGCCCAGCAATTCGCGCTGCCGCTGATAAAACGATTCGTCCTGCGCCTTCGCATAGCCACCGGCATCCTGAGCGTCGGCAGCCTCGATGGGAAGTTCCACAAACCGTCCACCCAAACTGTGGACCTGCTCCTTGACGGCGGGGCGCAGGTCGTAAGCCGACACCACCGCGCCCAATCGGCGGGCGGTTGCGATGGCCTGCAAACCGGCAACGCCGGCGCCGATCACCAGCACTCGCGATGGCGTAATAGTTCCGGCCGCAGTGGTCAACATGGGAAATATCCGGGGCAGCGTGTCAGCGGCAATCACCACCGCCTTGTAGCCGGCGATGGTTGACATGGAGGAGAGCGCGTCCATACTTTGCGCACGCGTGATGCGGGGCATCAGCTCAATCGAAAATGCCGAGACGCCAGTCTGGGCAATTGCCTGAACGCTTTGAATGTCGCCGAGTGGCCGGAGGAATCCGATCAAAGCTTGACCGCGGTGGAGCAGGGGCAAATCCGCAGCGCCAGTTTTGTCATTCGATCCGTAGCACAGGACTTGTACCACCACATCGGCGCGGAATGCTTCCTCGCGCGTGGCGACAATCTTTGCGCCCTTATCGATGTACTGGGCGTCAGGGTAGCCGGCTTCCAAGCCAGCTCCGGCTTCGACCCATACTTCCACCCCAACCTTGGTATAACTCGGGATCACCGCAGGTATAAGTGCTACGCGCCGCTCCCCCGGAAAGCTCTCACGGGGAACACCAACAATCATGGAGTCTCCTCCTTCTCTCTACGCCTTTCTGGCGTTCTAGCCCAGTCGATGTGCCAGGTTCTTGAAATCGACCGGAAGGAAGCATTCTATCTACACTCCTGCAAAAGTTCACCCCGGCCGGATCGAAACCGAATCTTAAGGAGTTTGGATTTGAACTGCATCATCGCCAAAGGAATGAGAATTAACCACAGAGGCACGGAGATCACGGAGGAAACTGGATAGAAACAAGAACCCAGCACCCTCCGTGTCCGAGCCAAGGGTGGTAGATGATTTTCGACGGAGCGGTGCATAGACCGCCGCAGCTCATTCGGGACCGCGACGCCAGCGGAATTCTTTCAGTAAACNNTTTATTAGTCTTTAAGTTCTTTGCTCTTTAAGGCTCTACGAAAGAACCACGTTCTTTACTCTTTGCTCTACGAAAGAACAACTCGCAATCCTGCCGAATGCAGCGGCGTCGGTCTCCATAGCGGAGCGCCGGTCCATCTGCGCATCCTGCCTGCTCCCACCGGCACCGGCATCGTCTTTCGTCGCACCGACCTTGACAACTTTGAAGTGGAAGCCATCAGTCGCAACGTTGCCAAAGTCAGTTATGCCACCAGCTTGATGAAGAAGGGCGTGCTCATCTCCACCACCGAGCACCTGCTGTCGGCATTCATCGGGATGGGTGTGGACAATGCCATCGTGGAGCTCGACAACCTGGAACTGCCCATTCTGGATGGCAGCGCGCTACCCTTCGTGGAGATGATCGCCCAGGCGGGCTTGCGCCAGCAACGGCGCAAACGCGTGTATCTCAAGATTCTGCGTCCCTATGAAATGCGCGAAGGCGACAAGTTCATCGGCGTCTATCCGGCGGAGCGATATTCCGTCAGCTACGCCATTGACTTTCCGCACCCGCTGATTGGCAGCGAAAGATTTCAAGTCGCGCTTTCCAATGGCAGCTACGTGAAACAGATCGCGTCGGCGCGGACGTTCGGTTTCCTCGATCAGCAGCGCGCCATGCTGAACATGGGCCTGATTCGCGGCGCCTCGCGCGAGAACTGCATCGTGCTCACCTCCGCAGGCATTGACAACCCACCGTTGCGCTACGGCGACGAGTTCGTGCGCCACAAGGTGCTGGACCTCATCGGTGATCTTGCCTTGTTCGGCAAGCACATTCTCGGCTACGTCAAAGCCGATCGCGCCGGACACGCCATGCACACCGCCATCGTCTCCCGCATTCTGCGCGATCCCACCTACGCCGAGGAAGTTACTCTCGACGAGGCGGCAGTGGCCGATTGGCCGGCCGAGCCCGTGGCCGCCGCCGACTAGCTGAGCCGCAGTAATCCATCCCCACTCTTGACTTGAAACTTGAAACCCGAAACTTGAGACTGTCTCTATGCGCTTATTCATCAATGGTGACGAAAAAAGCTTGGCCGGCTCCCTGTCGCTGGCAGAACTGATCGAGCAACTTGGGATGAAGGGCGACCGCGTCGCTGTTGAACTTAATCGCGAGATCGTCTCGCGCCCGCAGTGGCCAGAGACAACTCTCAAGGACGGCGATCGTCTGGAGATTGTGCACTTTGTTGGCGGGGGCTAGAAGCAGTTTCGAGTTTCAGGTTTCCAGTTTCAAGTCGGCAAACAGGGTTACTTTTTCCTTTGCACAGGTCAAGAGGCATCGCGAGGCTGCCGTATCGCTTTGGCAACTGCCGCGCGCTAAATGCCGCTCGCTAAATACCAACTACCAAATGCCAAATGCCAAATGCTGCTCCCCCACTTGAAACTGGAAACTTCTCCTTTGTGAATTGCCCATGAACACTCCTTTCACGCGGTTGACAATCAGCGCTAACGATCACTAAACTCAAATGTTT
>PLYW01000255.1:5603-7400 GCA_003151875.1 Acidobacteriaceae bacterium
TGCTGGTGTACATCGGCATCGTGCTCGCCGGGTACTGGTATTGCTGGAAGAAGGGCGTGCTCGACTGGAACAAACAAGCCAAGGCCGAGAGGATTTGAGGAATGGCACTGCAGCCGGCGATCACCGACATCGAGCAACTGAAAGACCGTCCTGAACTGGCGCGCCTGCTGGCGTGGAATGCCGGCGCGATCACAGGTGCGAAGTTCGATCGCGATGAACTCACCATCTGGGTAGATCGCACCTCGCTGCGCGAGGCCTGTCTGACGCTGAAGAACGATCCGCAGTTGCAATACAACGCTTTGGCCGACATCACCTGCGTGGACTGGTATCCCAAGGATCCCCGCTTCGAGGTCGTTTACCAGTTGTTTTCCATCCCAAACAAGACCTACCTGCGCCTGAAGGTGAGGATATCTGGCGAAGATGCCAGCCTGGACTCGCTGGTGCCCATCTGGCCGGGCGCAAATTTCTTCGAGCGCGAAGTCTTCGACCTGTTCGGCGTCCGCTTCGACGAGCATCCCAACCTGAAGCGCATCATGATGCCCGAGGATTGGGAAGGCCATCCGCTGCGCAAGGATTATCCCGTCGAGGGCTACCGCTAACCATGGCGCACATGACTCCAACCCCGGTGCTGGATCCGTCTGACGACAAGACGATGGTCCTTAACATGGGTCCGCAACACCCCTCGACCCATGGCGTGCTCCGGTTGCTGCTCGAAATTGACGGCGAGACCATCGTGCGCATCATGCCCGACATCGGGTATCTGCACACCGGCATCGAGAAGACCTGCGAAGCCAAGTTTTACCAGCAGGTCGTGCCCCTGACCGACCGCATCGACTATCTCTGCCCCATGACCAACAATCTGGCGTATTGCCTGGCGGTGGAGAAGTTGCTAGGGCTGGAGATTCCGCCCAAAGCGCAGTGGATTCGCGTCATGTTGAATGAACTGACGCGCATCAACTCGCACCTGGTGTGGCTGGGCACACACGCCATGGACATCGGTGCCATGACGGTCTTCCTGTATTGTTTCCGCGAACGCGAAGACGTGCTGCGCCTGTTCGAGGCGGTTTCCGGGCAGCGCATGATGACCTCGTACTTCCGGATTGGCGGACTGGCGCTGGAGCCGCCGCTCGGTTTCTTCGACCGGGTCAAGAATTTTAACGATCGCTTTCCCCCGAACATCGACGAGTACGAGAGCCTGTTGACCAGCAATCCCATTTGGACGGGTCGCACCAAGGGCATCGCGCAGTTGTCGGCGGAGGATGCCGTCGCCCTGTGCGCTACCGGGCCCACGCTGCGGGCCAGCGGCGTGGATGTCGATCTGCGCCGCGACAAGCCGTATAGCGGCTATGAAAATTTCCAGTTCAACGTTCCGGTATCGAACGATGGCGATGTCTTTGCGCGGTACGTAGTGCGGGTGCAGGAGCTTCGCGAGTCGCAGAAGATCGTAAAGCAGGCGCTGGAAGGCATTCCGGAAGGCCCGGTGAAGGCTGACGCTCCCCACGTGGTGTTGCCCGACCGCGAGAAGATGAAGACCCAGATGGAAGCGCTCATCTATCACTTCAAGATCGTGACTGAGGGATTCACCGTACCCGAAGGCGAAGTGTACATGCCGATCGAGTCGCCGCGCGGCGAGATGGGCTACTACGTGGTGAGCGATGGGACTGCCAAGCCGTACCGGGTGCACATGCGTTCGCCGTCGTTCGCCAATCTGCAAACCCTGCGCAAGATGTGCGAAGGCCGCTTGATCGCCGACGTGGTCGCCGCTATCGGCAGCATCGACATCGTGCTGGGAGATTG
>PLYW01000255.1:7445-9715 GCA_003151875.1 Acidobacteriaceae bacterium
ACCGACGAAGCCATTCACGAGATCGCGCAGCGCACGGATCTGTCGGATCTGGAAGTGCGCAACGTCATCAGCTATTACTCGATGCTGCGCACCCGTCCGGTCGGCAAGTACAACCTTCAGGTCTGCACCAATGTGAGCTGCCTTTTGCGCGGGGCCGACGACATTTTCGAGCATTGCAAAACGAAGCTGGGCATCGGCAACAAGGAATCGACTCCCGACGGGCTGTTCCATCTGGAGGAGGTCGAGTGCATCGGCGCATGTTCTTGGGCGCCGGCGCTGATGATGAATTACGAATTTCACGAGAACCTGACGCCCGCCAAAATCGACGAGCTGATTGACGGGTTGAAGAAGAAGGAAGAGCAGTAATCGCGGTTCGCTTTTCGCTATTCGCTTTTCGCCAGAGGGCGCGAGTGAGTGCAAGAGCGAAAGGCGAATAGCGAAGAGCGAATGGCGAACTTAGTTTCCCATCCCGATGAGGTCAAAGTCGTCTCCAAGCGTTTTGGCATGGGCGCGACCAGTCTCGACCGGTATCTTGAGCTCGATGGCTACAAGGCCGTGCAGAAGGCCATCTCGATGGGGGCGGACGCCATCATCAACGAAGTGAAGGTGTCGAATCTGCGTGGCCGGGGCGGTGCTGGTTTCCCCACTGGATTGAAGTGGTCGTTCGTGCCCAAGCAGTCGGCCAAGCCGAAGTACGTGCTGTGCAACGGCGACGAGAGTGAGCCCGGCACCTGCAAGGACCGCCTGATCTTCGAGCATGATCCCCACGCCGTCATCGAAGGCGTGATGATCGCCGCGCTCGCTGTCGGCGCCAAGTCGGGCTACATCTACTTGCGCGGCGAATATCGCTATTTGCTGGAGATCATGGAGAAGGCCGTGGCCGACGCTTGCGCACGCGGCTTTGTCGGCAAGAACATTTTCGGTTCGGGCGTTGACCTCGACATCTTTACCCATTCCGGCGCGGGTGCTTACGAAGTCGGCGAAGAGTCGGCGCTGATGGAATCGCTTGAAGGCAAGCGCGGCATACCGCGCATCCGTCCTCCCTTTCCGGCGGTCGTCGGATTGTGGGGCGGCCCCACCGTCATCAACAATGCCGAAACGCTGGCCAGCGTGCCGCACATCATTCTCGGCGGCGGCGAATGGTTCGCCAACCTGGGCACGCCGCGAAATGGCGGGACACGCCTGTTTTGCATGAGCGGGGAACTGGAAAGGCCGGGTGTGTACGAGTTGCCCATGGGCTACAACTTGAAGAAGATGATCTACGACGTCTCGGGCGGCATGAGCAAGGGAAGGAATTTGAAGGGCGTGGTACCCGGCGGATCGTCGGTGCAGATTCTCACCGCCGACGAAATCGACGTCGCCATGGATTTCGATTCCATGATGAAGGCGGGCTCGATGCTTGGTTCCGGCGGCGTGATCGTGCTCGACGACCAGATGTGCATCGTGAGGTTTGCGCTGCGCGTGACCAAGTTTTACCAGCACGAGAGCTGCGGCTGGTGCATCCCTTGCCGCGAAGGTACCGACTGGATGAAGAAGACGCTGACGCGCTTCCATGCGGGCGGCGGCGTGGCCAAGGACATCGACAACTTGAAGTACCTGGCGGAGAACATGCTGGGGCGCACCTTCTGTCCGCTGGGTGACGCGGCCGCGATGCCCATCATTTCGTACATTCAGAAGTTTCGTAAGGAATTTGAGGACCACCTCGACGGCAAACCGTGTCCGTACGAGAGGACGGCGGAGCCGATGGAAGCAGTGGTTAGTGGTTAGTGGCTAGGGGTTAGTGGCCATGGAGTAGTGGCCAGACTCCGCATTCGCAAAAAACGCGAATGCTGGGCCCACAGGATGACAAGGTTGTTGGTAGTAACTGATAGCTGACGGCTAATAGCTGACAGCCACTAGCGAAACGCGAACAGCGAATAGCGGTTTTTCCATGGCTGACGTAACTCTTACTGTCGACGGCAAGAAACTCACGGTTCCCGCGGGGACGCTCCTCATTGAGGCCTGCAAGAGCACGGGCATCGAGGTGCCGTCTTTCTGCTATTACCCCGGCCTGTCGCTGCAAGGCGCATGCCGCATGTGCCTGGTGGAAGTCGAAAAGATGCCCAAGCTGCAGACCGCGTGCACCACGCCGGTCGCTGAGGGCATGGTGGTCACTACCGAGAGCGACAAGATCAAACAGGCGCGCAAAGCCATGCTTGAGCTGGTGCTCGCCAACCATCCGCTCGACTGCCCGGTTTGCGATGCCGGCGGTGAATGCGAACTGCAGGACA
>PLYW01000082.1 GCA_003151875.1 Acidobacteriaceae bacterium
AGGTGCTGTATCCATCGCAGGTCGTCATTGTCGAGGGACTGTTTACTTTGCACTGGCCCAGTCTGCGCGCGCTGCTGAGCACCAAGGTTTTTGTGGACATGAATGACGATGTTTGCCTGACGCGTCGCCAAGCCCGCGATGTGCGCGAGCGCGGCCGCACGCCCGAGTCCGTCATGGAGCAATTTGCCGGGATGCTTGCTCCCATGGCCGAGCGCTATGTTCGTCCAAGTATCGCCTATGCGGATGTCGTGGTTTCCGGGAGTGAGTCCATTGCCGATGGAGTCTCTCGCGTTCTGGCTCACTATGAGCGGCAGATTGGCAACACCGGAACGCACGAGTCGGCCGGTCCAACGCAGCGCAGAGCCATACCCGCAATCACGAGGAACAAATGAAGGTCCGCAGCATCGGCGGCGCTCTCTTATTGCTGTGCCTGGTTAGCCTGCCCTCTGCCGCTCAATCGTCTGTGCGGGAAAAGGAATTACATCTGCCCTGCAGCAAGCTGCTGTTGTTGCCTGCTCCCGGAGGACCGAAGCCTACCAACAGCCTTCCCACAGCGGTGGCGCTCAGTCCGGACGGGAAGTACCTCGCCATTTTGAACAATGGATATGGCACAGCCGAGTCCAAGTTTCAACAGTCGATCGCCTTGCTGGATTTGGCGAGCAATCAACTGCTGGACTTTCCCGATCCGCGCCTCGCCCTTTACGCCAAGCAGTCGTATTTCCTTGGACTGGCTTGGAGCAGCGATGGCGTCAATCTTTACGCCTCGATGGCGTCGCTTACCGACCCGGACGGCAAGAAGCCTGGCGATACTGGCAATGGGGTCGCCGTGTACCGCTTGCAGAACGGCACGCTGCTGGCGGAACGTTTTCTGAAGCTGCCTCGCGCGCCTCTCGGTCACGGCAAGAAATTTACCTACAACCCGAAGAGCATCGCGCCCGGCTACGCCAACCCGTATCCCGCCGGACTGGCAGTGGTGAAGCGCGACAGTGGCGACGCGCTACTGATCGCGGAGAATCTTGCGGACGATGCGGTATTGCTGGACGCGCACAGCGGCAAGGTGCTGCAGCGCTTCGATCTGGGACGTGGCAAATACGTTCCTGCCGCGTTTCCCTACGGTGTTGTGGTGAGTGCCGACGGCAGTCGCGGCTGGTGTTCCTTGTGGAACGCCTCGCAAGTCGCCGAGTTGGATCTGCGCTCTGGTAAGGTTGTGCGGCAGATCGCGCTCATGCCTCCGCAGCGCAATATCGACGCTTCGTCGCATCCGACAGCGCTACTGTTGAGTTCAGACCAACACCATCTCTACGTGGCGCTTTCCAACCGCGATTCGGTTGCAGTCGTGTCAACCGCAGACGGCCACGTTGACCGATACCTCAGCACCAGCTTGCCAGGTCAGACCTATGGCGGCAGCTATCCGAACGCGCTCGCGCAGTCACCGGACGGAAGCAAATTGTACGTCGCCAATGCGGCTGCTGACGCGGTCGCAGTGTTCGACGTGCACTCCACCAACGCACAGCACGCTGCTTATTTCATTCCCACACAGTGGTACCCGACTGCGTTAGCGGTCCAGGGTGGAGAGTTGCTAATTGCAAGCGGGAAAGGGCAGGGAACAGGTCCTAACGCAGGTTGGCAAGACAACCCTGACCGTCCCGGAAAGCGCAGCCATCCCTACATCGCGACCATGATTCGGGGCTCGATCGCCCGCGTGTCACTGGTTGAAGCGGAAGGTAACCGCCACAGACTCACCCAAGATGTCGTCCGCAGCAATCAGATGGAAGGCCGCACCGGAGAGATTAGCTTTCAGCGCGGCAAAAACCCAATCCAGCATGTGATTTACATCATTAAGGAAAACCGCACCTACGATCAGATTTTTGGCGACATCCCAGAAGGGAATGGCGATCGCTCGCTGGTCATGTATGGGGAAGACATCACCCCGAACCAGCACAAACTGGCGCGGCAGTTCGGAATTCTCGACAACTTCTACGATAGCGGCGAGGTCTCCGGCGATGGACACGTGTGGTCCACGGCAGCCATTACCAGCGATTACACGGAGAAGACCTGGGAGATTAACTATCGCAGCAAAGAACGGGGTTACGACTATGAGGGCTACGTCGGCGATGCGAACCCCATGACCATCGGAATCCCCGATGTCAACGAGCCGGGAACGGGTTACTTGTGGGGCAATCTGGCGCGGCACAACCTGACTTATCGTCACTACGGCGAGTTTGTGAACACCTGGTGGTGCGAAGATACTGCGCAGAACAGCCCGGCTGCGACCGGCGCCATCTCCGGACATCCGCCGGAATGCGCGCGCAAGGCAGTTATGCCGGGCGAAGATCTGCCCGAGAAGCTGGGCGGAGGCAAGAGCCCGTACCAATACAAGATTCCGCTGATCGCCCACGACGCCGCGAACAAGCCGGAGTTGCGCGGCCACTTCGATCCAGACTTTGCGGACTTCAATGTAGATTACCCCGACCAATTCCGCGCTGACGAGTTTCTGCGTGGGTTCGCAGCTTTCGTCCACGCTCGCCAAACTGCGATGGGTGNNCGCGTGGTGGAAGCCGTTTCCAGCAGCCCCTATTGGGCTGACACGGCCATCTTCATCCTCGAGGATGACGCTCAGGACGGCGCCGATCACGTCGATGCACATCGCAGCATCGCGCTGGTGATCAGCAAGTATTCACCCGGTTCTCCACAGCATCCTTCGGTGGACCGTCACTTCTACACCACGGTCAACCTGATCCACACTATGGAGGCTCTGTTGGGACTTCCACCGATGAACAACAACGATGCGTATGCCGCGGTCATGGCGCCCTTGTTCACTGGAGCGGGGGAGCAGCCGGCGTTCAAGGCGGACTATCGCAATCGTGACAACGGCATGATCTATCAAGCCAATCGACCGGATGCTCCCGGCGCCAAGCAATCAGCCAGGCTTAACTTCTCGGTTGCCGATGCCGCGGATACCCACGTTCTCAATGCCATCTTGTGGAGGGCGGCCAAAGGCCGGGTCCCGATGCCCGCACCTTGCCACACCGTGTTCCCAGCGGGGACGACGACCAGCGAGAAGCAGTGAGATTGAACCACCCTTCGGCTACGCTCAGGGTAGGCTTCCGCATAGAGACACGGAGAAAAAATCTTGTCAGCACCCTTCGGCTTCGCTCAGGGCAGGCGTCGATACAGAAATGATTTACGACTGAGGACAGGTAGACCACGGGATTTTATTATTGTTTGTTCTTCTCTGTGCCCTCTGTGTCTCTGTGGTGAAAAAATAATCAACCGCTAACTTCTCCCGCCAGCCAGGCCAGGTAATCGTCGCTGCCGCCCTGTACCGCCAGCTCGACGCATTCGGGCAACTCGTAAGGGTGCAGTTGCTTGAAGGCCGAGTGCAATTGCGCAGCCAGTTCAGCGGTCGTCTTGATCACCAGTAGGTACTCTGGTTCGTTCGAGATTTTTTGCTTCCAGCGGTACACCGAACGGATCGGCCCGACGATGTTGACACAGGCCGCCAATCTGCGCTCGACCAACTGCAAGGCGAGCTTCTCGGCGTCTTGCTGCTTTCCGATCGTAGTGAGCACAATGCGTGCAGTCGTCATCCACCACTCCAACGTAAGTATTTTTGGTTCAGACTGTACCACGGCAGGGAGCGCAAACCCCTCCAGCAGCCTCTCAGCATCGACAATTACGGCATCCATTTGACAAAGTTAACTCCTCCTATTCTTTCGCCAGAGTTTCGCTTGACGCGGGAGGTCATGCGGAAGTCCACTGAAAATAGGAGTCGTCTCAAGCGAGACTTGCCGGGAGGCGAGGGCCTCTTGGAGCCGTGACCATGGTGCTGACCGTTCGTATTGCCGGAGGTTGGTTCTACCGTATGCGCCGCATATTGGCGACGCTATGCATTGGCGTGCTCGCCATTTTCATTGCTTATAAGGTGATCTTTGGCGCCAATGGCATGAAGGTGTATGAGGACAAGCGAGCGGAAGCTGTCCGGCTGCAACAGCAGATTGACGATGAGAAGATGAAGAACGAGCAACTGCAGCACCGGGTCGATAGCCTGCAGCGGGAAGATCCCGACGCCATCGAGAAAGAAGCGCGGGAACAACTGGGGTACGTTAAACCCGGTGAGGTCGTACTGGTCGAGCCGCAGACCAAACCTGACGCCAAGACCGCCCCACGCTAGCTGAAAATACCCATCAGAAATAGTAATCCCCCTACGAGGGTGCTTCGGGCCGCCGCCACCCCTGACCGGCGGTATTGACTTCTGTCCCGTTCAGTAACGTTTTTTCGCGCAAAACCTGTTTGTGGAATAAACTTGTCACAGTGAAATCTGTGGGGACTCCTGCCTCGTACCTCGGTTAAGGGTGAAGGTACCAGCAGGAATGCACTGGGGTTGCTGTTCATGAAAAGCTGCTCTGCAGTCGGCCTGGCATGGGCTGGTTTTTCCCCGCTTATAAACGTTTCGGCCGCCTGGCCGCAATTCAAGAGGAGATTCGACAATGAAGAAGAAAGTGTTGTTAGTAATCGGGCTCTATCTGTGCAGCATGACCGTGCTGGCAGTAGCGAAGGACATGAGCTGGAGCGGCTGGGTCAGCGATTCCAAGTGCGGCGCAAAAGGCGCGAATGCAGAACATGCGGCGTGCGCCAAGAAGTGCATCGCAGCCGGCGAGAAGCCGGTGTTGGTGACCGACAAGGACATGAAGGTCGTCAGCATCGACAATCCCGATGCGCTTGCCGGACATGAAGGCCATCATGTGGAAGTAACAGGCAAAATGACCGACAGTGGCGCGCTTCATGTCGACAAGGTGAAGATGCTGGCGCAAAAGGGCGGCAGCGGCGGGGCCATGAACGACATGCAACACTGAGTTGTGCCAACGCCACGGCAAAGCGGCCAGAAGACAGAGCCGCGTTCAAACGCTAACGGACCCCGTCATTAGTGGGCGGGGTTCGTACTTTTGCACCTACTGATGTTAAGGTTTCAATACCTACGAAAAGGCAGCAGTAGGGTAGACTCCAAGGACGATTCGGCCCATAAATCCACGGCAGAGCGGAGCAGCGGTAGTTTTTCCGCTTAGTAAGAAGCGGGAGCTCAGATTTGTCTATGTCAAGAAAGAGCGCAAAGTGTGGTGCAACCTCTGGCTCGTCGGATTCCGGGTAGAACACCGTTGCATAGGCAATGGACGACCGCGAAAGAAACGCATGGAGAGACACCCAAAATGACTATTAGGAACCGCTGCAGCGGACGAGTTTCAAGGGCGCATATCACGATGATTCGGTTCGCCATCGGCGCACTCGTCATGATCGTCGCCTCGCTGACGACACAGGTCTCCGTGTGGGCACAAACTTCAGAAGCGAATTCGCCTCCACCGTCCTCGACCACCCAATCGCAAGTGTCGGCCCAGACGGCTGGGAAGAACGAGCAGATGGGAAACACTAAAGTGCTCAAGAATCGGTCCTTCTTCTTCCCTGACCTCGCCAACAACGGCAAACGGTTGACCTCCGGCGAAAAGTTCAAACTGGCTATCGCCAACAGCGTTTCTCCCGCGGCGTTTCTCGGGTCAGGGTTAGCCGCGGGCGTCGGACAAGCGGCAGATAGTCCCGCCGGCTATGGTCAAGGCGCCAGCGCCTTTGGCCAGCGATTCGGCGCTTCCATGGCGACCGGCGCCAGCACGAATCTGATTGGCACTTACTTTCTGTCCTCCATAATGCACGATGATCCACGCTATTTCGTGATGGGAGATGGAAGCTTGGAGCAGAGCTTCAAATACGCGCTTCGGCGGCTTGTGATCGTTCGGAAAGATGACGGCGGAGAAGGGTTCAACCTGCCTGGGGTTGTAGCGCCATTGGCGGCAGCAGGGTTGGCAAACACATATATGCCGGACGCTCAAAGGACCGTGGGCTACACGTTTCAAAACTATGGTATCGCCATGGGTGTTTCCGCGGGGGTGAACCTGCTGAAGGAGTATTGGCCGACGATTACGAGGAAGATTCTGGTACCGATGGGAATGAGCCAAGATCCAAACAAGCCTTGATGAGTTCGGCGTGGCGCCGCCATAGCCGCAAGCCATTGCCGCGCCTGGTGGGCCTCCGCGACTTTGATTCCTCGACCAAAGTGATTCCTATGACCAGGTGCGTGTAAGCACTTGCATTGAGCGGATTTCCATTGACACGTCGCGCAAACTATTGCGATGTAACTTGATGCAGCAAAGACGGTTGCCATGCTGGCAACCGACTCGCAGGATTCGTGTTTTTTTGCTTGACCCCGGCAGAACGCTTGTCCTAACCTAGCGACCAACCAATCGCAGCAGAATGTAAGTAGCCGCTCACTGTTTCACTCCTACAGGGAGCCCTGCCTCTCGTAGGGGGAGTGGAGTGGCTGTGGACCTGCATTTTGGGGCAGCGCTACAGGGTGGCGGGCCTTTTCGGTTCCATGCTTGGAGTGGGATACGCAGGGCCAAGTGGATTCACCTCACGAAGTCAGGACAACGAAGCTATGTACGTGGTCAATGAACAACACATACCAGGAGATCTGGGTGCAGGTATGTCTCCGTCGGGGGAATTGGTCTCCTCGGCTATGGAGTCGCCAAAGTGGTTTGCCGTGTACACGACTCCCCGTCACGAAAAGGCGGTGGCCAAGCACTTCGAGTTCCGGGCGATAGAGTCGTTCCTGCCTCTTTACACGGAGATGCACCGCTGGAGGAACGGCTGCAGGGTCAATGTGGAGCAACCGCTTTTTCCCGGCTATGTCTTCGCGCGCGTTGCACGAGGTGGCACGACCCAGGTGATGTCAGTACCCGGCGTCCTCCTGATTGTTGGTCCCGGACGCGAACCGCAGGCTTTACCGGACTTCGAGATCGAGGCGTTGCGTTCGGGGCTTCGCCTCCGCCGATTTGCGCCTCACCCTTACCTGGTTGTGGGCGAAANNGCCCGCATTAAGTCGGGATCACTGGCCGGTATGGTGGGTGTCTTGACCCGCAAGAAAAACGACTTACGGGTTGTGCTTACCCTGGAGCTAATCATGCGCAGTGTGGCTGTGGAAGTGGATGCCGACGAACTGGAGCGGGTCAACGCGTAAGCTGCAGGTCCCCAAAGAATCACGGGAAGTTGAGGGTAAGTTTCGCGCACAATTCCCCGGCAGCGAATCCTCTCTGGGATGCAGTTCAAACTGACCCCCAATCATCCGGAATCGGGAAGTATCTCCAACGCTGGCTTGATTTCAGGTTGGAAACCGTCGCTTTAGTGGTAGAATCTCGCCGCACGGACCCTCCGGAGCAAACCAAGGTTTAGCTAACTGCGCCACACACAATTGCGCCCGGCCACTATCGATTAGGGCACATAATCTGTGTCGCCACGAAGGAGGTTACTTCAGTGCAGGGAGACTGGTCATGAAACGAATCTTCTTGGTGATACTGGTTGTAGCGACATTTCTTGTGACGGGAGCTATCGCGCAGACCGCCGACTCGCAAGCGCTGCACACCCGTAAAAAGCGGATCGCTATCTTCGATTTCGATTACGCGACGGTCCAGAGCAGCTCGGCCGCGGTCTTCGGCACCAATGTGGACGTCGGAAAGGGTATCGCGGACCTGCTGGTGAGAGACTTGGTTAAGGATGGTACCTACTCCATAATCGAACGCAAGGCCATGGACAAGATCCTGGGCGAGCAGAACTTCTCCAATAGCGATCGCGCCAATTCGCAATCGGCAGCGAAGATCGGCAAAATCCTGGGCGTGGATGCGATTGTCGTCGGCAGCATTACCCAATTCGGAAACGACAACAAGGATACGAAGGTCGGCGGTGGCGGGGGCGGCTGGGGCGGATATGGCATCGGCGGTTTCTCTCACAAGAAGAGCAAGGCCGTTGTGGTTGTGGACGCGCGGCTGGTGAACATCGACACGGCGGAAATCATGGGCGTGGCCACCGGCAAGGGTGAGTCCTCCCGCGAAAGCACCTCTCTGCTGGGCGGCGGCGGCAATTGGCATGGTTGGGGTGGCGGCGCCGTGGACTTCGGCAGCAGCGACTTCCAGCAAACTATCATCGGCGAAGCGGTCAACGCGGCGGTCACCCAGATGACCACTGAGTTGGTGGCCGACAATTCCAAGCTGGAGGCCCGCACGGTTACGGTGGAGGGTTTGGTCGCGGCGGTGGACGGAGGCCAGGTAATCCTCAATATCGGGACGAAGTCGGGGCTGAAAGTTGGCGATCAGCTCACCGTACAGCGGGTGACGAAAGAGATTAAGGACCCTTCCACCGGTGCGGTAATTCGTCGCATGACTTCTCCCGTGGGCGTGATTCGTCTGACCGATGTGGATGAGATCTCCGCCGTGGGTACGCCGGTTTCTGGTTCCGGCTTTAAGGTGGGCGACGCCGTGAAGACGATAACCCAGTAGAGCAAACAGCCGACGGATCTCGGTTTTCGGCTAACCTCTCAGGTCTTTGATGCCTGCACACGGTTGTGGAGCGCTGAGACAAGAAGGTATTCCTCTTACTTATGAATACGGAAAACCCAGTGCCACCCGCTGCGGAGGGTGGCACTTCCGTTCCTGATCCCGACCCAATCTCCGACCAGATAAGACAGGTGCGCTCGGCGGCATCTTGCCTACTGGAAAAGGCGGAGAAAGGTTCGAGCGTCACAGATCTGGCGGCTGCCGTTGAAAAAGCCACGGGAGCGCTGAAACTCGCGGCCGAGATGGAAAGGGCGCAGGGTAATGGTCCCGAACGGGTGCGGGACTACGTTGCGCTTTTGACGCCCCTGATCACAATCATCATTCTTGCGGCGACGCTGATCGCCCAAAACTGGCAATTCCTGCGCTCCGAGCACGACAAACGCGAGGAAGCCATGGATGCACAGTGGCAGGACGCGGTGAAAACCATTTCAGCATCGGGCGCACTTTCGCCGGGCGTGGTCGCGCTTCAGCCGTTTCTGCGCTCCGCGAAGTATGGCGACCAGGCCAGGGACGCCGCGGCGAACCTGCTGGCCAACACCTCTGATCCCTCCTTTTTCACAGCACTTTTTGGCACGGCGCTCGCGCCAGTAACGTGGACCAACGTGGATAGGGTAATCGGGCTCGATCGCGCATTGCGCGCCCGGTTCAATCCGCTCCTTATCAAAGTCGCGGATCCCAAAAAACAGGTTAATGACTTAAGCCGTCTGAGCAAAGATGAACTCGCAACCTGGAATTACGTGTTGACCGTGGTACCTGTCATTGCGTCCGAGATTGGCGGCGTTTTCAAAACACCACGCCCATCTGGAGTCCATATTGATCTGTCTGATACTTATTTCTATCGCGGCGACTGGCGAGGAGTGGATCTCAGCGGAGCGAACCTTCAGAATATCCAGTTGAACCTTTGCAGTCTGCAGGATGCCGATCTGGGAGGCGTAACGCAGTTCTCGGGTGCCGTCGTGGTAGGCACGCCATGGTGGGAAAGCAAGTCTATTAACCGTCCTCTTTTCGAATACCTGAGCACCCATTTCAAGCTGAACACAGCAATTCTGTATGGACCAAGCACTGCCAGAGTGACGCAGGATGAATATGACGCCGCGGTCCGACGCCTCCAGTCGCAACTGAAGTGACCATCGAGAAAAGAAGCCCTGGACGTCCGGGCGGACCCACCCGCCCCATCGGAGAGGGTGGGTCGCTGGCGGAAGGGCGTTACTGTTTCATTGCGGTAAATTCGCTCTTGGTCCCGCGCAGTTTGTCGTCCACCATAAGCTTCAACGTCTTGCCATCGGCGGCGACTACAATTTTTGCCACGCTGATGGCTTTGCCGTCGCGATAGTCGGTCTCCTCCAGTGTGCTCTTGCCCATCATCTTTAGCGAGACGCTCGTGGTGCCCGGATCGCCTTTCATGGGCGCCTGCGCACCGTTCAGTTTCGCCGTGTAGGACTGACCTGTCGGCGTGGTCATGCTCAACTCGTCGCCACTGACCTTGTAGGTCCACATCAGACCATTGTCAGACATGTTCTCCAACTTGGTGGTCCGCCAGGAGCCCGATATGGCGTGCGATCCAACAGGGCCCTTAGCGACTCGGATCTCCTCGCCCTTGCCGGTGACCGGCTCGGCGTTGGTGTTACTGCTGTCGTTGAAGGTGAACGTCAGAGTGTTGCCGTCCGACGACACCGTCGCACTTGAAGTCGCGACCGTCTTTCCGTTCTTCTTGTCGGTCTCTTCGATCTCGTGATCGTTTACGACTTTGATCGCAATGCTGTCGAAATACGGGTGTCCGGTAATTTTCTGGTCCTGTCCATCGGCCTTGACGTCGATTGCCGGGACACAGGTCTCGCATTGGTACATGCCATTCTGCAGCAGGTAAACGTCAGGCTTCTTGGGAAATTCGGCTTTCTTCAGATCGATCTTCCAAGTTCCATCGAAGGCGCTCTGCGCTGAGGCCACTACCGGCATCAGCAATAGAATCGCCAGGCCCACAAACAGTAGTTTCTTCATCGCTTATCCTCCGTTAACTAACTGCGGTGTGGATTATAGCGAAGTTCAAAACGAGCGGCGTTTTCTGGGGAGCGGCCCTGTCTCCCGCTTCTGTATAATCCTTCCTCTCATGCACAACTTCTTTGCCCGGCGCACCTCGTGGAACCTGACCACCAACCGCTACAC
>PLYW01000184.1 GCA_003151875.1 Acidobacteriaceae bacterium
ACTGACTACTGGCTACTGTATTCTGGGAGGTCTTTAGCATCTCACCGCAACTCCCAGTGTCATGTCTGAAAAGCGACGGCTCAAGATCTGGAGAATCCGCCTGCTGATGTTCCTGGCCGTCATCGGTCCGGGGTTCATCACCGCGAACGTGGACAATGACGCCGGCGGTATTTATACCTACTCCGCCGCCGGAGCGCAGTTCGGGTACCTTCTGCTCTGGGTCATGGTCCCCATGACGGTCGCGCTGGTCGTGGTGCAGGAGATGTCGGCGCGCATGGGCGCGGCCACCGGCAAAGGGCTAAGCGATCTCATCCGCGAAGAATATGGCCTGCGGATTACGTTTTTCATGATGCTGGGGCTGGTCATCACCAACTTCGGCAACGTGGTCGCGGAATTCGCCGGAATCGCCAGTAGCCTGGAGCTGTTCCACATCTCGCGCTACGTGAGTGTGCCGGTGGCCGCACTCGTGGTGTGGTTGCTGGTGGTCAAGGGCACCTACAAGACCGTAGAAAAAGTGTTCCTGGCGGCGTCGTTTTTCTACTTTGCCTACATCATTGCCGGCGTGTTGGCGGGTCCGAGTTGGAGGGAGGCGTTCAAGGCCACCTTCAAACCACCGCTGGCCGGGGCTTTTCACCAGTCCACTTACATTTACATGGTCATTGCGGTGGTGGGGACCACGATCGCTCCGTGGATGCAGTTTTACTTGCAGTCGTCGATCGTCGAGAAGGGAATCACGCCGCGCGAGTATCGCGCCTCGCGCTGGGACGTGATCCTGGGATGCATCTTCACCGATCTGGTCGCCTGGTTCATTGTGGTGGCGTGTGCCGCTACGCTCTATGCCCACGGCGTGCGGCAGATCCGCGATGCCGCCGATGCGGCGCAGGCACTGCGCCCATTGGTGGGTGAGTACGCTTACATTCTGTTTGCCGCGGGGCTGTTCAATGCTTCGCTCTTCGCCGCTTCCATTTTGCCGATCTCAACGGCTTACACGGTGTGCGAAGGACTGGGCTTCGAGTCCGGTGTAGGACATAAATTCGGCGAAGCCAAGGTTTTCTACTGGCTGTACACGCTGCTGCTTATCGCCGGTGGCGGAGTTATTCTGCTGCCCAACATCCCGCTGGTGAAGATCAGCATTCTGTCGCAGGTGGTGAACGGCGTGGTGCTGCCGTTCGTGCTCATCTTCATGCTGTTGCTGGTGAACAAGAGCGAGCTCATGGGCAAGCACGTCAACGGCACTTGGTTCAATCTGATCGCGTGGGCCACGACCATCATCATGATCGGGCTGACCATCGCCTGGTTCGTCACCGGCCGCGGCGGAAGCTAGAGCAGCTTGCCCGCGGCGAGCTGTTGCACCAGCGTGCGGTCGGCATCGAGGAAGTCGAGCGCCGGCAAGTCGCGCCGGCGGACCCAGCGGATCTCGCGGAAGATGCGGTTCTGCAACTCATCTTCGTAATGTTCGACCGTAAAGAAATGCAGCTCCACCGCGTTGCCGTTCAGGTAGGTGTGCTGTAGTTGCGCAACCTTGCGGCCGATCTCCGCGTGGACACCCAGCTCTTCCTCGAGCTCGCGCTGCAACGCCTCGGGAGGCTCTTCGCCAGCCTCAATCTTGCCGCCGGGAAATTCCCACTTGAGCGGCAGCGCCTGATATTCCGTCCGCTGGCAGCACAGGATTTCCTCTCCGCGCACGAATAAGGCGGCAACCACCTGCTTGATCAAGGCGCGAGCCTCGCTGCGAAAGCGTTTCTAAGGTTACTGTAGCTGCCCGGACGGGTAGTGCGGGCCTTCAGGCTCGCGTATAGGGCCGGAATAAAACTCGCTAAAGCCGCTGAGGTCGTCGACCTCGGCGGCTTTAGCGGGGGTTTGGCCGCGTCGAACGCGGCGCTGAAGCGCCGCACTACCGGTACAAACCGAACCCATGTATTGTGGAACCGCTCTAGCGCTCCTTGCCCGACGATCACGAAATCCTCTCCAGGTAGCTGCCGACCAGCTCGGCGCAGTGTTCGACCAGCCTGCGGTCTTCATCGCGAAAGGCAGCCGGTGTGTGGCTGTCAATGTCGAGTTCGCCCACCACTTTGCCCTTGACCATTACAGGCACGACAATCTCGGAGCGAGTTTCGATGGAGCACGCCAGGTAACGCGGATCGGCCCGAACGTCGTCCACCACCAAGGTTTGTCCCGACGAGGCTGCCGCTCCACAGATGCCCTGATTGAGCGGGATGCGCTTGTGCGGCGTGTCTGCGCCGACATAGGGACCCAGCACCAGTACGGGATCTTCGCCCGGTCGCGCCTTCTCGATCATGTAGAAGCCGACCCAATCGAAGTGGCGCAGCCGCTCCTGCAGCCGGCCCACGAAGACGCTCATCAGGTCTTCGACGCTGCCGGCCGCGTCGGCCAACACAGTGAGTTCGTCGGCGAGGCGCTGATAGTTCGTCTCCATGGCTCTCCATTCATATCACACGCCGTGAAGCTGGCGAATCCCGGCGGGCCGTGGAAATAGCTCCGGATGCAGGACCCAAGCCAGGGCGCGCAGTCCGCCCAGCAAGCTCGTCGCCGGCGTGTTCAGCAGTTCATCGCTGATGCAGAACACGCGCTGTTGGCGCACCGCCGGCAAATCTTCCCAGCCGCGCTGCTCTACGATCTTCTCCAGCGGGACGCGATCCCCTGCGCCGCACCAGGCAGCCACAATGACATCCGGCTGCGTCGATGCGACGTCCGCCGGCGCAATTGTTTTGCCGGGCGCGGCCATGAACTCACCTCCCGCAGCTTCCACCAGTTCGGCTACCCACGGCTGCGACGCGATGATCGGCTTGCCCCACTCCTCGCAAAAGACCTTAGGCTTGGATGCAGAAGCGGCACGCTCGCGGACCGCCTCGATTTGATTTTGCATGGCAGCGATCACGGCTTGTCCACTTTCCCATGCGCCCATCACGCCTGCAATCGCCGCCATGTCAGTGTAGATGTCGGCGAGCCTGCGCGGCGCCAGCCCAAGAAATCGCACACCCGCTTTCAGGATGGCGGCCACGGCTTCAAGTTGGTAGGGCACCGACGCCAGCACGAGGTCGGGACGGGCTGCGAGAATCTGTTCCGTCTGCGCACTCCAGGAATCGGAGACAATCAGGCGCGAGCCGTCCGCCACTTCGGGGCAGACATCGGCGCAGTATTTGGTGCAAGCCACCAGGCGATCGAGCAGGCCCAGATCGCGCAGCGTGACCGTCGCGCTGGGCTGGAGCGAGACCACGCGCTGCGGAGTGTGGTTGATGTTCAAGGCTGTTCGATTATACGGAGGGCGGGCCAATGACCGGCAACGCCCGGCGCGGTAAGCTACTGGCGAGGGTTTTGCGCCCATGTATTCTCCCCAGCTTCTCGATCACTTCGAGCGACCCCGCAACTCGGGAGAGTTGCCCGACGCCGATGCGCAGGTGCGCATCGAGAATCCAGCTTGTGGCGACATTCTGGAGCTTGCGATCAGGATGGACGCGGAACGGATTGGCGAGATTCGCTTTCGCGTCAAAGGCTGCGTGCCCGCCATGGCATGTGCCTCCGCGATGACGGAGTTGGCAAAGGGAAGGTCCCGGCAAGAGGCGCGTGCAATCGGCAAGGCAGACATCGTGGATGCAGTTGGAGGAGTGCCACCTGCATCGGGTCATGCCGCGCAGTTGGCGATTGATGCTCTCAGAGCGGCGCTGCAGAAGCTAAGGTAAACATTTCCGGTTGTCATCCTGAGCGGAGCACGAGTCCGCTCTGGCGGACTCGTGCGAAGTCGAAGGACCCCTATAGCTGCGACGAGATTTGGGGCTGCCCTACACCGTTTCCGTTTCCAGCTCTTCTTCCAATAGTTGCTTGTTGTACAGCCCGGTGTAGTAGCCGTTGCGTTCAATCAGCTCTTCGTGGGTGCCGTATTCCACGATCTGGCCGTCGTGCAGCACGGCGATGCGATCGGCGTTGCGCACCGTCGAAACCCGGTGCGAGATGAAGATGGTGGTGCGCCCCTGCATGATCTCGCGCAGATGGTTCAGGATGCGATCCTCGGTTTGGGTGTCCACACTGGCGAGGGCGTCGTCGAGCACCAGGATGCGCGGACTGCGGATCAACGCTCGCGCAATGGCCGTACGTTGTTTCTGGCCGCCGGAGAGTGTGAGGCCGCGCTCCCCGACCAGGGTGTTGTAGCCATCGGGAAAACCCTCGATCTCATCAGCGATGTTGGCGGCCTCGGCGGCACGGCGAATCTCTGCATCGGTGGCCTGCTCGGCCCCGAAAGCGATATTCTCGCGAATGGTATCGCTGAACAGGAATGTCTCCTGCGGGACAAAGCCGATGTTCTTGCGCAACACCGCGAGCGGGAACTCGCGAATGGGTCGCCTGTCGATCAGCACCGCGCCTTCAGGCGCATCGTAAATGCGCGGAATCAGCGACACCAGCGTGGACTTGCCCGATCCGGTGGGGCCGACAATCGCCAGGCTGGTGCCTGCGGGCACGCGCAGGTTGATGTTTTTCAGCACTGCCTCGTCGCCGTGCACTTGACCCATGCCGCGCTCGGCGGCAATCAACGTGTGACCGTAGTGAAAGCTCAGATTGCGGAACTCGATCTCGCCGCCAACTTCGGTGGGAGCGCCAGTGGCGGGCACGGCGGCGTCGGTGACCTCGGGCTGGTCGGCGAGTAGGTTCTGGATGCGGCCCATGGATGCGGTGCCGCGCTGAAAGATGTTAATGACCCAGCCCAGGGAAATGATGGGCCAGGTGAGCTGCACCATGTAGGTGTTGAAGGCCACGAAGCTGCCGACGGAAATGCGATGCAGCAGGACCTCGCGGCCGCCGATCCACAGCACGATCACGATGGCGATGCCGAGCAGGGTCTCCAACGTCGGCCACAGCATGCCCATCAGGCGCACTAACTTGAGACTGCGCGCGATGTATTCGGTGTTCTCGCGCTCGAAGCTCTCGATCTCCGCTTGCTCCTGCACATAAGCGCGAATCAGCCGCGCTCCGGAAAAGTTCTCCTGCGCCTTGGCCGAAATGTTGGAGAACATGGCCTGGATGCGCTCGAAGCGCTCGTGAATCTTGCGGCCGAAGTATTGCACCACGATGCTGACCACGGGCAATGGCAGGAAGGCGAACAGGGTAAGCCGGGGGCTGATGCTCAGCATGAACACCAGCGCGCCGGCGGTGAACACCACGGTGTTGGCGCTGTACATGATGCCGGGCCCCGCCAGCATGCGCACCGCATTCAGATCGTTGGTCGCCCGGGCCATGATGTCGCCGGTGCGCGTGCGCTGATAAAAACTGTAAGACAGCCGCTCCAGATGGGTGAACAGATCGTTGCGCAGATCGAATTCAATTTCGCGCGAGACCCCGATCAGGATCCAGCGGGTAAGAAATTGGAAGATGGCTTTGGTGCCGGCGACCGCCAGCAGCAGCGCCGAGTACGTGAGCAGCTTGTGGCGTGTGACTCCCAGGTTTAGGTCGTCAATGGCGCGGCGGATGACCAGTGGAAAGAGAATCCAGACCCCGTTGTTGCACAACACGCACAGAGCGCCGATCCAGAAGGTCAACCGGTACTTGCGCAGATAGGGGAACAGCGGGCTAAGGTTCTTGAACATGAGTGGACAGAAATTAGATGATGGTGGCTGGAATTTCGTTCTATTGAGTTGTCATCACGAACGGCCTTGAGGGATCTGCTGTTTCCCCCAGCCGTCGTTCAAGTCATAAACAAAACTAGATTCCTCGCTTCGCTCTGTCGAAAATCATGCGAGGCCAAGGAGAGTGGGCAGTATAGGGGTCCTTCGACTCCTCGCTGCGCTCGTCGCTCAGGATGACAGCCGGGGGAGTTTGTCATCGCCATTGGATTGGCCGCAGCCCATGGGATACTCGTTAGGACAACTCCACACTGCTGCGTCACGACTACGTCGGCACCCGCAACAGAAAGTAACCTCCGGCAAGAGCAAAAATGAAGTCGGGCGCCCAGGCCGCCAGCANNACTGCCCAGCGCTCCGCCCTTGCGGCCGGAGGCGGCGAAGGGGACCGCCAGCACGGCCATCACCAGAGTGATCAGCGGAAACGCCAGCTTCTTCTGCAACTGCACCTTCAGCCGCACGGTGGTAAAACCACTCTGCTCCAGGTCTCCGATGTAGCGCTGCAGCTCTTGATAATTCATTTCCGCGGACTGCTTGACTTCCTTCTTGAAGTAGCTTGGGTCCTCGTGCAGTTCATTGAAGGTGGCCACATCGAAGGCCCGATAATCCTGGATGGAAGTGCCCGACAGATTTCGGACCCAGCCTTGCGCGAAGATCCACTTGTTCAGCCCCTCGTCCCAATGGGCATGGGCGGCGTAGATACGGCGCGTGAGCTGGAAGGTATTGGGGTCAAACTCGAAGATGGAGACCCCGCCGAGCTGGTTGGTGTCGGGATCGAAGACCTGGTAGTAGAAGATGTCGTTGTTCTGTCCGAAAATCCACTTGCGGTCAGCCTGCAAGTAGGTTTGCGGCGGTTTGCCCTTGATCTGGTTGCGCAGGATTTCCTGTTCCCGGTTGGTGCGCGGGATGTAGAGCTGATCGAAGACGAACATGGCCGCGGCAAAGATAGCGCACACCACAATCACCGGCAGCGCGGCGCGATAGATGCTGATGCCAGTGGCCTTCATGGCTGTCAGCTCGCTGGATTTCTCCAGCAACCCGAAGGTGATGAGCACGGCCAGCAGCACCGCGATGGGCGCCATTATGTAAAGCAGAGACGGGCTCAGGTTCAGCAGGTACTCCATCAGCATGATCACGGGCACTTTGTTGCGGACGATGTCGGTCAATAGTTCGAAGAAGGTGAAGGCCAGCGCCAAAATCAGGAACGTTGCCAGCACCATGCCCAGATACAGGGCAAAGTCGCGCAGGATCATGTCGTCCAGAATGAGCGGGAACCTGGCGCTGAAGCGCTTGCGGTGAGGCGAATCTTGCCGGGCACGCGCGCTGCTGGGAAGATGGCCCCGGCGCGTCCAAAATTCTTGCAGCTTCTCCCACATCGCTTTCCACTGCGGGCTCAAGTTGCCGATCTCAATCGGCATTCGGTCCACGCGCCATAACAGCACCAGTCCGCACAGGAAGAAGAAAATGTTGGCCATCCACACGCCTTCCCACGGGGGCATCTTCCCCTGGCGTGCCATGGAGACGCCGGTCAGCGAGAAGAAGTAATACACGAACACCAGCAAGATNNTAGTAGCGCGCTTTGCTCAGGTCGTAATTCCAGGTCCCGGGATCGGTAGTTGCCAGCGGCGCGGCGGCCCGGCGTTCACGGGCGGCGTTGCGCAACAGGGCTTGCAGTCCCAATTCGGCGACCGGAAGCAAATCGCGCGCATGCTCGGCGTTGCTGGGCAGCTGGATCGGGATCTCGGTGGTGTCAAACGTCGAGATGGAGTACTGGTCCCTGGCCTTCGGTATGTTCTCCTGCTGGGTGCCGTCTTCCAGATGCAGGCGTAACTTGTCGGGCGAGTCGCTCAACAGCGCGCCGCGCTTGGCCAGAGTGACTTTGGGAGAGGAAGGGTCGCTGACATCGGCCAGGAAGATTCCCTGCCACAACGACCGGCCACGGAAGGGAATCGCGTCCTGCACATAAAGGACAACGTTCTTAAACTCCTCGTAGAAGACGTGCGGCTGAATTTCAAAGGAGGCTTGCGACGATTTCAGCTTGTCCTGCAAACGATTCAGCGCCACCGCCGACTTGGGCGCCACGTAGATGTTGTTGACCATGCCCAGCATCCAGGCGCCAACGGCGAAAATCGCGATGGCGCGCACAAACATTCCCACGCCCATGCCGCTGGCACGAATGGCGGTGACTTCGCTGTCGGCCGCCAGCCGGCTGAGGCCGACGAGGATGCCTACCAGCACACCCATGGGCAGGGTCAGTGTGAAGGTGGCTGGCAGCGTGTAAAGAAAAATCTGGGCCACGCTGGGCAAGGGAGCGCTGTTGCGGACCACCAGCTCCAGCAGCCGCCCCAGGTCCCGCATGAAAATAATGAAGGTGAACAGCGCGACGCCCAGCAAGGCGTGCGAGCCCACTTCCTTCAGAATGTAGCGGGTCAGAATGCGCACAAACTGCTAGTTTAGCGGAAAGGCGGCGCTGGTGAACAGGTACGCTGCGGTTCTGACTCTTAATGCGGAGATCCTAGCCTNNGACGGGTTAGCTGAATTGGAGCGGGGTACGGGGATCGAACCCGTGACATCGAGCTTGGGAAGCTCGCGTTCTACCGCTGAACTAACCCCGCTCAGTCCGGTAGGTGTGCAAAGTGTACCATCTGCGCAAATTCTCAGGCAATCCGTTACTTGAAACTTGAAACTTGAAACTCTCTAAAACTACTTCGCTGCAATCATCAGATTGACAGGACCTGGCATCCTAACTCTTTTGCTGCTGGCGAAGCCGGCGCCCTTCATCCACTCTGCGTACTCCGGTTCGCTATAGCTGGCTCCAGCGCGAGTGCCCACCAGCATGTTCAGCGCGAACAGCGTGGCAAAGCGAGGCGAGGTCTTGTCCGCATCGAGGACAAAGTCGGCAATGACGAGCCGCCCTTGCGGCGCCAGCGCTGCGTAGGCGCGATTTAGTAGCTGCTGATTTTCTTCTGGCGAGAACATGTGGCAGATAGCGGACAGCAGAATCAGGTCGTAACTTGCCGGCGCCAGTGGAACCGTCAGCATGTCACCGGGGCGAGTGCTGATGCGGTTGCTTAGTCCGGCTTGGCGAATGTGCTCCTGCGTAATGGGCAGCACTTCGGGCAGATCGACGATCTCGGAATGCAGTTCTGGCGCGGTTTTGACAAACGCAATGGAGTAGGCGCCCGAGCCTCCGCCGAGATCGAGCATGCGCTTCTCGCCGTCCAACTCGACAGCCTGCGCCACGGCGCGCGCCCGGCCGCGAGCGGTGTGGTCCATGGCGGCGATGAACGAAGTGACCCATCCATTGTCGCGGGCCGACTCAACTGCGGTGCCGGTGCGTACAGCTTCCGTGAGCTTGGACCAGCGCCGCCACATGTTGGCCATATGCAATTGCGCGGTGCGGGCGCTGTCGGGAGAGCCCTCCATTAGGAAGCGCGCCGCCACCGGCGTATTCGTATAAATCCCGTCCTGCTTCTCCAGCAGCTTGAGACTTACCAGTACGTTCAGCAGCATCTCGGTGGCGCGCACCGCAGCCTGAATCTTGGCAGCGATCTGTTGCGCCGTGCCGCCTTTGCCGACGGCGGTGAATACGTCGAGCTCCAAGGCCGTCAGAAGGGCGCGGCTGGGCATAAAGCTGCGGACCATGTCGTGGATGTCATCTGGCAGCACGCCGGCTGCATCCTTGCCCCTCAACATGGCGAGGTACTTGTTGCGATGATCGAGGATCTCGCTCTTCATCTCGGCGTCGGGAATTCGCTCCAGACGCTCGACCTTTTGTCCCTGCTTCAGGTGCGACGATACGATCTCCGGCACGTCGTTCGGGGCCAGCTTCGCATACCAGGTGCCTTCGGGATAAACGATCATCACCGGTCCGCTGTCGCAAATTCCCAGACAGCCGCAACTGGAAACCTGGACATCGTCGCTCAATCCTTGGCGGCCGAGCTCGCGATGCAAGGCATCGAGAACGCGGAACGAGCCTGCCGCCGAGCAGCAGGGAACTCCTTCAGCTTTTTCCTGTGTGCAGACGAAAATATGATGACGAAACGGTTCCACGGGACCTCCAGAATCAGTAGCCAGTA
>PLYW01000253.1 GCA_003151875.1 Acidobacteriaceae bacterium
AACCCGGCATCGGTGGAGTCGGCATCAACCCGCTGGTCAACCCCCAGTTCAACTACATAGGCGTTGGCGTGAATGTCGACATTACACCGCGTGTGCACGGGCTCGACGAGGTGACCCTGAAAGTCGCCATGGATATCTCGGCGATTGACAGATACCAGGACATCGGCGGCATTTCGCAGCCGGTGATCGGGCAACGCAAGATCGAACAGGAAATTCGCCTGCGGGAAGGCGAAGTTAACATCATGGGCGGTATCCTTGAAAACACTCAGACCAAGTCGCTGTCGGGGATTCCGGGGTTGGCGTCCATCCCGCTGTTCAAATATCTCTTCTCCGAGGAGACCAAACAGGATAACGACAACGAAATCATTTTCATCCTGATTCCGCACATTGTGCGCGCCCAGGATTTGAACGACAGCAACGTCAAGGCGATTGACGTTGGCACCGCCAATACCATATCCCTGCATCACGGGATGAATCAGGCACCGGACCAGCAACCGCGCGCCACGCCGCCCCCGGGGCCGGCTGGCAAGCCGCAGGGGGCGCAAGGCAATGCACCGCAGCCGCAGGCCGGCGCGACTCCAGCCACCCTCACGCAGCCGTCCACGGCAGCGGCCCCTCCGGGCAGTGCGATCGTGAGCTTTGATCCGCCCATGCTGGACCAGGCGGTGGGTTCCACCTTCACCGTGAACGTGAACCTGACAGGCGCGCAGAATGTGTATTCGGTCCCGGTGCAGATTCTCTACAACCCACGGGTGTTGCAAGTACTGAACGTCTCCAATGGGACGCTGCTGGCGCAGGGCGGGCAGACAGTGGCGCTGGTCAACCGCGATGACAGCATGGCTGGCATTCTGCAGCTCACTGCCTCACGTCCCCCGGGCAGCGCCGGCGTCAGCGGCGACGGGGCGGTGTTTACGATCACCTTCCAGGCGAAGGCTCCCGGGCAGGCAACTTTGAGCATCAACCGGGCGGGGGTGAAGAACGCAAGCATGCAAAACGTTCCCGCCAGCGGCTCGCAGGCCATTGTGACCGTTCATTAGCAACAGCGTCTAACCGGTAGCAAGCCCGACGCGCCCATTGTCGCAAGCTTGCGTAGTTGGGCGGGCAACATAGCCGGTTGATTGCGAAATCAGTCCCGAGAAGGACTAAACTTAGAGCGGTGCCACTTAATCTTTCCAATTGCGTTCTGGCTGCTGCGAGAAGCAATGTGCCTGAGTCTGGGCCAACTCAGCCGCAGCCCTTGGCCCCCCGCTCGGCCCGCAGGGCCGGTTTCACGCTGGTCGAGCTGATCGTGGCCATGACCATCCTGATGGTCCTGACCGCGGTCGCCACTCCCGTGTTGCGTGTCGCCCTGCAACGCAACAAAGAGCGCGAGTTACGCCGCGATCTGTGGGAGATGCGCGATGCCATTGATCGCTACAAGGACGCGGCCGACCGGGGCGCATTCCAGACCAAGCTGGACAGCCAGGGATATCCCCCGGATCTCGACACCCTGGTGAAGGGCGTGGACTCCAATGGGAAGAAGATCCGTTTCCTGCGGCATATCCCGGTGGATCCCATGACGGGCAAGGATGAATGGGGTCTGCGCTCGATGCAGGATGATCCCGATTCGGATTCTTGGGGCGGGCAGAGCGTTTTTGACGTGTACACCAAATCCGAAGGCACCGGTTTGGACGGCACCAAGTATAAGGCGTGGTAATTTCCCAGGATGCGGTCATGACCCGGCGCTGGCGACAACGCGGCTTTACTCTGATCGAGTTGATGGTGGTGATCAGCATCATCGTCATCCTGCTCTCGCTCGCCATCCCGAATTACTCCTCGTCCATTCTGCACGCCAAAGAGACAGCGCTGCGCGACGATCTCTACACCATGAGGTCGCTGATCGACCAGTACACGCTCGACAAGCAGAAGGCCCCGCAATCCTTGCAAGACCTGGTGGATGCCAAATATCTTAAGCAACTCCCCAAGGACCCCTTCACCAACTCACGCGATAGCTGGGTGCCGGTCACCGACGAGAGCATCATGTCTCCCGATCAGACCGAGCCGGGGATTATCGACGTGCATAGCGGCAGCGATCAAACCTCCAGCGAAGGCACCGCGTATAGCACGTGGTAGTTACCCGCGGTCATCCTGAGTGTGCCCCAACCCGCTGGAGCTAAACCATCTCCGATATTCCGCGCGCTTCAGGGATACTTCGACGGCGTCTGTGGCGCCAGACGAGCCATCCCTTACCGAGCAGGCTGTACGAATTTACTTGTCAAAAGAAAAAATTGTACTAGTATGCCATCACTCAATTGGAGTGAGGTGGATACGGGTATGAGAATTCCAGCTACCGTTTCATTTTTCCGAACGGAGTCGTCGGCTCTGCCGTCAACACTGTCGTTAACGTCTGCCGGCATGGCGCTTACCGCACTTTTCTGGGCGATTCGCCAGTTTTGGATGCGACGATCGCGATTAGTCACGGCCATTGGCCTGGCCTTGATGGCATTTTTCGTCGGCGTGTCTCCCGCACGAGCCGCCGATCGGGTGATCATCAATGGCGATGGCTGTCAGGTAACGGAAGAGGACGCCTTTGATGGTGGCATTTACCTGCTAAACAACCTTTACCTGCGCATCGACTTCCCTGATTCTCATTGGCGGTTCGGGCTGCGCAATGACGGCATGAAGGGCCTCAGCCTGGTCGATGTTGGAGTGCAGGCGGCACAGTTCTCCACCAAGCAGTACATCATCAAGCACGCGGGGCTGGCGGACATGTTTGTTCCCTACGACGATCGCAGTGCAACGTTCTACGACATGTCGTTCGGCAATAACCGGATGGACCAAATCGATGCTGCCGATCTGCCCTCGCAGAATGCCGCACTTGTTTTTCTGCGCACCCAGGTGGGCACCCACTACGTGCGCGATAGCGTGCCCAAAGTCGCGGTGGAATGCCGCGAAGCGGGATTGGGATGGCTGTGCAAGGAGCCCAGTCACCACGTGCGCAGGCGCATCCACGACGTTGTGGTCTGGGCCGTTTACGACGCCTTCAACTACGACTACGTCATTCAATACACCTTCCACGAGGACGGCGGCATCAGCTTCCGTGCTGGCGCCACCGGCTACAACCTTCCCGGCGGTACATCCAAGCCTCACGTTCACAACCCATTCTGGCGGGTGAGCACCAAGCTCTTTAATCGGACCGATAACCAGGCCTTGGAGTTCGTTCACGTCGAGGATTCCCAGGGTTATACCGCTACGGATTCCGAGCTGCCGATTCCCACCGAGACCAGCGTGGACTGGAACCCGTTGCAATTCAGCAGCGTTATGATCCAGAGTGCAACTCAGACCAATGACTATGGACATTTGATGGGCTATGAGTTCCTGCCCGGCGATCGCACCGGGACAGGCAGGTTTTCGCAGCGTTCTCAGGACCAGGAGATGTGGACGCAACACGACGAATATCTGACCAACGATAACCCGGGCGAAGATGGCAGCGGCTCGGGCTTTAACAACTGGCGATATACCTGGTATTCGCCGGACAACTATTTGCTGAACTACCTCAACGGCCAACCGATCGGCGGGACCGGCGACGGAATCGTACTGTGGTACATCTCCTCGGTGCACCACGAGCCCACCGACGCAGACAATCAAATTGGTTCCGGCGGCCGCACGGGTATTACGCTGATTCACTGGGCCGGCTTCGACATGGAGCCGCACAACATGTTCGATTACAACCCGCTCGGCGGTCCACCCAAGTGCGGTAACTGACGGCCCGCGGCCCTGGTTGTTTGCTCCCAATCTGTCGCAGCAGCGGCGACAGATTGGGTTGACTGGCCAGGTGAACCTCGTTTCTCACCCGCCTCGACAGCGTCTATTTTGTCGCTTCGCTGAACATGAATTTCCCCAGGTACATGGGATGGGACTTGGGCGGGACGGTCTTGGCATTGTCAATCGGGTATGGGCCCTGCACCGTGGTGGGGAATCCCCAGATGTCTCCCGTGCGCATGTCGACGGCGACTTTGCCATACACTTGCGAGGTCCCGTCGGGCTTGCGCAGCATGGTGTAGCCCGGTTCGATGTAGAAGGGATACGTCTCGCCAGCTTGTGCCTGCACCGGCGCCGGGTGGACGATTGGGCGAAAGGCAATCATCCCCAGTAGAACTGCAATAACAACTAAAGTTGCTTTCGTGAAGCGGTCGAGCGTCATAATTCCTCCCAAGTGGGGTTCGCAGATCCGATGATGCTTCCAGCAGACTTGTTATCACCAGGGCAGCGAGCGATCTGCTCCTCGGGGCCCTGAAGAAGCCTATCCCTCGCGTTCCAAACCGGCGCTCGTGATGACGATGCATACGTTCATCATCAACTTGTTTCGCCTTGCCTCTAGTACTTTCCCCGGACGAGGTAAACCAGTTCGATGACCAGGATGATCACCGACTTCACCATCTCATTTTCGCGGCGGAAACAGAAACCGCAGCATGGGTGCTACGCGTAGCGACCAGGCACCCTCGTCGTGGCCGCCGCCTTCGACCTCGGTATAGCAAAGGTCTTCGCCGAGCTTCCATCCTTTGTTGACCAAGGCTGCCTTCAAGGCGCGGGCATCGGGCAACGCTCGCTGGCTTTCCTTGGTGCCGATATCGAGCCAGATTCGCAGGTCCGGCTTCCTCTGGATCTGAGCCACGGTTTTCAGGATGGCGCGATTCCGCCACCACACCGACGGAGACATCGCGGCGAGCCTGCCGAACACCGAGCTGTAGCGCAGCGCCAGGTACATCGAAACCAGTCCCCCCAGCGATGATCCTCCCAAGCCGCAGTTCTGGATGCCGGGAAGCGTC
The DNA here is from genome assembly GCA_003151875.1 of Acidobacteriaceae bacterium. GTDB lineage: Bacteria > Acidobacteriota > Terriglobia > Terriglobales > Acidobacteriaceae > Bog-257. Next base: position 4,809 of record PLYW01000253.1, read on the forward strand.
CGGTAGTGGTGATCGACGAACGGCTTCAGCTCCTCCACCAGCATCTGGCCGTAGGCATCAGCCTGCCCGCCACCGAGACGCTTGTCCTCGACGGGAGTGTATTCGTCGATGCGATGTTGCCCGGTGTTGTAGATGCCGATGATGACCAGCGGCTCGATTGCGCCAGTCATGATTAGCTCGTCCGCGGTTTCGCCCACACGCCAATACTTGCCGGGGATGAAGGAAGTGTCGGGATCGAACAGGTTCTGGCCGTCGTGTAGGTACAACGTAGGATAGCGCCGGCCAGCTTCAGCCTCATACGTGGGTGGAAGGTAAACGATGAAGTCACGCTTCTCGTCCATCAGTTCGGAGGGGAACTGCTGATGCAGACGCAGGCGCGACTTCAGGCTGCTGGGGACCTGCGCGGGCGGAATCGGCTGGTCAGTTATGATCGGATCCGTGCTCATTCTGTAGAATTGTGGCTCCCTAGATTACCAAATGCAGTTCTGATCCAACCCTATCTCAGACGGAAGAGGTTCGAAGAACGTGAATCGTGAATATCATCGTTGGTGGTCCCGCGACCTGCAACGCGACATGGAACTGCTAGTCTTTGGCCACGCTGGCACCAAGGTCCTGGTTTTCCCCACTTCCATGGGACGTTACTTTGAGTACGAAGACAACCAGATGGTTGCCGCGGTTACCGACCGTATCGAGGCCGGACAACTACAGATCTACTGCGTCGATAGCGTGGACAGTGAAAGCTGGTACAACCAGCAGGCGCATACCTACTGGCGCCTGCAACGGCACCTGCAATACGAACGCTACATCCTGAATGACGTGCTTCCGCTGATGGGGAGCAAGAATTGGACCCCGCGGACCATCGTGACCGGCTGCAGCTTCGGCGCTTATCATGCCGTTAATTTCGCCTTCCGCCATCCCGACAAGGTCACCGGCTGCGTCACCATGGGCGGGTCGTTCGATATCAAGAGCTTCCTCGGCGGATGGTATAGCGAAGACGTGTACTTCAATGACCCGGCCGATTACCTGGCGAACTGCACCGACGGCTGGCGCTATAACCATATGCGCACGGTGCTGGCCACCGGCGAGTGGGACATGTGCTGGAACAAGAATGAAGCGTTTGCGGCCATCCTGCGCTCGCGCGGCATCCGGCATGAGCTCTACGTGTGGAGCGAGCAAAGCTATCACGATTGGCCGTGGTGGCGGCCTATGGCGCGGACGTACCTGGAATAAGTGGTTGCAGCGCCGATGGTATTCCCGGCAGGGTCGCTATTTCATTCCTGCCGCGGTCCGAGCTTGCACCTGGTGGCGATGGGTCTCGACGGCCTCCCGCGCCAGGCGAATGAAGTCGGGCATGCGACGGGTGGCAATCTGCGACATCTTCTGCCCGAGATCGAACGACCATCCGGCCATGGTGATGGTCATGGCAAATGGGGCGTCGCCGTAAAGCTGTTCGGCAGCGGTGAGCAGCGAGGCGGGAGTCAAATGATGAGTAAAGCCACCCGGCCCAGGCTCCGGCGAAATGGTGGTGCGCAGAATGGTGCCGGGTTGATCGCCAAACGAGGCATCCAGAAACAGCACGAAGTCGCGCTGCAAGATGTCGTCCACCATCTCCGGGGTGAGCTGTTGGGCGGCGATGACTTCCACGTCGGGGTCGTCCCAGAAATGCTGCTCCAGGGCGCGTGCGGCATGACAACCGATGGCGTCATCTCCGCGCATGGGATTTCCATAACCGATGATCAGGGTTCCGGGCACTTCGTCCTCTTCAGGGGTGGCGTGTGGAGCGGCCTGTCCACTGACAGGCATAATCCATTTGCGCCGCAAAGGATGTGCGAAACCTCACATGGCGCGGTGATGGACCATGGAAAATCATTGACCACAGTGACACAGCGGACTCACGTAAGAGGCCTTTTCACCACGGAAAACACGGAGGTCACGGAGGTTTTCTTTCTTTATTTCCTTTAGTCTTCATTTGTTTCCTTTTTTCAATTCTTACTGTGCTCTCTGTGCCTCTATCGTGCAATTCTCAGTGCTTTTCCGTGATCCCGGTGTCCTCCGTGGTAAAGAAGACCCTTTTCCCCCCTCTGTGATCTCTGTGTTTCTGTGGTAAATCATTCATTTCTTTTTCCCCGGCAACCCAGCCGGGTTCTCATGCGTGCGTTCGCGGAAGCGCGCCTTCATCCCGGCGGCCATGGAGACGGCGTTCTCTCCGAATTTCTCGCGCATCCGGTCGGCGGCGGAGAGCGCCTGATTCCACTTCTCATGAGTACTCCTGCCTTGCAGGCTGAGCTGCTCGCTCTCGGCTGCAAAATGCGACGCGCACACCCCCAGCAGCCGCACCGCGCCGCCCGTCCAGTTGGCGCGGAAGAGTTCACGGACTGTCGCCAGCACTTCCGCGTCCACCGAGCTGGGCTGCTCCAGAGTGCGGGCGCGGGTGAGGGTGCGGAAATCGGAATAACGCAGCTTCAATTGCAGAGTGCGGGCGTGCAGCTTCTGTTCGCGCAGGCGGCGGCACACCATCTCCGACAGCCGCGCCAGTGTCGCTTCCAGGGCTTGCGCGTCGCCGGTATCGGCGGAGTAGGTGTGCTCATGGCTGATGGAACGCGGCCCGTCGTCTTCGCCAATATCGCTATCGAACCAGGCGCCAGCGTCCAGGCCGCGGGCCTTGCCGGCGAGCGCCAAGCCGAGGGCGCCAAAGTTCGCCTCCAACCAGCGTTCCTCATGCCGGGCGAGATCGCCAATCTTCTGGATGCCCTGTTCGAGCAGGCGCTTCTCCATGACCTTGCCAACGCCGGGGATCTTGCGCACATCCAGCGGCGCCAGAAATTCTGCTTCCCCGCCCGGCACAATCCACAGCACGCCATTGGGCTTGGCCTGGTCGGAGCAGATCTTGGCCAGCAGTCGCGAGGTGCCAACTCCGATGGAGCAATTCAGTTGCGTCTCCGCTTTCATGGCGCCGTGCAGCGCATGGGCGGCGCGCATCGGCGGCCCGTGCAGGCGCTCGGTGCCGCTCATGTCCACGTAGGCCTCGTCAATAGAAACCATTTCCAGCTTGGGAGAAAAGCGGTCGAGCACCTGGTAAACCCTGGCGGAATAATCGCGATAGCGTTCGGGATGTCCGTCCACGAAGACGGCGTGCGGGCACAACTTGGCGGCGGTGCGCAGCGGCATGGCCGAATGGACGCCGAACTTGCGCGCCTCGTAGGACGCCGCCGACACCACGCCGCGCTCGTGGCGCTGACCGCCAACTACCACCGCTTTACCTTTCAGCGAGGGGTCGAACAATTCTTCGACCGAGACAAAGAAGGCGTCCATGTCGACGTGAAAGATGGTGCGTGGGGACATGCTGTGCGCGATTTTACAACCAGCAATTAGCGATTGGCAGCTAGCAATTAGCTCTTAGCTCTTAGCTCTTAGCTCTTAGCTCTTAGCTTTCGCCACCGGGAATGGCACTGGCGGGGATATGGCGCTGCCCTGATGCGATACCTGCCCACGGCGAAGTGCCAGATGCTAGTGCTAAATGCTAAGTGCTAAGTGCTAAATGCTAAATGCTGTTGGCTAATCGCTCTTCCCGATTTGAACTTCCGGCGCATTTTCTTTCCCCGAACCGGAAACCATCGAAGTCACGATCTGAGAGGTAGTTGGACTGCAAACCCACCGGGAATGAGTTTCATTCTGGAACCAGAGAGAAGGCGACGGTGTTCCCGGTTTTCCGCTGATCGGGAAATTCCCAAAAGAATCAACGCCTAAGCGCGACTGGGAATTTGGCAGCAGCCGTGCACTCTACAAATGCGGTTGCAAGGCAACCAGAGAATCTGAATCATGAACCGAGCCAGCCATAATCCGATCGGCAGCGCAAAGCAAGCGAAACCCATGGCGAACCAATCTGGTTACCTTGCGATTGCCTGCGATGACGAAACCAGCCAGATGTTCTCCGCCGGGCAAGGACGCGAGGAGTGCGATACGGGAAATCCGTGCTCCTCGCGGGCCCTCAGCGGCGGCTGCGCGGCCTTGGTGCATGAGCTGGCGAACACTACTACCGCCGTACTGATGAACGCCCAGGTGCTGGGATGGAGATTGCCTCCCTACAGCCGATTGAAACGCCCGCTGCTGGAAATCGAGCGCAGCGCGCAGCGTGGCAGTGAATTGATGAAGTGCCTGCTACGCCGGCTGGGGACCGATGGAATGGATCCGGCAGAGGAAGAGAAGCGATGTGTGCAGGATGACGGGTTGGGGTTGACTGAGGCGGTGACGGCCCAGGAGCCGGGCGCTGACTCCGGGAATGCGGAGAATCTGCCGCCCCGGACGAATTCCCGCCCGGCTCCTGGTTTTTGCTCAGTTCCGGAAGTTGAACTCACATCGACATGTGACGGTTGTACTAGTGCGTTTCCCAAAAAGGGATGATGGTAATGAGTACGAAGGCCCAAATCAACTCCGTGCCGCCACTTGGGAGCGAGCTCGCCGAAGAAGGGATGTCCAGCATGCATGCCATTGACACCGTGGCAGTTACCGAGCCGAGTTGCGAGACCAATGGACTGAACCTGTTGATCGTCGACGATGAGCGCTCGATGCGGGAGTCTTGCCGGGAAGTCGCTCACTCGCTGGGGTTTAACACCCGGGTGGCGGACACCCCGGAACACGTCTATCAGGTGCTCGACACCAGCAGCACCGATGTCGTGCTGCTGGATCTTCGTCTGCCGGGCAACAGCGGTCTGGAGGTTTTGCGCGAGATCAAGCTACGCCGTCCCGATACTCTGGTGATTGTGATGACCGGCTTTGCCACGGTGCAATCGGCGGTGCAGGCCATGAAACTGGGCGCCTACGATTACGTCACCAAACCCTTCAACTTCGAGGAACTGCGCCTGCTGCTGGAGCGGGCGGCAACCCATCTGAAGCTCACCGCCGAGAACCGCCTGCTGCGGGAACAGGTGAAGTCGAGGCACGGCTTCGGTTCCCTGGTGGGGCACGCGCCGGAGATGGAGAAGCTGTACCGCATTATCGCCAAGGCGGCGCACAGCACCCATCCTGTGCTGATTCTGGGGGAAAGTGGGACCGGCAAGGAGTTGGTGGCGCGCTCCATTCACTACTGCGGGCCCTTCCGCGACCGTCCTTTTATCCCGGTGGATTGCGGCGCGCTGGTTCCCACCCTGATTGAGAGCGAGCTGTTCGGCTACGTACGCGGCGCCTTTACCGGCGCGGTACGGGCCAAAGACGGATTGCTGGCCACCGCCGAGGGCGGGACGGTGTTTCTCGATGAAGTAGGCGAGCTGCCGGTGGACCTGCAAGCCAAGCTGTTACGCGCCATCCAGGAAAAAGAAGTGCGTCCGGTGGGCGGCACCCGCGCCATTCCCATCAACGTGCGTATCCTGGCCGCCACCAACCGCGACCTCGATGTGGCGGTGCAGCAGGGGACCTTCCGCCGCGACCTCTACTTCCGCCTGAACGTGCTGACCCTGCGCATCCCTCCGCTGCGCGAACGCAAGCAGGACATCCCCTTGCTGATAGGCAACGTCCTGGAGCGCATCAACGGCGCCTCCCATATGCAGCACAGCGTGGGCGACGATGCTCTGCGGCTGATGCTGAACTACGATTGGCCGGGCAACGTGCGCGAGCTGGAAAATTGCCTGGAACGGGCCTGCACCACCTGCTCTCTTCCCACCATTCACATTGCCGATCTGCCCACCCAATTGCGCAACTTCCAGGCGCAAGCCAAGCCGCCCATCCCGATTTCCGATCCGGAGGCGGTTACTCCCATCGCCGAGTTGGAGAAGCAAGCCATCCTGCGCGCTATCGAAGTGCTGCAGGGAGACAAACTGGAAGCGGCGCGCCGTCTGGGCATCGGCAAAACCACGCTGTATCGCAAACTGAAGGAATACGGCTCGGCACCCTGAGCTTCGCCGGCCTACAGGCGACGCGGCGCGTAGGAGCGCGAAGCAAGAGCCGAAACAAGGGCTGTTGGACTGATCAGCGCCGCCCCCGGCGCCAGTGGCAACGTGTGCCGGGCGAACGGCGGCAGGGAGGAAGCTATGATCCTGTTGGTGACCACATCTTCTCGCGCCCAGGAATGCGCCGCCGCACTGCAACAGGGCACCGGACAGCCGACCCAGGTGGCCAACTCGGTGCCGCGGGCGGTCGCGCGGCTGCAGAGCACGGAATACGACGCCCTGGCGATCGATCAATCGCTGCTGGAGGCTGATTCCCGCGCCCTCGACACCCTGCTGAATCACGCCGGCACCGCCCTGCCGATTTATGTCAACCTGGCGCTGCACCATTGTGACCGGGTGGTGCGCGAGGCGCAGGTTGCCTTGCGCCGGGCCGAGAAAGAGAAGCAATGGGCCATGGGCTTGGCGGAGCGGGTGTTGCGCAACCAGCTGCGCGCCGAGGTGACCGGCATCCTGCTCACCTCGGAGCTGGCGTTGCGGCAGCCGGCCATCCCCGCCGAGGTGGTGGCCAAGATTCGCCTGGTGCAGGACATGGCGGAGAAGATGCGCTCGCAGCTACACGTCTTCTAGGCTGTTATCGAAAAACCTTTTCACCACGGAGACACGGAGATCACGGAGTTGATTCTTGTTTTTCTTTCCTTCGGTTTTAGGTCTTAGAGGTCTTGGTTGCAGGTTCTGGCTTCTTCTTCCCTAATGCATGTTTCCCTCTGTGTCCTCCGTGGTGAAAACGCTCTTCTCCTAGCGCACCGCCATCACCAGCAGCCGGCGTTCGGTCATGTCCTCAATCGAGTAGCGCAAACCTTCGCGGCCCAGACCTGAATCTTTCACTCCTCCGTAGGGCATCTGGTCGACGCGGAAGCTGGGAACATCGCCCGCGATGACGCCGCCCACTTCGAGTTCCTCGAATGCCATCTGGATGAGCCCGGCATCGCGCGTGAACAACCCCGCTTGCAGCCCGTAAGCCGAGTGATTGATCTGGCGCAGCGCCTCGGGAAAAGACTCGTAAGGCTCGACCGTCACCACCGGCGCGAAAACTTCGGCGCAGTTGACCCGTATCTCCCCTCTGGTGCCGGTGAGCACGGTGGGCTCGACCATGGCCCCGGTGCGCTTGCCGCCGCACAGCAGCCTGGCGCCGCCCTTCACCGCCTCGTCGATCCATTCGACAACGCGCACCGCGTCCGGTTCGCGGATCAGCGGAGGAATGTCGGTCGTCTCCTGCATAGGATCGCCCGTCTTCAATTTGCGAACACCCTGCACCAGCAACTCGGTAAATTTCTGGAATACCGGTTGGTGCACCAGGATGCGTTGCACCGAAATGCATGTTTGTCCCGCGTAGGAGAAGCCGCCGGCCACACAGCGCTGCGCCGCGTGCCCGAGATCGCTATCGCTGTGGACGATGACGCCGGCATTTCCGCCAAGTTCCAGGGTGACGCGCTTCTTGCCGGCGCGCGACTTCAGTTGCCAGCCCACCGCCGCGCTGCCGGTGAAGGTGAGCAGCTTGATGCGGTCATCAGCCACCAGCAGGGCGGCGTTGTCGTTGGACAGCGGCATGACCGCGAACGCGCCCTCGGGCCATCCCGACTCCTGCACAATCTCGGCCAGCAGCAGCGACGAGATGGGCGTCTGCGGCGCCGGTTTCAAGATCAGCGGACAACCGGCGGCCATGGCCGGCGCCACTTTGTGGGCCACCAGGTTCAGCGGAAAATTAAACGGGGTGATGGCGAAGACCGGCCCCAGCGGAAAACGCCGCACCAGCCCCCATCGTCCGCTGGTCGATTCCAGCGTGTCCAGCGGGATGTACTCGCCATAGATGCGCGTGCTTTCTTCGGCGGCAATCTGGAAGGTATTGATGGCGCGCTCCACCTCGATGCGCGAGGTCTTGATGGGCTTGCCCGCTTCCTGGCAGATGGTGCGGGCAAATTCTTCGCGGCGCGAGATGATGCCGTCGGCCACCTTGCGCAACGCGCTGGCCCGCTGATGCGACGTCATCTTGCGCGT
>PLYW01000185.1 GCA_003151875.1 Acidobacteriaceae bacterium
AGAACACCAGCCCATAAAACCAGCGGAGAGAAGAGAACCTTCCTTCCGGAACATGGCGGAGGTATCCGGACGAGTAGACGAGCACGAGGGCCGAGATCAGCCCCAGGCTGATGAGGAAGAACGACGTGAGGCCGTCGGCGCGCAGATAGCGCCCTGCCTGCAGAACGCCCTGGGAATGAATGCGGTACACCGTAATTCCGATGGCGACCAGCTCCAGAGCGCCGGTGGTGAGCGCGACGCGCACCACCACGCGCGGATTTCGGCACAGGAACACCAAGAGCGCACTCGCCAGCGGTATGAACAATGGGAGAAGTAGGACCATGCATCAGCCTCGTAACCGCCGCAGCTTGGAAACGTCCAGATGGTCAAAGGTGTCGCGGATGCGAAAGACAAACAATCCCATCAGGAAGACTCCCATCAGCAGATCGAACACGATGCCGATCTCGATGACCAACGGCATGCCAAAGGTGGTGGTCAGAGCAGCCAGGAAGATGCCGTTGTCCAACACCAGCAGGCCGACCACCTGCATCAATGCCTTCTTACGGCTCACCATGAGGAAGCCGCCAGTCAGCACCAAGGCGACGGCGGCGGCGAGCATAGCCTGGTCGCCGCCCAGCACGCCGACATAGGGCCGCACCGCAAAAAAAGATAGAAGAATGAGTCCGGCGGCAATGAACACCGACTGGGAAGACGAGGTTGAGGAAGAGACCTCGTGCGGCGCCTCCAGTTCTTCGACGATGCGGTACAGCACGTATGGAATCGCGATCACCTTGACAACCAACACCAGGCCAGCGATCAGGAAGCCTTCCGTCGAGTGGTGCATACGAGACACGGCGATGATCTGTGCAGTGATGATCAGCGATTGCACGCTGAACAAAGCGATGCACGTGGAAATCCGCTTGGCTGCCGCGATCAGCAGCACGGTCATGAACAGGAACACCCCGGACGACGCCAAAGCCTTGGCCGCAGCCGTCTCAAATAAACCCAAACCCATCGTTCACCTCATCAGCGCGGTAAAAACCACGGCGAGAATCGCCAGCGCCGACGCTACGCCGAGAAAATCAGGGACCAGGTACATCCGCAATTTCGCAACACTGCATTCAACCAGCGCGAGCGCCAGTACGAGTGCGGCAATTTTCAGCAGCATCACCAGCGATGCGACTCCGAGCGCCAGCGCCGAAACGCTGCTCGCCATTCCCCAAGGGACAAAGAGCGCGATCAGCAACGCCATGACTACGGTGAGCTTGATTGCGCTGGCCCATTCAATCAGTGCGAGGCTCGGTCCCGAGTACTCCAGCACCATCGCTTCGTGAATCATCGTCAGTTCCAAGTGCGTAGTGGGATTGTCCACTGGGATGCGGCCGGTCTCCGCGATGGCGACCAGCACCAAAGCCGCGAGCGCCAGGGCATGGACCGCCGAGAATTGAAAAAAGTTCTGCCCCATGGTCCACTGCACCATTCCAGCGATACTGGTGATATGCGCCGCGATGGCCACCGACATCAGCGCCAGCAAGAATGGAGCTTCAGCCAAAGTTGAAACCAGGGCCTCCCGGCTCGCTCCCATGCCTCCGAAGGAACTGCCGCCATCCATCGCTCCCAGCATCAGGAAGAAGCGGCCCAGCGCCAGCAGGTAAACCAGAAGCACGAAATCGCCGGCCACGCCCAGCAGTGCCGAGCCGTGCAGTAGCGGAACAAATGCCGCGACCACCAGGGTTGTAGTAAACACCACCATGGGAGCGAGGCGAAAAACAAAGGAAGCCGAAGCCGGGACCAGGTCCTGCTTGCGAAAAAGTTTCAACACATCGGCGTACGGCCTCCACACGCTCGCGCCGCGCCGATTCTGAATTCTGGCTTTGATCCGCGAAATCACACCCCGCACCAGCGGCGCCAGCAGAATCAACAGCAGTACCTGCAGCACATTCGTCATGAGCGTCATACCCACCTCATGAACATCAGCAATGCGATCAGGGCGGCGAAGATGTAGAGCAGATAGATCTGAATATTGCCGGTCTGGAGCCGGCGCAAACGCAGCGCCGCTGTAACGATGGCGTCCACCCCCGGCCGGTACAGAAACTTTTCGAAAGAGGTAGTGCGAACCGACCGGTACGAGATCGACACCGGAAAATATGGTGGGTCGCCAGGAACCACTTCGAGGGTTCGCTCCGCCCGGTACACCCGCGAGAATACTTTTCGCAGCGGCTTGGAGAAGGCGGTGGAGGTGTACTGCATGCGCTGGTCGAGACCGGGAAGTCCGCAGGCCCAGGTCGGTGTCAGCTTTTTCGCTCGCTTGAATGCGGCCATGCCGCCTACCGAAAGCAGAATGAACAACGCGGTCCAGGGAAGCACGCTGGAAAGCGATGTTGCCGCTGGCGGCAACGCAGCGCCGGGAAGAAGTTCCTCAGTGAGCGCGCCCAGACTACGCAGGACCAAGCCGGGGAAAATTCCAATCACGAGACACGCTGTTGCCAGCGCGCCCATGCCAGCCTGCATGGGCAGAGAAACTTCATTCGCACCTCCCGCCTCACCACTTCTCGGGCGCCCCAGGAAGCCAACTCCGTATACCTTGGCAAAACACGCGGCTGCCAATCCACCGATCAGCGCCAGTACGCCCGCCGCCAAGGGCAGAACAATGGCGGCGGAGAGATTAGTCATTTCTGAACCGGCCAGAAAGCTACGGAACGTCAGCCATTCGCTCACGAAACCGTTGAACAACGGCAACCCAACAATGGAGCAACAGGCAATCAGGAACACGGTGCCGGTCACAGGCATCCGTTTCTGCAGGCCACCCAGTTCTTCCAGATCGAGCGTGTGGGCCGCATCAGAAATTGCGCCGGCCCCGAGAAACAGCAGGCTCTTGAAAATCGCGTGGTTCAAGCAGTGGAGCAGGGCCGCGGTGAGAGCGAGTGCTGCCCAGAGCGGCGCACCGTTGGCCGTAAACACCAGCGCCGCCCCCATGCCGAGATAGATGATGCCTATGTTTTCGACGCTGTGATAGGCGAGCAAGCGCTTCAGATCATGCTCCCCGATGGCGTACAGGACGCCCAGCAAGCCGGATACGGCGCCTGCGAACAACACCAGATATCCCCACCAGCTGGGGCCGCCACCGAGAAAGTCAAAAGCGAAGCGAACAAGACCATATACCGCGGTTTTCAGCATTACGCCCGACATCAGGGCTGACACCGGACTGGGCGCGATTGGATGCGCTCTGGGCAGCCATAAATGCAGCGGCACAATTCCGGCCTTCGTTCCAAATCCTGCAAACGCCAGCAAGAAGACAGCAGTGCGCAGCGATGCCGGCATCAGCGCTGCGCCCGCCCGCATCTGTGCGAAATTGCTGGCGTGCGGCAGGAACAACAGGAAGGCGCCGATGACCGCTGCCGCGCCGGCATGCATCATCAAGAGATAGATAAAAATGTTGTGGCGCCGCTGTTCCGAGTCGCCGTCAATCACGATGAGGCCGGCCGAGAACAGGGTCATCAGCTCCCATCCGAACAGAAACGCAAACGGAGTGGAAGCGGTTACGACCAAAACCATCGACATCAGGAACAGTGGCAAGAGCACCCACAGCCAGTGCCGGCGTGCTCCGGAATAATGGCGCGGGATGTATGAACTGGAAAACAGGATCACGGGCAGGGAGACCGAGCAAATCAGCAGCAGAAAAAACGCGCTGAGCCGATCCATGCTGAGCGCGAACGAGAACGAAGCCACTTGAGAAATATCAACCTGGAACCTTTGCCCACGCCAAAACCCAACCGCTGCAACTGCGGTCCCAACGACTAACGATCCCATTAGCAGAGCGGCAGGGAGGGCGCGCCCCTTCCTCCACCGATGGGATATCAGAGTCACTATGGGGACCGAGAGCATTGCCACCAGAAACGAGTTAAAGGCCAACAGCATCATCGGGGGAGTCTTCTGTCCGGCTGGCGGTTCGATCGGCACAGGTCAGCATGGAACTCCAAACGCGGCGACTGCTTGCGGTCACCAAAGTCGAACGCCTCGCTCACTTCTCCCCCGCCGGGCTGAGTTGAGAAAGGAGATCCCTTATATCTACCAAGTGGTTGTTGAAGACCTGCCGGGCATCGTCCAGCAAATGAAAGATTGCTCGGTCTGGGACTGAATAGTAGACGTTCTGGCCTTCCTTGCGGCCGACTACAATGCTGCTCTTTCGCAAGACTGCAAGTTGTTGAGAAAGCGTGCTTTGCTCAACTTTAAGACGGGTGCTGAGCTCATTTACGCCGACTTCCCCGGAACGCAGAGCGTCCAGTATTCTGACCCGCATCGGGTGCGCCAGGGCCTTGAAAAACTCGGCCGTGAATTGCGGTAACTCAGGCATATCTATATGTTGCTATATTTGCATATTGGATGATACTAAATCAATATGAATTGCACCACTGCGGTGCGTGAAAACCTCAGGGCAGGCAGGTGCCTTATAGGTTCTGTGCAATGCATTTGTTTTGTCGGGACGAGGGACAGCTAGAAAGAGGCGCGAGGACATTTTGTCTGCAGAGGGGCCTGCGCGAAGCATTTTGGATTCGAGCCATCACGCGTTCACCCCTGCATCGTCGGCAATTCGAAAGTTAGCGAGACTTGATCTGTTGCCCCACTCGGTTGCCGCAGCGTTGAAGACCTGTTCAATTCAACAGCTTGCGACTCAGCGGGACACTTGGGTTTTCCGCTACAGCGCTGTAGTCGATTTTGTAGACGGTCCTGCATCGGCCGACGAGTAGGAGATGCAGTGTTTGTGCGGGTCGAAACGCCAGAGCACCTGGGCCCAAAACCAAGTGGGTCGGGTTTGAGGCTCTGGCAGATGTTGTAAGTGGTTGCAAACAATTGGTCGGGGAGAGAGGATTTGAACCTCCGACCCCCTGGTCCCGAACCAGATTCCAAGCCTTGGTGAAATTTGTTGAAATTCGCGGTTTGTAACTGATTGATGTTGAACCTGTTGCAGGCTGCTCGTTGAGAGCTATTGAACGGTGAGGCCTTTTGAGGATTAGACAGTCACAATTTTGCCTACAACGAGTTAACTCATTAGTAAATCATGATCCGTTTCCCAATCGAGACGGTCGCTTCACTCGAGTCTCTCCCGCTCATTTCCGGAAACGACTTGTGATCGAAGACCTCACTCCGGGAGATCCCTCCATTCATGGAAAACACACTTCCCAGCGAAAAACCAGGCGGCGTTTAGTTTTGGCGAACAACAGGCCTTGGGCGCTCCTGCAGATGACTAGGTGCTGGTTTGACCAGACCACCCGGCCTGGCGGGTGGAGCGTAGTCAAGTCACTCAGATCTTGGCAGTCTGAATGAACGTAGCCAGACAGTTTCGCAGTTTTGCATCATGGATGGTCATGTCCGGCAAGGGCGGAGCTCCGAGATACTCGCCGATATCTTCCAGATCTTCGACTGAGAGTCCATCACATGCTTTAGGAGCATCGGCAACGGCTTTGATATTCTTGTCGATCTTTATGTCGGGCTGGGGCGTGAACATCCCTGTGAGCTTGTCGAATGCTGCCGAGGGGTCATGAACATTGCTGAAGAGTGGTTCCGCATAAAAGTGGTAGTTCATGGCGGAAAATGAAAGGCCGGACAAAATGTCGAACTCCGCGCCGTAGGGAAATGGCAGTCCGATTCGCACATCCGACGAAGATGTGTCGTAAGTGAAACGGATCACGATAGCGTATTTCTTGCCTTTCTTGTCGTCCGCGGGTAAATCACGGCCCTTGTCCTCGAAAAGCGTTGTCTTACTCGTCATCCGGCAGAAACCGTATTCGGTCGGGAATGGCAGGTCCATGCAAAAATACTCGCGGCCGCGGAACGTCCATCGCCTACCGCCGTCCTCTTCGCCCGGCAGAACCAGGACGTTATCGCGTGGCGGCAGACCGATAGATGTGGGACGCTTCAGAAACGAAGCAGAGACGAATCCGTGGGGAATGAAGAAAACCGGTGATGACCACCCGAGGCCAACCCGGAACGGCGTCACTGCTCGAACCGCATAACAATGGTCATGCACAATTGGGGCCGCAACCTTGATCATTTTCTGCCCAGCGTCAATGATGAATGAAAACATGCCGTGGAAAATGAAACTTACAAAGTTGGTGCGAACGTCGTTGGCGAGCGGAACAGCTTGAGGTGTCTGTGGCAGTTCTGCTGAGCCTTGCTGCTCAGGACTCTTGGATGGTGGGTGCTCAGTGTGGTGTTTGCGGGTTGTGATCGAATCGTGGTCCATCGCAGTCTCCTTCTTCTTTTGGCGCTGCGCGCTACTTCACCTAGTCGCTGAGCAGCACCTTAATCCCTGCCCAATAGAACGGATGTTGTGTGGATTTCCCTTTGACCATATCCAGATTTGCCAGGCGAACCGCCTCCAGGGTGGATGGCTCCTCAGCCAGATGACGGTAGAGATTCTGCATATACGTCGCGGTTGCCCCAGAATTAACATCCCAATCGGTGGCGACAACATAGGGAACGCCGTGAGCCAGGAACGCCCCCACGAGGCTGTCGTCGTCGCGTGCGGCGAAGCGACTGCGGGCCGTGGAGCATGCCGCCAGCACCACCAGCCGCAGGTTCGGCATCGCCGTGCTCGCTACGAAATGGGCATCGATTTCATCATTGCCCGAGAGCGAAACGGCAACGCTCTCGGGCAATTCAAGAGAATGTCCGGCGAAGTGAAATACGGCGGTCGTGTGCAATTCCTGGGCGATATCTACCCTGTTCGCTTTGGTGTTGGCAAGTTCCACCAATTGCGGATAAGCAGCCCGCACGGCGTCCATCTCGGGCGTCAAATCCCCGAGTGATCGCTTGCCTTGTGGCTGTTCGACCCGCACGGCGATAGCACGCCCGTTGCGCGGCGCTCCGCTCGGGAGTGACCACGAGCTGGGCGGATGAGGCGCAATCGCGATGGTGTAATGCTGTGCCAGGTAGTATCCGTGCTGATCGACCAGTGCGTAGAAAGGAACCTCGCCTGCGCCTTCGTCAGGCTGAATGATCACCACCGCCCGTTCGGGCAAGGACTCGTAAATTGGTCCGAGCAACATGGCGGATAACGCCTTCGCCTGGCCGCGCACTGCATCGAGGTCCGCTGACGGATCGGCGATCGCACGCCGGAACGCGCCCTCGGCATCACGGAGTTCCCGGGCCGGAGCCGCGCACCACCCACCATGAACACTCCCGTCGGGGCGTAGCAGAACGGCCGCTGTCTTCTCGGGAGTGGATACGAAAGCAATAAAGATTTCGGGAACCTCAGCTGGGGTTGCTGGACGGTAAGCAGATTCGAGCACACCATCCAGGAACCTTCCGCGGGATGATTCTCCCGGGCCGACGCCGGGATCGGGAAGTAACCGGAACTGCTCCCAGTCTTCCAGTGCCTGGTGCGGGTCTTGCGATTCATCGAGGTCCAGCACTACCTGTTCGCGATAAACGGCGCTGATTTCACGCGTCCAACGGAGTCGTTCCCGATAACCCTCCAGCGAGCCTAAACTCTGCTCCGCAGATAACCTTGCAGAGTTGAGGGAATCGCGCGCGGTTGGCCAATCGTGACGAGCCAGCGCCAATCGCGCTCTCGCCGTGTAGTAAGGCAGCGAAATGGTGTAATTGCTTATCTGTATTTTGTTCGAGTCTCTGTCGTGTGGTAGCAATCGCGCAGCCTGATCCAGAGCGTCGTTGGCAGCGGTCATGTTCCCTTCCTCCAGATGCAGCCGCGCCGACGAGATGCTGCTGTCGGCGGCATACAAAGCAACAATTCCAGGTTCATCAACCTGGGCTAGAAAGTGTGCGCACCGGTCAATCGCATCCTGCATATCTCGCTTGCGACCCAAAGCCATGGCCAACTGCGCGGTACGCTTCCACGCCATCGCAGCGTAGATCTGGTAATTACCCTCAGGCAGGGCAAGCGCCGCCTCGCGGTTGAAGTCGTAGGCGAGTTCCCATGAGCCTGAATTTTCCGCAAGCGCCGCCAGGGACTCGTACAAGCCATAGGCGCGTACACGAGGTGCGGAAGGAGTGGTCCAGTATATCTGCAGGCCCTCCAGGCTGGCACGAATACACTTTTCCGGGTCCGTATCGGCGGCCTCGTCCGCGATGAAACCCAGTGCCCGCAACTGTAGGGCTGTGTAGTTGAAGCGTTTCGCCAGATCGCCGATGTGATCCAGGTTCAGGGCTCGTGGCGGCAGATTCTTGAGCTTGGAGCCGCAGCTATGAAGCTCGAGATGATTCTGTATTTCGATCCAATGGTAGCCACGTGCCTTGATCCGAGTCGCGAGCTCCTCGGATAGTTGAAGGCAGGAATTCGCTTCTTCCGCGTGATGCAGGGCATAGATACGCTCGACTTCGGAACGCGTCCAGCCGGACTCGCTGCCCATGTGTGCAAAGAGTTTGGCGGCCGTTGCGGCCTTTTGGGAGGCGGACAGATAGCGGCTGGATGTGTTGTCGCGTACCGCCGCAGCCAGTGCCTTGACGGCTTGCGGAAATTCGGCGTTCCCGGAAGCGTCCAGAAGCTGCGCCAGCCAGACGTCAGAGTGTTGCCTTTGCAGGGATTGGGAAAGCACTTCCAACCGCTTGCGGGCCTGCCCATCCGGTAGCGTAGACAG
>PLYW01000059.1 GCA_003151875.1 Acidobacteriaceae bacterium
GCACAACCGCATGCGCCGCAAGAACAACCTTCCGCCGCTGCGCTTCGATCCGTTCGAAGACCTGGAACATTACGCGGAGACCCTGTTGCAGCAGGAGCGTCTCGGGATTTTCACCATCGGCGGCGGTGTGCCCAGGAATTGGGCGCAACAATTTGGTCCATTCATAGAATTGCGCCATCGCCGCGGCGGGGAAGACCTGCCCCTGAAGCGCTTTCACTATGGTGTGCGCATCTGTCCTGAGCCGGTGAACTGGGGCGGGTTGTCGGGCTGCACCTACAGCGAAGCCGTGTCGTGGGGCAAGTTCGTGCCTCCGGAAGAGGGTGGCCGCTTCGCCGAGGTTTTGCTGGATGCGACTGTCGGACTGCCGCTGATCGCGGGTGCAGTGCTGGAGAGGATGAAAAGCATGGGCTAGGAGTTAGGGATTAGGGGCTAGTTTCCAGTCTCGGTTTTTGTGATGGTCTGCGACTAATCACTAGCCACTGACCACTAATCACTGCCTCCGGCTCCGGTTCAGGCCCGGCAAGGTCTAAACTCCGGAGCCGGCGCAGGCTTCCGCGGAAACTTTGGTTCGAGCGCACTCGCTGCGCGACGAAGGTCAGTTGCTTCTCACTCGAAACTCGAAACTTGAAACTTGAAACTAGCCCTTGCCTTTCACCTCGCGGAATGTCATGTTCTCTGCCTTGCTACCTGTTCTACGTTTCCAGTCGAAGAAAAGTTCAGCATACGATTTGGTGATGTAGTCCGCCGGCTTCACGCCCAGCTCGCGAGCGATGCGATCAATCCAGCGTGACTTGCCTTCGATTTCAGCGACGTCACCGATGGGTGTGTGGTCCAACACGACATGCCCTTTGTTGTCGCTCCATTCCGCACGAAATTTTTCGTACACGAACGACGGCGAGTAACCCAACGCGTGCAACATGGCATCCATCTGCTTGCCGTCGGAGACGCCAGTTTCCAATTCACCACGAGATTTGTGCCTTCCGAGCTTGACCTTGGCCTTGTGCGTCAGTCTCCATTTCCCGCCGTAGTCGCGCAGGCGCAGTAGTTCGCCCTTGCGACGCAGCTTCTGGCCGGGAAGATCGTACAGGGTATTCACCTCGTGGGTAGATGGCGTCTCCTCGTGAAACCCAAGCTCGCGCAACTTCTGCTCGAGCGCTTTCAGATCGGAGACGAGGAATTTGATTTCGACTTCTTGGGGCGTGGCCATGAGGAAAGTGTAAATCAGGAGAAAACACTTTTCGCTGTTCGCTCTTCGCTGTTCGCCAGATACGCTGGTCTCGCAGCACAGCTTATGGCGGGAGCACCTAAGGCACCGGGGGCGCGGTCATCTGACTTTGGCTTCTTGGCGAATAGCGGTCTTCTTCAGCTTTCCCGCTCCACCACAAACTCCGGTACCCACAACAGCACGCGCTTGATCTCGGAATCGGGGAAGGTGCAGAGGGCCTCGCGCGCTTTGTTGCTGAATTCTACCGCCCGTGCGTAGGCGGCGTCGATGGAGCCGTTGCGGTTCAAGATCGCGACGATGTCGGCAGGCGTGATGCCGTTGAAGCCGCCGTTACTCAGGACAGACTCAATCGTCTCGCGCTCCGTTGGCGTGCAATGTTCCAGCGCGTGCAGCACCGCCATGGTGGCTTTGCCTTCGCGCAGGTCGCTGGCAACCGGCTTGCCCAGCACTTCTTCGGACGCGGTGAGGTCGAGCACGTCGTCGACGATCTGGAAGGCCATGCCGAGGTTGCGGCCGTATTCGGCAAGCCGCTGCTGATCAGCTCCGCTGGCGCTCGCGAGGATGCCGCCCATCTTCATGCAGACCGAAAACAGGCACGCTGTTTTGCGGTGGATGAGTTCGAAGTGCTCATCCATCGTGATGGTCTTGCCCAGCCGCTCGATCTGTAGCAATTCCCCTTCGACCATCGCTTGCGTCAAATCGATGAGCGCGTCGAGGATGTGAAAATTGCGCTCCTGCACGGCAATTTTGAATGCCTGCATATAAAGCCAGTCGCCCGCGAGGACGCATTTGGAATTGCCCCATTGCGTGTTGGCGGCGGGGCGGCCGCGGCGCGTCTGGGCTTCGTCAATGATGTCGTCGTGCACCAGGGTCGCGGTGTGGATGATCTCGACCACCGCCCCCAGCTTGATCGCTCCGTGGCCGGTGTAGTTCATCAGCTTGCAGGAGAGCAGCAACAGCGCAGGACGCAGCCGTTTGCCGCCGCCGGCGCGCAGGTACTCGCCAATCTCGGTGATCGCCCGCACGCTGGACACGGTGTCGCGGCCGAACTCGCGCTCGATGGCGGCCAGGTCGTCGTGCAGCAGGTCGAATACTTCTTTCGCGTTGCGGGTTACGGTCGTATTCAAACGGATTCGCCCTGTTCAGTTGGATCGATAGTTGATGAACTGCATGTCAATGCCGAAATCGTTTTGCTTCAGCAGCGCAATGATTTCCTGAAGTGTATCGCGGTCTTTGCCGCTGACGCGAACCAGGTCTCCCTGGATCGCTGCCTGCACTTTTTTCTTGGAGTTCTTGATCAGTTTGACGATCTCGCGCGCCTTCTCAATGGGGATACCTTGCTGCAGGCTGACGCGCTGGCGCACCGTCGATCCGGCGGCGGGTTCGATGGCGCCATAAGTGAGCGCTTTGAGCGAGACCCCGCGCTTCACCAGCTTCCCTTGCAAGACGTCGTTCACCGCCTTCAGCTTGTACTCGTCAGCCGAGGCGAGCACCAGACCTTCCTTCTCCTCGATCTTGATTTCCGACTTCGAGTCTTTCAGGTCGTAGCGCGTGTGGATTTCTTTCAACGCCTGCTGCACGGCGTTGGAAACTTCCTGCATATCAACTTTGCTGACGATGTCGAATGATTCGGCCATAAGGATCAAGTGTAACAAGAGACGCGGCGTTTGCCGCAATTGCAAACCAGCGGCCCGGCACTACCGGGTAGGGAAGCGTAGCACCTCAGTTGGATTTTGTAAGCCGAAAAAAGCTGTGGAAATTGGCGGTCGTTTGCTGTCCGACTTCCTCGCAGGAAAGATTACG
>PLYW01000115.1 GCA_003151875.1 Acidobacteriaceae bacterium
CAAGCGGCAGCAACAGGTCGAAGGTAATGTTGGCGGGCTGGAAATGTTTCGCCTCGGCGTGGCAGATATAGTTCACCAGCGCACCAAAGGCGGTGGCGCGCGGAGGCGGCGCCGGTTCTGTGTTCAGCGCTAGTGCAGAGGCTTGCATGCCCGCAAGCAATCCGGTGGCGATCGATTCGACATAGCCCTCGACACCCGAGATCTGCCCGGCGAACAGCACGTTGGGATGCTGCTTCATCTGCAAAGTTTCGCGCAGCAGCGTGGGGCTGTTGATATAAGTGTTGCGGTGAATTTGTCCGTAGCGCAGGAACCTCGCGTCCTCCAGGCCGGGGATGAGACGCAGGATGCGCGCCTGCTCGCCGTACTTGAGGTGGTTTTGAAAGCCGACGAGATTGTAGGAATCGGCCCGCAGATTTTCCTGGCGCAACTGCACCACCGCGTACGGAGTGTGGCCGGTGCGCGGATCGCGCAGGCCAACCGGCTTCATCGGCCCGAAACGCAGGGTGTCGCGACCGCGGCGGGCAATCTCCTCGATGGGCAGGCAGCTCTCGAAGTAGTTCAGCTTCTCCCAATCCTTGGCGTCAACCGAATGCGCTTCCAGCAGCGCATCGAGGAAGCGGTCGTACTCTTCCTGCGTCATCGGGCAGTTGATGTAGTCGGCGGTGCCCTTGTCGTAGCGCGCGGCCATGTACACGCACGACATGTCGATGGAATCGGCCTCGACGATGGGGCTGATGGAATCGTAGAAATACAGTTGCTCGCTGCCGCTCAAGCGCAGGATCTCTCGCGTCACGGCCTCCGAGGTAAGCGGTCCGGTTGCCACAATCGTGAGCGCAGCGTTCTCGTCGATGGCCGTGACCTCTTCGCGCATGACGCGGATGAGTGGATCGCGTTCCATGGCAGCGGTTACCGCCTGGGAAAATTTGTCGCGGTCCACCGCGAGCGCGTGCCCGGCAGGAACCGCGGTCTGACGTGCGATGTCCATCAGCAGCGAACCGGCGCGGCGCATCTCCTCTTTCAGCAGCCACGGCGCGGTGTTCTCGGTGTCGGACTTCAGCGAATTGGAGCACACCAGCTCGGCAAAGTTTGCACTCTGGTGAGCGGGCGTCGAGCGCAGCGGCCGCATCTCAAACAACTCGACAGCGACGCCGCGGCGAGCGCACTGCCAGGCGGCCTCCGAGCCGGCCAGTCCGGCACCGATGATGCGAATGGGTTTTGGCATTCAGGTAAGGCTGGTGGTTATGGAAATATGTCGGTGCAGAAACCTCATGAGCAAAGCCGGACAATCGCGGGCGCTGGCCAGCGGTTTCCCCGCGACGACCTAGGCGTCCCATGGGCGCAGCTACGCTCACGGCCAACGTCCAGGCGGGCAGTGAGGATTACTCGTCGCCCTAAGGCGCTGAGAACTTGACGCTAATCTGAGTTTCCGCTTCGACCGGTTGCCCATCCAGGAAATAGGGCTTGTACTTCCATTGTTTCACCGCATCCACTGCCGCTTGCGTCAGCAAGGGAGGGCCACTTAGCGCATGCAGGTTGCGCACGCTTCCATCCTTCCCAATTAAAGCCTGCAAGAGCACGGTTCCCTGCACGTGCGCCTGCCGGGCTGGCACGGGATAGTGCGGCGTGACTTGGTGGATCAGCAGACCCTGTGCCACTCCCGAGGAGACCGTGACCTTCTGTGCGAGCTTGGGCTGAGCTGCCGGGATGCCGCTGATCAGACTGCCTGGAACTTTGCCTGACAAGCCCAGAACCGGTGCTTCGACTGCTTCGGCAGGCGCCGCTTCTGGCTTCCTGGCTTCGTTTTTCGCGATCGTCAGAGGCGGTTGCAACACTGCATTGTCGGGCGTGGCTGGGGAAGTTGGCTTGGTAGCTGGGGTCTGGTCCTTCGGCTTGGGCTGTTTATCGGCCGGCAGCTTCGCATTCGGATCGCTGGCCACTAAGGGTTGAGCCGGAAGCTGGTTCTGCAGATTGCTTTGCGTGACGTCAGCAGACTTGCTCTCGCTGGCGCTAACCGTAGCACTGCGAATGTGGTTTCGGTGCGACCTCCACATCATGGCTCCCGCCACGGCCAGCACTAGCACCGCCGCGACCGCCAGCAGTATCCACGATTTTCCCCCCACAAGCTCTGCAACCCTCGTCTTGAGGCCGGGACTGGTTGTCGGCGTGACACTGCTTTCACGGAAAACTTCTGTGCTGAAGGCAGGCTCAACCCGATGGTCAGCCATCGCCGGTGCGGCGCTGGCTTCGCGGAAGGCCTCAGCATTGTAGGGAGGCTCGACAACATTCTTCAAGCGGCGGACCGGTTCGGTGACCATGTCCTTTATGCTGTTCAGCAGCACGCCCTTCTGCTCCGCCGTCGGTTGGACCTCTTCTTCGGTCGGCACGGGAGTGACATAGTCTGGCGTGAGCGTATCCGTCTCCATAGCCGACATCGATGGCGCCTCAACGGAGCGGGAAACCGGGGTCACGCGACGCCACTTGGAAGACCTCCTGGTCTTCAACTTAATCGGTATAGGCCCCGACGACACAATCGTTTCTTCAAACCCGTTGGCTTCCGCCCGGGGTGGCTCCGGCTGTGGCTTATCGGCAGACACCTCCGGTTCCGGCGGAATCTCCGCTGGCGGCGGTCCCCCAGCTATCCACATGTCGGGCTCTAGACTGGCAACAAAATCATCCAAGTGGGCAAATCCCTTGCGAAGGGTCTGCAAAGATTCAGCGTCTTCCGGCTCTTTCAAGCTACACGCCCACTCGATCCATTGGTCTGCTTCCGGGCCGGGCAGGGTTTGCGGCGCTCTCGGCCCCTCGGCTTGGGACCGCAATTCGTTGACTGCCTGATCACGAAGCTGATTGAGTTGGGTTACCCGGAATGCCCGATGGTGCACAATACTACCGCGCTCCAACTCCGTCGCCAGAGCCAACAGACGGGCGCGCAAATTCTTCTGGGTTTCTTCCCTGATGAGTGCCTCAAGTTCGCGCCGGTTCTGCAAGGAGGCATCGGGCACCGTCCACATGTCGGGCTCTAGGCTGGCAACAAAATCATCAAGGCGGGCAAATCCACCCTGAAGAATACGAAGGGGTTCAGAATCCTCAGGCTCTTTTAAGCCGCAGGCCCAGTCGAGCCACTGGTCTACTTCCGGGCCGGGTAGAGGTTGTGGTGCCGCCTCCGACGTGGCTTGGGACCGCAATTCGGCGATCGCCTGATCTCGCAGTTGAGTCAGTTCACTGACACGGAGAGCACGCCGGTGGACAATACTGCCGCGCTCCAACTCCGTCGCCAGAGCCATCAGCCGGGCGCGCCGTTGCTCTATCTCCCTTGCCTCGTTAATTTTCTCGATCTTCTCAAGCAGTGCGTCAAGTTCGGCTCGGTTGTCCCATGAGGCGTCGGGCAGCTCCGACAATACCAACTCGCGCACCATTCGACCAGATTCTGCCGCCCTGTTAAGCTGCTCGATGACTTCCGCGACATCGATTAGTAAGCCGGCATCGAGTTTTCCCAGGCTTTCATTAGGGAGAGTCAGAGAGTCGTCCAGAGAGGCAAGCGCGGGAGGACAGAATGCATTCATGTCAAGCTCCTAGACCGGAGTTTCCGTTTTGACTATTCACCATCTCCTAAACCGGAGTTTCTGTTTTCACTACCCACATATCAGGCTCTAGATTGGCAACAAGCTCATCCAAATGCGCAAATCCGTTGCGAATCATCTGCAGCGATTCAGCATCATCCGGCTCTTTCAAGCCACAGGCCCAATCGAGCCATTCATCGGCCTCAGGGCCCGGAAGAGGTTGTGGCGCTCCCTTTCCGGCTTGGGACCGCAATTCGATGATCGCCTGATCACGGAGCTGAGTCAGTTGGCTGACACGAACCGCGCGACGGTGCACAATACCACCGCGCTCCAACTCCGTAGCGAGACCCAAAAGACGCGCGCGCAGTTGCTCTAGCTGCCTTGCCTCCACGCGTTTTTCTATCTTTTCCAGCAGCGCGTCGAGTTCGTGACGGCTCTGCCATGCAGCCTCGGGCAGTTCCGACAACACCAGCGCACGTAGGTTTCGAGCCGATTCTGCCGCCATCCTCAGCTGCTCGGTGACTTCGGCGATATCAACTGACTTGGCAGCCTTCAGTTTTTCTACGCTCTCGCAAAGTAGGGCCAATGAATCATTCAGGGAGGAAATTGTGGAAGGCCACAATGAGATCATGTCAAGCTCCTAAGGCGGAATTTCCGTTTTTAGCTCACACTAGCCGGTTATTATGGCATCACAGGGAGTAACTTGTCAGTGATATTCTTCACATCCATCGGGGCCGCCCCGAGTTCGTTCCCCGCAGCCTGACGAGGGCTGCGCCCACCGCTCCCCATCTTCGCTTCGACCCCGTACGTGCTCGCGCCGGCCCTCGCGCTCGATTACTACTTGGTTATTTGAGGAGACCGATTTCAGATCACTCCCCCCTTTCCCTCGGCAGCGGCGCCGTTTGAAAGTGCGCTGCAAGAAACTCAGCCCGTGAGGTGAGTCACAGGCTGAGACTCGCCCGCAGGAAGTCATCGGAAATTGCCGGGAACGCNNCCCCCTGCGCACATCAACAGCAATACCGCTGGCATCATATACAGCCAAGTTCCGAACCCTGGAAAATCACCCAAGTGGCGGAACATGGTGCAATTATGTGCGTGGTTCAGATGGCCGTCTATGACGACGGTCACTCGAGGTACACGAAGGTAATCTGGAGAATGGTTACTGTTGATCGCTGTCTGGGTGGCTCCCCGGTTTGACCGGCGATTCTCCTGCCTGTTAGACTAAACTTTTCCCACCCTCATAACACACCAGATAAGGACTCTTCGTGCGCAGTTACACTCGGCATCAACTTAAGCAGGACTCGTTCAGGACATCGACCACGGAAACCATTTCCTGGGCGGTGGAGCATCGTTCCAAGGTCACGGCTGCCGTGGTGGCCGTCGTGGTGGTTCTCGCCGTTCTCATTGGCGGCTGGGCCTTCATAAATTATCGCGACCAGCAGGCCAGCAGCGAACTGGCTGGAGCCATGCAAAAGTACGACGCGCCCATTCGTCCGGCCGGCACACCCGCATCGCCGGAAATGTTGAGCTTCGGCTCCATCCAGGAACGCGCCCAGGCCGCCAGTGCCGACTTCACGCACATTGCCAACAAGTACTCCTTCACCCAGTCCGGACGCGTGGCCCGCTATTTCGCCGGCGTAACCCTGCACGAGATGGGCGACAATACCGGCGCGGAGAAGGACCTGCAAGACGTGGCCGGCAGCCGTTACCAGGAGATCGCCAGCCTGGCCAAGTTAGCGCTGGCTTCCATCTATCACGACACCAACCGCGATCCCCAGGCCATCGAAATCTACAAGCAACTGGCCGATCATCCCACCCTTTCGGTGGGTAAGAGCACGGCCCAATTTCTGTTGGCCTCGCTCTACGAGGAAGCTAATCAGCCCGACCAGGCCCGCAAGCTATATCAGCAGATGCAGAAAGAGAACCCCTCCAGCCCGGCGGCGCAGATGGCTGGCCAGCGATTACAGGCCCTGAAATAGAAATCCCAGTCTTTAAGCCCGCTCTGTGCATCGGCCAACGCGACCACGACTCCCAACTACGGTGCGAAGTAGCTGGAGATGTCGAGGATCAATTGCGTGAGTCCCGACGCATAAGCATCAATCTTGCCCAGGGTACCTGCCGGCACGATGGCCATGTTGTTGGTGATCGATCCGTCCGATGCGTTCAGCGTCGAAACCAGGGGCTGGTCGGTGCCGTCCGGCCACAGCGCCAGGTAGCCCAAGCCGGCAACCGGAACCACCGTCGCATTGAAGACATAGGCCTGCGCTAAACTCGATGCTCCACACCCCGTGGCCGCCACATTTACCGGCGGACTCAGGACTCCGCTGAAAGGCTGACCGTTGCCTAGATGGCGAGTGTCGATGACGCGACAAGGCTGGACACCGTAGAGCGACAGTCCACCCTCACCCGCCGGGGCGAAGTAGCCATTGATGTCAATGACCAAGTCGGTGTCGTTGGTCGGGTAAACCGAGACATTACCGCTCGTGCCGGCCACCACGATGGCGGCATTGGCGATAACCTGACCAAGGATGTCGTTCAGAGTGGAAACCGTGGGCCGGGCTTCACCTGTGGGCCACACCGTCATGTAACCCAGCGGACCGTCGGGCACGACCGTGAAGTTCAGCGAATAAGCGGCGACCCCGCTCGGCGGAATGTTGCAGGTCGCGGTGGCATTGAGTATGGGGAAATCGCGTGGTTGCCCACCAGTCAGCGACGGCGGTCCAAGACCTTCCGGATAAGTGCTATAGCGCGTGTCGGCGACCCGACAGGGTGGCAGAGGATAGAAGGCCAGCGTGGAACCAGATACCGGCGCGAAGTAGCCGTTGACATCGACGATGACATTGGTCGTGTGGGTGGCGTACACGCTGATCTCTCCGCTGGCGCCCGCCGGCACGATCGCCGCATTGGCCTTGATGCGGCCATCCAGCGAGTTCAGGGTGGAAGTCAAAGGCTGCGGCTGTCCCGCGGGCCACACCGTCAGGTAGCCCAGAGATCCGTTGGGAACCACCGACACATTCATGGAATAGAGGGCTGCGAAAGGCATAGTCGCGCAGCTACCCGCGCTGGAAATGGGGAATTCCTGATGTGTGCCGCCTTGAATCGGGCCATCGCCACCTTGCTCCGGTCGGGTATCCACCGCACGACATGGCTGGGCCAGCGGGACAAACTGCTGCGCAATCAAGGGAGGACAACCCGCGAATCTTGCCGATGCGATCCGCGTGCTCCAGTCGAAAACCTGCGTGACCAGGTAGTACTCCGTGGTGTACCAGAAGGTGCAATTGTCCATGGGATCAATCTGCATGGCGCTGTAATCGCCCCAGCGGTTATTACTGCCTGGCTGCGAACCGGTTCCCGCAACCACCGAAACCTCGTTTTCCAAGGTGCCGAGCGTATCGGCGGGCGTGCGTCCAGCGACAAGGATGGACGGGTACAGGTTGCTACCGGACGCGCTGTATCCCACCAGGATATCGTTGTTCTGGTCGCGGGCCACGGAACCCATCCAGCGCCAGTTGCTGTCGGGAGCGTAGGTGCCCTGCTGCAGGATGGTCAGAGCGGTAGGGCCGACAACCGTCTGTGGGGTTGCGAACTCCATCCAGCGGATGCCAATCTGTCCGCCCGAGGCGGCCGCGTCAAAGTTCACATACCAGTGCTGCTTGGGAGTTGGAAAGAACGAGGTGTCATTGTAGTAGGCCAAACGATACATCAAGCGATCGCCCAGTGAGTTGAGGAGGTCGGAAATGCCTTTTTGGGGAATGCAATTGCCGCCCCAGGTTTGCAGCTGGGAATAACAGGCAGGGGTAAAGCCGGCAATGGATAGCAGTTGGGAATTATTGTTGCCGGTGACGAACGAATTCGCCGGAGTCGCGAAATCAACATGGTAGGAGTACACCGACAGATGAGAGGTGTCCACACGTCCCAAGCCGCCGATAAAGAACTCATCNNTCCCCAGCCAGCAGCTTTACGCGGTTGTAGGCGCAGATTTGGGAACCTACATAGCCGCTTTTGTTGACTCCGAAATTGTTGTTAGCCTGGAAGTACCCGGTGGGCCAAACCCCGATCTTCTGGTAGTCGGGGAAGCCGTTGCCAGGGATAGAGAACTGGGAAACATAGTAGGTTCCGGTGGCGTCGGCGCTGGTAGAATCGCGACACAAATGGCATACGGAGAAACGAACACGTTCTGGAAGAGCAACCAACGATGCGCCACCCGGTCCCATTTCACAATGGGGTCGCCGGAGTCNNTTGCCACTCTTGTCGAATACCTCCCAAGAGAGGTTCACATACTCGATGAGCTGAGTGTCGCCCACCGCCATGTCAGTGTCGGGAGGAGCGACCCTCATGGTGAAGTTGGGGAAGCCGTTGCCGAGTCCAAGGACATTGATACCGANNCGGGACGCATGGGGATACGATCGACCGGGTTGGCCTCATGAAATCCATATTGCGGTGCGCGCGGCAGCTTGGCCAAGTCCCGCAGAGGCGCCGAAATGCCGAAGGCAACGGCATGATTGACTGTGGGCTTCGGAGAGTTGTCCTGCGCGGTCAGCCGCACGCTAAAAAACAACAGGAGCATGCCCACGACGG
This sequence comes from Acidobacteriaceae bacterium, assembly GCA_003151875.1. Taxonomy (GTDB): domain Bacteria; phylum Acidobacteriota; class Terriglobia; order Terriglobales; family Acidobacteriaceae; genus Bog-257. The sequence continues at coordinate 8,139 of PLYW01000115.1, forward strand.
CCGTGGACAGGTGGAACATCTTCCTTGTGATCATTTCTATCCTCAATTCCGTACACCGTTCTCCTGCCTTGGCGGCTGGCTTCAGCGGCCAAGCGCGGGCCCTGTGACCCAGTCCATGCGCCGCTCCACGGGGCGCAGTAGCCTCGAAAGATCGCATTCCCTCTCAGACTTATCGGCGCAACGTGCCTCAACATAAGTGCCGGGCCCAGCCACCTTATGCCGGAACGTTGAGGCGGCATCCTGACCATCCAAATTCCTTACGCCCATGAATACCCGTGGTTTAGAGCTGGGCTAGGGCGATTCCAGAGTTCCTGCATCCGGGGTTGGGTGGAGCACGCCTCAGTCATGCATTCCAAGGCCGCAGAAAAAGGCGAGGCTTTAGCCACTGAGGTAAGGGCTCTGGTTACCTCAGTGGCTAAAGCGGAATTCAAACGCGACTCTCAAATGCACCGCTGAAGCAGAAACGGCGGTCCTAAAGCTCTCGGCTTGCGCGGCCTCCCATGGCGACGAGTAAACTGTATTCGCATGACCTTGTTCGAAGCCCAGCCCTATGATCCGGCGCGTGCCCGCAAGAAGCGTCTGGTGATCCTCGCCATCATCGGCGGCGTCATCGTCATCGGCCTCTTGTGGTGGATGTTCCGCTTCTGGCCGGAAGAACATGCCGTAAACCAGTTCTTCGATGCGCTGCAGCAGAAGAATTATGAGCAAGCCTACGGCGTGTGGATGCACGATGCGGATTGGAAACAGCATCCTGACAGGTATTCGCGTTATCCCTACAACGACTTTCTCAAGGATTGGGGACCGAGCGGCGAATGGGGCGTCATCAAAAGCCATCACATTGACGGCGCAGCGGTGCCGACGGGCCACAGTGGTTCCCCGTTTGCCACCGCCAGTGGAGTGGTGGTGGTGGTCACGGTCAACGACCGGGTCAGCGACAAAGCGCACATCTGGGTGCAGAATGACGATAAGACGTTGGGGTTCTCGCCGTACTGAATGGCAGCCACTCGCGCTTCGCTAATGGCTGGTTAGGTCGCTCGCTATTTTCATTTTCTGGAAACGCCCGCATGTCCGCAACAAAAGGTCCATTCATCGTCGCCGCCTATGTCCCGTGCCAGGCGTGTAATTATGCCTGCGTCATTGTCGAACGGTTCGATCACAATCCCAGCGATGACGAACTAGACCGCCACCCCTTCCGCTCCACCTGCGATAACTGCGGGCAGATCCAGGTGCGGGTCGGCCGCGACGCCTTCAAGCGAACGATCGTTGAGTGGGACCTGGGAATACGCGCGCCGCGTCCCGACGAGTTGCCGCCGTCGGAGTAAGCGCCGGTCCGGTCGATCTGCAAGATCGCCGATGGCTGACGCCTAATCCGGCTTGGGCGACGCCACGCTGAGGTGGTTCACGGTCTTCTGCAGCGAGGCTTCGTCTTCCACGTTCGCGCAGGTGTGCGAGCGGTCAATCTGGCGCAGCAGTCCGCACAGCACCTTGCCGGGGCCAACTTCGACAAAGTTGTGCACTCCCAGCGCCGCCAACTCGCGCATGGATTTGTGCCACTGCACCGTTCCCGTCACCTGGCGTAGAAGTGCATCGCGCGCCTGCTCACCGGTCGTGATTAGGCTGGCATCCACGTTGCCCATCACCGGAACTGCGGGCGCGTGAAACGTCAATGCGCCCAAGTCCTCCGCCAGCCTGTCCTGCGCGGGCTGCATCAGCGCACAGTGAAAGGGAGCGCTCACTGGAAGCAGGATGGCGCGCTTAGCTCCGCGGTGCTTGGCCAACTCGGCTGCGCGCTCGACCGCCGCTTTGTTGCCGGATATTACCGTCTGGTCGGGTGAGTTCAGGTTTGCTGCCTGGCAGACCTCTGCCTGCGCCGCCTCTTCGCATACCTGTTGCACCTTCTCGCTCGACAGCGCCAGGATGGCAGCCATCGCGCCCACACCAACCGGCACCGCCTCCTGCATATACTTTCCGCGATTGCGCACGGTGCGCACCGCATCCGCAAACGACAGGGTGCCGGCCGCCACGTGCGCCGAATATTCCCCCAGGCTGTGTCCGGCGACGTAGGAAGGGATGATCGCTTTGGACTGAAGCACGCGCCACGCCGCGACCGACACCGTCAGGATCGCCGGCTGCGTACTCTCCGTCAGCTTAAGTTTGTCTTCGGGACCTTCAAAGCAGAGTTGCGAGAGTTTGTAGCCGAGAGCATCGTCGGCTTCGTCGAATGTCTCCTTCGCCACGGGATACAGAGCGGCGAGTTCCTTGCCCATGCCAACTGCTTGCGAACCTTGTCCGGGAAAGAGAAAGGCGATGGGAGAAGAGTGATGGGTAGTCATGGTTGCTTAGCGCACAAACCAAGGATTAGTGTGACCGTCATTTGACCTTTCGGCAAGCGCAAATGTCCCTGAAATCGCCATAACTCGGGTGGGCGTAATTGGATTGTTCCATCCGGAAGCCGGGTAGCTTCACCGCGATTTCGGAGAACAAGCGTCATCCGATCCATTGTCGGAACCGGGCCCGAATAAACGGACCAAGGTCGCGCCACCAGGCGCCGTGCCAATTGATGGCGCGAACGGGAG
>PLYW01000287.1 GCA_003151875.1 Acidobacteriaceae bacterium
CCTATTGAAACTTCACATTTAGCCCTGGGCTTTTCAATGCCCGGCGCTAAAGCGCGCGATCAAAACAGGATCTTTCCCGGAGCGCTGAAGCGCTCCTTCCCCCGCATAAATGCGGGGGCTCCCACCAAGAAGAACGCTCCGCGGGTTTTGCACGCCCGAGGGAGAATCGAACTCGGCGGAGAAGGCAATCAACAACGTCGTCAAAGTGGACCGATCGGAAGCGTGAGCGTATGGGAAACCGCTGCGGGTTCGCATTACCAAGCCGGCAACTGCCCCGCCCTAGCCAAAACCGGGCTAGAATGGGGCACCCCCGTTTGGATAGACTTCCTCAACAAGGTTTGGCCAGGCCATCCGCCACTACTATCCAATCGGCGATCGAGCTATGAGCGACATCTTGTACAAATTCGAATCTCAGTTTCGCGAGAAAAGAATCCTTTGGAGGGTTTTCGAGCTAGCGCCGCTGAGGTACAGCCTAGCGCGGGGGAGAATTTTCAGGTGGTTTGGAATCAACATCCCATTTTCACTGGTCGGAGGCGAAGGTGACATCGATTTGCTGATGGCATTGCGAGATCTACCCGTCAGAAATTTCGCAAATATCTACGAAACGTTGGAGTTGAAGACGACACTCATCTCACGAGATGGCCGAGCTATATCACTAAAACGGAGTGCGTCGAAAGCGAAGCAGCTCATTGGGCAACTGAAGAAATATCGCGAATGGGGTTCTCCGTCTGTCAGCCTTCTGGAGATTTACGTATGCCAGCATGGTTTTTTTGAGCATCATCAATCGCTACCGAGAGAGGTGCTGGCAGCAATGGACGACAAGCTTGCGTCGGTCGCTGAACGAGAATTCGGCTACTTTGTTGTTGTCCTTCAGCATAATCAGAATGCGGAGCGGAGTGGTGATCTGTCTGACTACTTTGGGCTCCGTGCACTGATCACCGGCGGCAATCCGCCAACCCCTATGATTCAACGCCTGGCACCCCCTGCTACGGAGCCGCGTGCGCCCTTTACGGTACTCACGACGCTGCTCGAAAAGTTCGTCGAGCAACAGATAGAAGCGGGTCGCACGAAACTAGGCAGCTGCATTGTGACGTTATGTACCCGCTGTCGAAAGTTGATAGTGCTTGACCACCGAAACGATTACCGTTGCGGCCAGTGTGGCGATGCATTGGTGATGCAGACCACCTAGACGTGGCGAGCTTCAGTAATCTGCGGCGGAATTACTGCCTTCTCCATTAATACCGCCTGGTGCCCCAGGCTAAGTTGAGACGATATCGTCAAACTTGACTTCCAGCTGCGGATTCAGCCGTTCACCATAAGGCGAATCCGCAATTTCGGCAACGAAGCCTTCGTACGGCATCCCGTCATTTGCGTATCGGCAATAGATGTGGGGCGACCTGTAATACTCGTCACCATTCATGTGGTAATCAATAACGTTACAAAAGGGGATCCGGCCGATCTGGAGCACTTTTATCTTGTTAATGTTAATCGCTTCATCCCGACGTTTGTAAGGCTCTATGGCCCAATGCCCATCATCCACGACAGCAGCGGATTCAATACTCAGTACCACCTCAAAGCCATTGTGGTAAAAACCCCAAAACTCTAACTTCATCCAGTTGCTAATGCCCGGCCGCTCCCAGAACTCGGGATACAGATTGTCTTCCTCTGAATGTATGATCACTTCGGTACCCTTCACGGCCCCTTGGAAATCACGCTCCATTCTCCTCTTTACAACAAGGCGCCGTCTAACATCCGCAGCAAAAGATGAGCGCTTCGTGGCTCGTTTTTTCCCAAGCTGATGTTTGGATTCGAGTTCAGCATCCCTCTTCCACTTAAGCAGGACTGCCTCGGAAAATCGATGAGGATCGGTGTCAATAAGCTTTGCACAGTTTTGACATAACCACACAGCATTACCTATCGCCCGCCGCTCAGCCGAGGTCAGGAGGGCATTGTATCTTGGGCCTCGGGGAGATGCGGCGCTAATATGCGCCGCAACCCCGATGTTGATGGACTTCTCGGGACTGGTCTGCGGTCCAGCCGTGACCGCACGGCACTCAGGATTAGAGCAGATCAAAGCCACTCGCGCAGACACAGCGCGTTTCACCCGCATGTTAAAGTCGTCCCGTATTCTGAGTCTTTTCAGCTGCATGGTTCGCCTAGCGGGCGCACCACCTTGTCGCGCAACGGCAGGATGGCTATACCCACTTACGCTATCACAACGCTGAGTGACAGCCGACACGAAACACCACGTCTCCGCCGCAGCATACTGTGTGCTGCCACTAGTCCTCGATGGTTGAGGCCTCAATCCCAGGAGACAACATGAAATCCTTTCTGGCCCTTCTCCTTTGCATTGCAATTCCATTTACTTTCCTCGCCGCGGAAACCAGTTACAAGGTCACCTACGACGGCGGATCGTTGCCTGACACCAAGTCGGGAATCGGCATGCACATGTTCATCAAGCAGGACAAAGTTCGATTCGTGAAAGACGGCAGGGAGATAGCAAACGTGCCCGCTTCCGCTATCACGGAAATCAGCTACGGGCAGGATGTCCACCGGCGGGTTGGCAGCGCCATCGCCGTTGGTGTCGTGAGTTTTGGACTTGGTGCTTTGATGGCCTTCAGCAAGTCCAAGAAGCACTTTGTCGGTTTAACCTGGGCCGACGGTGACAAAAAAGGCGGGCTGGCGATGCAGTGTGACAAGAACGAATACCGAGGCATCCTGGCCGGATTGGAAGGCGTTTCCGGCAAGAAGGCCATCAACTCGGATGCCATGACGGTCAAGAACTAATTTTGCTGGGCGTTTTCAGTGAAGCTTGAGCGTTGCCGGGTACAGAGTTACCGCCATGGTCATTTTGCCGGCAGATAGCACAAGGGTGCGCTCCCAAGCCCGGCAGCCTGCCTTGGCAATGGTGATGGTATGCCGGCCGGGTGCACTATCAATTTCCAAAGGCGTGCTGCCCACCAGAATTCCATCGACCCAGATTTCCGCCCACGCAGGGTCCGAGGTGATCTCCAAATGGGCAGTAGTCGGATTCGAGGGCAGTGCAGCGTTGGATGTAGTCACAAACTTTCCGGGGTCAAGTTGCATCGCGGTGACCACATAGCCGGTGACTTCGGTGTCCCGCGGAATCATGGAGTCCGATCCTTCCACGAGAAGAACGAGGGGACCTGCCGGCCCAAATACTAAACTCTTCGCAACAATGGGGCGGTTATCTCCGACGTTACCGTCGCCGGTTCTTTCTTTAACGGCCCACAGTGTCGCTTTCTCGCCGTCGGCGAGGGTCACAGAGTCAATCTGGATATCGAGTTTTCCGCCCCGCCCCATACGCCTTGCGGCCTGGACGTCGGTCACCGAACCCACGGCCGGACTCCCCTTTGGTATGACAACGACGTCGCCGACTTTCACTTCCTCCACGACCTCGAAATCAATGGTGTCGCCTTCCTTCGCATCCGCCGAGCTGATGTCCCGTTTCAAGCGAAGCTTGACCGGGGTACCTTTTTCGAGCACGAGCTGGTTGGAAGCTGAAGATGTCGCGGGCGGTTGGGGAGCAGGTTGTTGGGCGTCTGAAAAGGAAACTACAGTCAAGAGTGCGCCGATCAGAGCGACTATAGTTCGGCCAAACATGCTGCTTTTCCTTCAGGTAGAGCTAAACAAAAGTCTATGCCGATTTGCTCCAGTCTTGAAGGAGTTTCTTGGAAGCACCAGCAGGCTGCTGAAAAAGTCGGAAAAGCAGATCCCTCGCGGGCTAAAGCCCGCTCGTGATGACAAAAAATAAAAGCCTTAGCGGCACGGCTGAAGCCGTGCCCTTTCAAATCGCATCCGCACACGGAGTTTTTCAGCAGCCTGCCAGGGATCCTTCGACTGCGTTCGCTGGCTGCCGCGGCGGGACCTGCGCTCCGGCGAAAATGTCCCAAGCGAAAGTGAGTAGGCAATATAGGGGTCCTTCGACTCCTCGTCCGGTCGCCGTAGCGACCGGACTCGTCGCTCAGGATGACAGCCTAAGAAAGGCTGTTCATTTCATGGGTAGCGAGAGGATGTCTGACTTTTTTCCCTTCACGAGCCCTATTGGCCGAGCATCCCTTTTTTCAGGTCGGCATTGGGCGGCTTGGGCCCCAGCCACACCGAGAACAGCACGGGGCCGAAGGCGGGACCGGCAATGGTCAGCTTGTCCTTGCCGTTGAGGGCGAAGGTGGTGCCTGTGCCCGGAACGTAAGTGAAGACCATTTCGTCGCCCGGCTTGACGGGTTCAAGCGCGTCGAGCAAGCGGTCGATGTCGGCCTTCATCGTCTTCACGGCGTCGGGCGAATTGTCCTTGAACGAGTCGGTGAAGGCATCAACCATCTGGCTCTTGCTGGCGTTGTGCACGAAGTGCATGACGATCCGCTTGGGCGCGTCGGCCTTGANNGACTTCTGCTCCAGGTAGAGCCCCGCGACGTAAACCTTGAACATCATCTTGGTCCGCAAGCCCAGGCCATTGAGCACCAGCTTGGTGCTCCCGACCTGCTCGGTGTCGGGAAGGGTTACCCCCGCCAGGCTGGCGGCGTGTAGCGAGAACATCGATACCACCACGAACATAACCACAGCAAGCGAGATAACGGTTTTCCGCATGAGGACTCCTTGGTGGAATGCATGATTTTCCCGATGGGTTGGGCCGACGACACGAGCAGAGTGCTCCAGGCCCGGGCGCCGACGAAAGGGCGCGGGTCACAGGTGCAGGTGACCGGTTGTTTGTGGGGGTCCCCTCGACTGCGCTCGGGGCAGGCTCTTCGACTGCGGTTCGCTCGCGAACTCGATCTCACCGACCGGCCCGATGCGGCGCTCATCTTTGCCGGCGACGGCACCATTGATCGCCATCTTGGCGGATTGGCGCTCAAGCCGACGGGGAGTATATTTGCCAGAGTCCGGTCGAGATCGCCGTGCGGCGGATTGCCCTCGCGGATTGTTGGGGCATGAAGGCGGGCGAAATTCCAGGATGGGCATTATCCTGTCCTGGGACGAATCGCAGTAGCCGAGGGGCGAATCCCGCGCCGCCAACATTTTCTGGAACTTATCGTCCGTTGCTGGGTCTATACTGTAATAAGGAAATGTCTACCCCCGTAGTGTCCAATCCGGCGACCCAAGAGGTTCTCAGCGTCACGCCACAGGACCAGGTTCTGCCCACGCTATTTGGCGCAGGTCAGGGACTGTATCCGCAGCGCAAAGATACGTTCGTGTACTCGTTTGTCGTCCATATGCTGGCGGTGGGCCTGCTCATCTGGTCCGGCCACTGGGCGTTTGAGCACAAGAACGAGATCAAGCAGCAGGTGATTGGCCTGGCGACCGATATCAGCCCATACCTGCCTCTGCCGGTGTCCAACAGGCGCGCTGGCGGTGGCGGTGGTGGTGGCGACCGCGACAAGCTGAATGCCCCCAAAGGCGCTCTGCCCAAGCTGGCGAAGGACCAGATTGTCCCTCCGGCGATCGTGGTCCGCAATGAGAATCCCAAGCTGGTGGTGNNCCAGGGGTTGGCCCCGGTCACGGCGGCGGATACGGTGGTGGGGCGTATCGAGTCGGGGGCGGCGTCAGCGCACCAAAGGCATTGTTTGCGCCTGATCCCGAGTACTCAGAAGAGGCCCGCAAAGCCAAATATCAGGGCACCGTTGTGCTGTGGCTGGTAGTGAGTGCCGATGGCAAGCCGCAACAGATCCGTGTGCAGCGTCCACTGGGCATGGGACTCGACGAGAAGGCTGTCGAGGCGGTGCGGCAATGGCGCTTTGAGCCGGCCAGAAAAGACGGTCAGGCCGTACCGGTCATGATTAACGTGGAAGTGAACTTCCGGCTGTACTGACGGCTT
>PLYW01000356.1 GCA_003151875.1 Acidobacteriaceae bacterium
AGCGATGCTTCCGTGGCTTACGATGCCAAGCACGGCGTGTGGCTGATTTGCACCCTGCCCATCGGAAGCACTGGTGATAACGTCGCGGTGAGCCGGTCGACCGACGGCATCCATTGGGGTAACCCGATCTACATTTCCCGCGACGGCGGTGACGACAAGAACTGGATCATGTGCGATGACACCTCCACCAGCCCCTATTATGGAAATTGCTACGCGGGCTGGGACACTCCTCTGGTTCAGATGAGCACCTCCAGCGACGGCGGACTGACCTGGGGAGCAGCNNAAAGCCACGGCCGCCTTCGACTACGGTATTGGGGTGAATCCTGTGGTGCAGCCCAATGGCACCGTCATCGTGGGCTTTGCTGACTACAACGGCGGCATGTCGGCGTTCACCTCGACCAATGGTGGCCAGAGCTGGAACGCAGCAGTAAGCATTTCCACCGCTCCCAGCCACGGGGAGGCCGGCAACCTGCGCAGTGCCGGTCTGCCTTCCTCCGCCATCGATGGAGCTGGCAAAGTGTATGTCTCGTGGCCGGACTGCCGCTTCGAAAGCGGTTGCGCCGCCAACGACATTGTGTACAGCACTTCGACCGACGGGATTCATTGGAGCTCGGTTGTCCGGGTCCCCATCGATCCCATCAATAGCGGAGTGGACCACTTCATTCACGGCATGGGGATTGATATCCGGAGCTCGGGCGGTTCCGCCTTTATGGCGATCACCTACTATTACTATCCCGTCTCCGCTTGTGGGAGCAATTGCCAGCTCTACGCCGGCTTCACTTTGTCGCATGATGGAGGACAGACGTGGACTGCGGGCCGTCAGCTTTCGACCGCCATGCAGCTCAGTTGGCTGCCCAACACCTTCTCCGGCAGGATGGTGGCCGACTACGTAGCGACGGTGTTCCCTTGGGGAGGCTTTTCGGCGAGATCCAGGGCGCTCCCGATCTACGTCATCGCTCATGCGCCGGCGGGCGGCCTGTTCCAACAGGCGGTCTATACCGAGAGTTTCGGGATCACTTCCGATGAAATGACGGAGCCGCGGATGAGTTCAAAAGACGACCGACCCATACCTGGCGCCAAGTCTGACCATCCGGCCAGGAGACCCGAAGATCGTGACAACGAACTTCCGGTGCGGCCCGGCACGACGCCTCCGGTTAGATAACGGCTAAGATGACTTAACTTGAGGGCCGCTAGCGCATTTGGGCTGGCGGCCTTTTTCATTGCACCGGACACGGACCTCGATTTCTGCTGGCTTATTGGCGGGCAAGTCCGGTGCGCCTGGGTTCGAATGGGGTTTTGTCGCCATCGTGATCGCGGAGACCGCCATGGCGGCGGGGAGCGCCCCTTTGTTCAAGCGCGGTCGCGGGAAGGGGCGGCAGATGACTGCCGAGGTGGTTTTCGAAGCAGCGGGCGTTTACGCCCATAAGCAAACACGCTTCATCATTTTTTCGCGTTGACATTCGTGACCCGTATGAGCCCATGTACGTCGGGCTTGCCCGCCAGTCGCATCTTCCTGTCGAAACGGGCGCCTTGGTTGGTCGCAGCATGAACCTTTGGGCACTTTGGTGCGTATTACACAGAGGCCACAGCAATTCATAACCGCGGGAAACACAAACCGGCGCAAATGCCGGTTTCAGGAGACAAGGAAATGTTGGTTGCCAGATTCGTTGAATGTGCGCTCCGAAAGACGGTTGCGCTGGGAATGGTCGGTCTGCTTGTAACAGCGAGTTATGCCCAAAATGCAACTCCACAAAGCATCCCTACGAGCATGCCACCGCTGACGCCGCTGGCGCAGGCTCCAGCGCCACAGCATAGTGCTCATTTGTATTCTGACCAGGACTACTCGAAGCCAAAATCTCCATTCCCCGGTGTGCTCGCACCCTACACATCGCGCAGCGTACCGGCGGCGAACCTGAGCAACTCGGCCCGGACCGATCAGTTGTTCCGCGACGGCAAAATGTACCTGTCCATCAACGATGCGGTGGCGATGGCGCTGGAAAATAATCTGGACATCGTCCTGCAGCGTTACAACCTCTCCATTGCCGACACCGATCTGCTGCGCACAAAATCGGGCGCAGTTGCCCTGGGGGNNCTGGCGGGGCCGGGGCCGGCGCTCTTGGCATCGTGACCTCCACCCTCGGGGCTGGCCCCCCGATTGACAGCCTGGACCCGACTCTCACGGGAAACATTCAGGGCGAGCGCGCCACCACCCCGCAGTCCAACATCGTCTTCACGGGAACGCCCACTCTGGTACAAAACACCAACCTCTACGACTTCGGTTACACGCAGGGGTTTTCCACGGGTACCTTGATGACGGTGGGGTTCAACAACAACCGGGTTACCACGAACTCGCTCTTCAGCCTGCTTTCGCCGGCGTTGAACCCAAGCTTCCGTTTCCAATTGCGGCAGCACCTGCTGCAAGGCTTTGGGTTCGATCCCAACCTGCGCTACATCCGCATCGCCCGCAACAATCGCGAGATCGAGGACGTGGTGTTTCGCCAGCAGATCATCCAAACCGTATCGCAGGTTGAAAATATCTACTGGGACCTGGTGACTTCCTATGAAGCCGTGAAGGTGAACGAGCGCGCGCTGCAACTGGCGGAGAAAACGCTCTCCGACGATCAGGAGCAGATCAGGATTGGCACGCTGGCCCCCATTACCTTGCTTCAGGCCCAGAGCGGGGTGGCCACCGCGAAGCAAAACCTGATCGGTTCGCAATCCAATCTTCAGCTTGAGCAACTACTGATGAAGAATGCCATTACCAAGAACATGGGAGATCCCATCCTGGCGGTGGCGCCGGTCATTCCCACCGACACCCTGCGATTCAATGAGCAGTACGAGGTCCGTCCGGTCGAAGACCTGATTCAGGAGGCCCTGCAGGCGCGTCCCGAAATCGCGGTGGCGCGCATCAACCTGACCAATCTCGAGATCTCGCGTAAGTCACTCAAGAACGCCCTGCGGCCAACGCTGGACGTGTACGCGTTTTATGGGGCCTCTAGCTTGGCGGGTGACCAGAATCCAGCCTTCCCAGATTGTCCTCCGGGGGTACCTTCAGGACAAAACTGCCTGCCTCCCGGGACGATTCCCCGGAGCGGCTACCCCAACGCTTTTCACGATCTCTTCAACAGTTCAGCACCCGACAAAGGAGTCGGAGTGAACCTCAACATTCCTCTGCGCAACCGCGCCGCGCAATCCGAACAGGTGCGGTCGCAGTTGGAATACCGTCAGTCGCAGGTTGCCCTGCAGCAAACCGAGAACCAGATATCGTTGCAGGTGCGCAACGCGCAATTTACCATGCAGCAGAACTATGCCGCACTCCAGGCGGCGATCGCAGGCCGCGACTATGCCAAAGAGAGCCTGGCCGCGGAGCAGAAGAAGTTCGGCTATGGGGCTTCCACGCCTACTCTGGTATTGCAGGCGTCCAGCAGCCTGACCCAGTCCGAATCCAACGTTCTCAACGCGGCCGCCAATTACGAGAAGTCGAAAGTGCAGCTCGATCTGTACACGGCGGAAACCCTGTCCAAGCTGGGTATTGATCTGTCGGATGCCGAAGCGGGCCAGGTCAAGCATGCGCCGGCGGTGAAAGGTGTTGTCCCGGCCAATGTGCAGGAGTTGACCTCGCCGACGCCGCCCTACACGCCGCCGCCGAGCGCGCAGCCGCAAGGAGCGCCGCCACCTCCGCCCGGCCCGGGCGAGGCCGAACCGCATCGTTAACCGCGTTTAGGCGCATAATGCGCCGCGATTTCGACGATCGCACTTTAAAAACGGATTATTGAAGTCCCGGCTTGAAGCGGAAAGGGAAATGCAAACGTCGGGAGCAATTCCAGAGTTCCTGTATCCGATGTTGGGGGAGCACGCCTTTCAGGCGTGCATACCAAAGCTGCAAAAAGGGAGAGGCTTTTGCCGCTGAGGTAAGGGTTCTGGTTACCTCAGCGGCTAAAGCCGAGTTCAGATGCAACTCTCAACTGCACCGCTGAAGCGGTGTTCCACCCGGATACACCAACTTAGAATCCGTTCTAACGCCCAGTCATTGCCTATGCATCACTGCGTCACTACCATCGTCGGCTGCTGCAGCGCGCAGGCAGCGGTACAACCAGGGACTTGCGGAGGCGCGGCTATCGTAGTTGACACGGTGTCGTTCGCCGTCTGGATGATGCTGGTGGAGAAGCCGCGCGGGTTGGTCACATAAACCTTGGTCGATCCGGGCTCGGTGGCGACGAAGTTAGGACCAACTCCCACAGCAACGGTCTTCAGCACCGCAAAGCTGGTGGCGCTCACCACCGACACATCATTGGAGCCGGAATTAGCCACGTAGAAGCGCGTTCCGTCCTTGAGTGCGGCAACTCCCGTGGGTGTCGTACCCACGGCCACCGGCGCAGACAGCGACGGGATGGGCGGCGAATTGGCAACATTGACATTCGAGGCATCGAAGACACTGACCGTGTTGTCGCCCGCGTTGGTGACGTAGAGCCGGTTGAGATGGGTGTCGAGGTAGGAATACGTCGGTCCTACGCCCAGCGGAACCGATGCGGCCACAACCGGGGCGCTGCCCTGTGTAAGGATGTCGAGCGCACCGGGATGGACTCCGTCGCCCTGGGTCACGACGAAGATGTAACTGCCATCGACACTGGACGTGGCGTACACGGGATTCAGCCCCAGCCCGTCTCCCGGGTTTAAGGTCTTCACCAATTCCAGGGTCACCGGATTCAAGACCGAGACCGAGCCCTGGCCCATGTTGTCGCCCGCGTTCAGGACGAAGATTTGCCCGCCGCTGGCCGCCTGGACCATATTGACCGGGTTCAGCCCCACGCACGCAGTATTCGACACCGCTCCCGTGGCCGTCACGATGTTGCTCACCGATCCGCTGCTAGGACACATGTCCGGAGTGAAGCCCGAATTGAGCACGTACAGGTTGCCATTCTTAGTTGACGTCAAGAAGACGGGATGCGATCCCGACAGCAATCCGACGGTCGTAACCGCGCCGTTGCTGTAAGCCGGGAAATCACTCACCGTGTCATTGCCGCTGTTGGCGACAAAAAGGCCGTTCAAAGAAAGCAGCGCCTCATAGACGGGACCGACGCCCATGGGTTGCAGCCAACTGACGGAGTCGCCGGAAACATCGATCGTGGTGGTTGAGCCGTTGCCGTTGGGGTTGTAGTTCAGTACGTAGGCGAAGTGCACGCTCTGCGGCTGGCCGCCGGGACCGACAATGGGATTGGCGACCGGACGGTATTGATCGCCACAACCCAGCTCTGACAACAGTAGGAAAGCAGCGAGCGACAAAAAAATGGTTTTGCGGAGGACCTTCATCCACACTCCTGACGATGAACTGCTACTCCTGCCCGATGCACAACAGGAAAATACATTGTATAGGGGCGCGCCCGCCGGGTATAGCCGTTCGACTGCCCACCCATCTGGAACCCGAGGGAAGCGCAAGGGTTGCGGTTATCATACTTCGGCGTAAACCGTAAATGACCGTTCCCGCGGACTAGGAGGCAGCGCGCAAAAGCAAAGCCCTGCCGGTGGCGACAGGGCCCTTAAAATTCGTTGCAGCCGGCGATTGCACGCGCCGAGGTTAGACGCTGAAGGAAGATCCGCAGCCGCAGGTGCTCTTGACGTTGGGATTGTCGAACTTGAAGCCGGCGCCTTCCAGGGTCTCGATGTAATCGACGTTGACGCCCTTCAGATACATCAGCGAGGTCGCGTCCACGTAAACCTTCAGGCCTTCGAAGTCGAAGGTCTTGTCCATCATGCCGGCGCCGTTCTCGAAGGACATCGAGTACGAGAAGCCGGAGCATCCGCCGCCGACCACTCCCACGCGCAGCCCCGCCGGAACTGGGTTCTGTTGCGCCATGATCTCTTTCACCTTGGCGATCGCCGTCGGGGTGAGATTGAGCGGCTGGGTTGGCATAGTGGGTGCGGTGGTATTCGGCGTGGTCGTTGTGGTAGCCATGGTTTCTCCTCTGAAACTAGCGGGATTATAGCAAACTCTCGCAGATCTGTGGCCCGCAGCCCGCCAGTCAGGCGCTGCCACAAAGATGCCTCTGTTTTGGATGCAGCGGACCTGCCCTCCGTCGCAGGAGTTATACCAGCCGTCTCCTGCGGGTCGCAGCACCCTGAGATGAAAAGGGCTGCCCCCGCCGGGATAGCAGCCCAGGTACCGCGCTTCGCTCAGCACCCCTAAAGGAGAGTGGTTCCGAGGCTTGTGACATTGTCACCAATTCTTCACAGAGTCAAGACCACTGATGGGGTGCCCGCTCACGCCACTTTCCGCGCATTGAGTCGTAGCGGACACATATTTTTCTTCCATGCTTCGCGGGAAAACGATGACTAAGCCCCGTGCTTAGCCGCGTTGTTTGCCTGAAGGGGACTCCGGCGCGCCACTTGACGGGAGGGCGGCGGGGGCAGCCCCCTTGGCCCGGTTGCTGAACGCAAATAATTGCGCTTGCCCGTTCCCAGCCGGAGATATAATGTACACAAGTGAGGGCCCCCGTCCGGCTGGGCGTTACGACCGCCTGGGACGTGGGACCGGTTCATTGTGAGCCGAGGTGGCTGATGTCAATGATAATGATGTTGCTGATCGTATGGGGGGTTCTGACGGGGATACTGGTCCTGCTCCTGATCTACCGTAGCACCCTGACCCTGCACGAGGACGATCAACTCTTCTTGGATGATGCCAGCGCCACTATGCGCGTCGAACAGGAGCAACTGCAGCTTCGGATGAAGAGGGTGACCCCGTACGTGCGCATCCTGGGCGCGGCGTCGGGTCTGTTGATCTTGTTCATCGCCGGCATGGCCGTATGGCAGCAGATGAACAAGGTGTACTGAGTCCTTCGTGCTGAGTGCCGCTCCACGGCGGCGAAATTGTTAGCAATTCGTTCCTCCGGGTAAACCTCCGGGGGCGCGAATATGCCTGAGCCTATAAATATGAATCGAACAACGCGCAGCGCTCCGCTGCGCGTTGTTCGTTGTGGCGGACACGCGTTGGGCTTAACGCACCCAGAACCCGGCCAGCGTCAACGTTCTGAAAGATGAAGCGATTCGTCATGGCGCGCATCTTTAAAATAGTCAGAGAAAAATAGCCGGAGATTGAGTCTTCGCAAACATCGAAGCTGAATGTGCTTCGCCCCGGAGGCGCAGCCATCAGCTCGCAGATCACAGAGGTCAACGTGGCAACGCAGGAAGTCAACAACCGAATACTGGAATTTCCCTCGCAGCCGGAAGCGGATACGGAAGAGGAAGTCGCGGAATGGTTGCAAGCTTTCGATCAGGTGGTGGAGGACGAAGGCACGATCCGCGGGTGCGAACTTCTGGAAGCGCTGATCGAGCGGGCGCGCGAGTCGGGAGTCGAGATTCCGGTGCAGTTAAACACGCCCTACGTCAACACCATTCCGGTGAGCGACGAAGTTCCCTATCCCGGTGATCGCCTGTTGGAGCGCCGCCTGAAGAGCTTGACCCGCTGGAACGCCATGGCGATGGTGCATCGGCAAAACAAGAAGGACCCGGGGATCGGCGGCCACATCTCGACCTACTCTTCGCTGGCCACCTTGCTCGAAGTCGGGTTCAATCACTTCTTTCACGCCAACTACGGAGGCCAGCCGGGTGACTTCCTGTATTTGCAGGGTCATGCTTCGCCGGGAGTGTACGCGCGCGCCTACCTACTGGGACGAATCAGCGAGGAGCAGGTGCAGAATTTCCGCCATGAGCTGCGTGGCCTTCCGGCGCTGTCGTCGTACCCGCATCCCTGGCTGATGCCTGACTTCTGGAGGTTCCCCACGGTTTCGATGGGGCTGGGGCCGCTCAACTCCATTTATCAGGCGCGCTTTATGCGCTACCTGGAGAACCGAAACCTCATCCCCAGGACCGCGCGTAAGGTATGGGCGTTCGTCGGCGATGGCGAGACCGATGAGCCGGAGTCGATGGGCTCGCTGACGTTGGCTTCGCGCGAAAAGCTCGACAACCTGATCTTCGTCATCAACTGCAACCTGCAACGTCTGGACGGGCCGGTGCGTGGCAACGGCAAAATCATCCAGGAGTTGGAAGCGGCCTTCCGCGGCGCCGGCTGGAACGTCATCAAGGTGATCTGGGGCTCCGATTGGGACCGCCTGTTCGCGCGCGACAGGTCTGGGCTGCTGGTAAAGCGCCTGGGCGAGGTGGTGGATGGTGAGTACCAGGCCTACACGGTGAAAGGCGGCGAATACATTCGGCGCCAATTCTTCGGCAAATATCCCGAGCTGTTGGCGATGGTTTCGGACATGAGTGACGAGGAGTTGCACCGCCTGACTCGCGGCGGCCACGATCCGCAGAAGGTTTACAACGCTTACAAGCGCGCGGTTGAACACGAGGGCTCGCCCACCGTGATTCTGGCGCACACTGTGAAGGGCTATGGCCTGGGATCAGCCGAGGCGCGCAACGCCACCCATCAGGAGAAAAAGCTTGCCGACCAGGCCCTGACCGCCTTCCGCTCGCGCTTTGAGATTCCGATTCCTGAGGAGGCGGCGAGAGAAGGGCGCTTGTATCGTCCGCCCGATGACAGTCCGGAGATCGTTTACGCGCTCCAGCGCCGCAAGGAACTGGGTGGATTCGTGCTGACCCGGGAGGTCCCCCCACCGAGCTTCCAGCCTCCGGCACTCACGGAATTCACCGATTCGCTGGCCGGATCCAAGGGCCGCGCCGTCTCCACCACCATGGGCTTCGTCAGCATGTTACGGCAACTCATGAAAGATAAGGAAATCGGCAAGCTGATTGTCCCCATCATTCCCGACGAGGCGCGCACCTTCGGCATGGAATCCATCATTCGCCAGGTGGGTATCTACGCGAGTCAGGGCCAGCTTTATAAGCCGCACGATCAAGACATGCTGCTCTATTACCGGGAAAACAAGGACGGGCAGATCCTGGAAGAGGGCATCACCGAGGCCGGCTCCATGGCATCGTTCACCGCCGCCGGCGGGGCCTATGCGAACTACAAGGTGCCCACCATTCCGTTCTTCACCTATTACTCCATGTTCGGGTTCCAGCGCATCGGCGACCTGGTGTGGGCATTTGCCGATTCCCGCGGCAAGGGATTCATGATGGGCGGCACGGCGGGAAGGACCACGCTTGCCGGGGAAGGCTTGCAGCATCAGGACGGCCACAGCCTGGTGCTCTCCAGTACCGTCCCCACCTGCCACAGCTATGACCCCGCTTACGTGTACGAGATTGCCGTGATCATTCAAGACGGCATACGCCGCATGTATCAGGAGCTGGAAGACCGCTTTTACTACATCACCCTGTACAACGAAGACTATCCCATGCCGGAAATGCCGCCGGGCTGCGAGGAAGGAATTCTGCGTGGCATCTACAAATACAAGTCGGCGGCCGACGGTAAAGCGGCGATGCAATTGTTTGGCAGCGGGTCCATTTTGAATGAAGCCCTGCGCGCGCAAAACCTTCTGGCGGAAAAGTATGGGGTGCCGGCCGACGTCTGGAGCGTCACCAGCTACAACGAACTGCGGCGCGACGCCCTGGCCATTGAGCGCTGGAACCGGCTGCATCCCGCCGAGCCGGAGAACCGGCCGCACATCCTGACCGTCCTCGAGGGAGCGGAAGGGCCGATCGTCGCCGCCACCGACTTCATGAAAATGGTTCCCGACCAGCTATCGCCGTGGCTGGGCCGGCGGCTGATCACGCTGGGCACCGATGGCTTCGGACGCAGCGATAACCGCGAGCACTTGCGGCGGCACTTTGAAGTGAATGCCGAGTCGATCGTCACAGCGGCCCTGTCGCGGCTGGCGCGCGACGGAAACTTCGATGTGCAGCGCGCCCAAAAGGCGTTTGCCGAACTCGGTGTGGACAACGAGAAGATCGACCCGGCGATTGCGTAAGAATCCTCGGCTGCGAACCAACATTAAAGTCCTGCCCCAACTTTCCACTCGCCTATTCCGGCCTTGCGAGTTACCATGGGCCACAACTCTTTTCATTGAAGCGGCGCTCGCGGCGGCGGAGCTGCAACCGCGTTGGTCGAAGAGTGGTGTACAGAGCAGGTCTCGCACACTTCCGGCATTTCCCGATCCAACGTGTAGAATGCAGTCGGCTGCTGTGATGGGAGTTGGCCGGAGCACGCATTACCAGGTCCATGAGGAGATCCAATGAGGTCATATAGGGCATTTGCAGCACTAGGGTTGGCACTTATTCTTTGCGTGTTCCTGGCAGCGTGCGGCGGTGGTTCCAAACCCGCCCCGCCAGTTGCCCCGGTGATCTTCGAATCGAGTTTGCCGAATGGCGCGGTCAATGTCCCCTACAGCGCGGCTGTGCACGTGAGCCGCGGAACCGGAACGCCACCCTTCACCTGGAGCATTACTTCCGGAAGTTTGCCCGCCGGATTGAGCTTGAACAGCGCCTCCGGGGCGATCACTGGCACCCCGACTGCGATTGTTAATGCCACCTTCACCGTGCAGGCAACGGATTCCAAGGCTCTTACCGGGAGCAAGAGCCTGAGCATCAACATTCGAGGTGCGGTATCGATCACGCCCCCCACGCTGCCGGGAGGCACGGTCGGCACCCCCTACAACGCCACCCTGACGGCGACCGGCGGAGTACTGCCTTACACGTGGAGCGTCAGCAGCGGTTCTCTGCCGGCGGGACTCACGCTCACCGGAAATGCCGATAACACGGCCACGATTTCCGGCACACCTACTCTCCTGGGAACCTCGACGTTCACCGTCCAGGTGGCTGATGCGGAGACCCCTCCTGCCACTGGGACCTCGGGTTCGTTGAGCATCTACATCGAAGGGTTGGTCACCATCACCAACACTTCCTTGCCGGATGGCAACGTGGCCATCTTCTACGACACCCAGCTAATGGCCACCGGCGGAGTGACACCCTACAACTGGACCATCACCTCTGGCACCTTGCCCCCCGGACTGTCTCTGACTGCCGCCACCGGCGTGATCTCGGGAACGCCTACCACCACTGGCAGCTACCCGATCACGGTGCAAGTGACCGACTCGGAGCAGACTCCCGCTATGGCGACCGGGATGTTTACCATAACCATCAATCCGACACCGCCGCTTCAGATCACCACCAGTTCATTGCCGGCAGGCACGCAAGGCGTTTACTACTCGAACCCGGTGGCCGCCACGGGCGGAGTTCCGCCATATTCCTGGAGTCTTACCAGTGGACCGTTGCCGACGGGCTTAACGCTAAGCGGCACCGGCGTGATCGCCGGGACGCCCACCGGCAGCAGCGGCGACTTTCCTATCACGGTGCAGGTGACGGACACCCTGACGAACACGGCTTCTGCTCCCTTGAGCCTGACCATCGCTGCCGGGCGATTGGTGGTTACGGCCTCAAATGTGCCGGCAGGCACCGTATCGGTACCTTACAGCGCCGCCTTGGGAGCTGCCGGGGGAACCCCACCTTACACTTGGACGGCCCTCTCCGGCCCGCCCAGCGGATTAACGCTGAATTCCAGCACGGGCGTAATCACGGGAACGCCGACCACGAGTGGGGGCACTGCGTTTCAGGCGAGGGTGACGGATTCGGCTATCCCGCCGGCCACGGCCCTCTCCAGACTTCTTCTCTTCACCATCAATCCCGCCCTCACCAATGCGGTCCTGACCGGCGATTACGCCTTCTCGTTTAGCGGCTACAACAATGGAACGCCAGTCTTTGCGGCCGGCCGTTTCACGGCTGACGGAACCGGGTTGATCACCAACGGCTTGCTCGACTCCAATACAGCCGGCGCCCCTCCGGTGATCAGCCTGCCCTTTACCGGAACCTATTCGATCGGCGCCGATGGCGTGGGTACGATGACCTTCAACAGCACCGGGCCGGCTCTGGTTTTGGCGGTAGCGGTGGACAACACCGGCACGGGCATGCTGATTCAGAGCGATCCTTCTAATCCGCAGGAGTACGGTTCCGGTGCAATTAAGCCGCAAACGATTGTTCCGCAAAATGCCAGCAGTTTTGCCTTCGGCGCAAGCGGGGTTGACCTGGGGGGAAATCGGTTCGCCAGCGCCGGAGCTTTCCAGATCAATGCCTCGGGAACTGTAACGAAGGGTACAATCGACACCAATGACGGGGGCATCGTGAATGCAGCCGCGATCCTGGGCGGCTCGTACTCTGCACCTGATCCCAGCACCGGGCGGGGCACGGCCAGCCTAAGCATTAACAGCGGCCAAGCCCAAAACTTCAGCTATTACCAGGTGTCGTCCCATGAGTTGATTCAGGTCAGCATCGATCAGGTATCGGGTACTTCTCCTCTGACGCTGGCTTCGATATTCAAGGGGAGTTCAGCGGGCGTGGTCTTCACCAACCTGGCCTTGCGTGGGGCAAGTGTTGTCGAAACCAACGGGGTTAATCCCAATGGCGGTAGCCCGGAAGCGATTGGCGTTGCCGGCTTGTTCACCGGCGATGGCACCACCGACGGAAACGGTTTCGGTAACGCCACCCTATTGTTTGACCAAAACACCGGTGGAACCGTGGCCCAGCAGCAGATTGCCGGCGGTCAATACAGAGTTAACCCGGTGAATGGACGAGTAGTCTTGAGCGGCTTCGGAGGGACTCCGCCCGTCCTATACCTGGTAAACACCAACCAGGCGTTCCTGCTGGGCACCGATAGCAATGTCACGTCGGGACTGCTGGCGCCGCAACTGACCGGGATAACGGGTGTGCCTCTCGGCAATGCTTCGGTCCTCGGCGGTTATGTGGGAGGCTCGGTCACGCCAGCACTGCCAACGGTGACCAATCAGGTTGACTGGCTGTTTGCCGACGGGAATGGCAACATCAACGTTTCGCAAGATAGCAGCGGCCCCGGTGGTCCACAGACTAATCAATTTGCGGTCACTTACCAGGTGGACGTCACCGGCCGGGCGCTCGTCGATTCGAACCCGGGCGGCACCCTGCAAGGCATCCTGTTTGTGGTTTCGCCGACCAAGGTCGTCGTTCTCTCCACCGACACGAATCCGGTCTTGTCGACCTTCAGCATCGGCAAGGCACAGAATTAGGAGGCCCGATATCTGGGCCACGGGTGGCGTGGGCGAGGGGAAGGAGCGCTAGAGCGCTCCTTCCCCCTTTTGAATGCGGGGGCTCCCGCCATTCCCCGTCGCGGCTGGGGCTGACGAACGGAATCCCACCAACTTCATCGCCCGCCGGACTTCGTGGGTCTTCATAAAATTCTCCCAGATGAACCCGGTGCGGTAATTTTCCGCCATCAGCATGGTGATGCCCAGATTGATACCCACCACGTCAAAATCGGTCCATCCGGTGAGAGGATTGAAGGCGTCAACAAAGCCGTAGCGTTTCCACGCTGCCAGGCCGTGTTGATTGTAAAGATTGGTAAGGCAGGCGATGGTTTCCTGGGGTAGGAACGGAACCGAACCGCCAGCGCAACAGGGTACGAGAGTGCCATCAGGATACCCAATCTCGGGAGGGCCGCCCCAAATCTGGTAACCCAGCCGCGAATCCGACGCGGTAATACCCCAACTATTCTGGTCATAATCGGGATAGCGCCAGCGCAGCCCAAGGCAGAACAGCTTGTGGACGTAAGTTGCCGTGGCCGAGTTTTGAAAGTAATTGGCGTAGGCATCGCGCTGGTTGCGAAAATCGAACCAGGCGTGCGAGTACTGGTGCACGAACAGCGGATCGGGCCCGCTAATGTAGCTGTAGCCTTCGAACTGCTGGGTCGGCCGCGCGAACGCGTCCCAGGCCGTGGGACTGATGTTATAAATGGGCGCTGCGATGGCCAGCAGGTACATCATCATGAGTTCGCAGTACGTGTCCCAGCGCGCCCCGATGAACTTGTACTCCGGCGTCCAGCCCAGGGCGAAGGTCTTTCCGCCGTTCAGCATCCAGTGCCAGTTCACCCGGGCGTAAATGTTGGTGGCCAGGTGCGAGATGACGGGCTCGCGGAAATAGGCGCGCGCCGTCAGGACCCCGCACAGCAGAATTGCCGTGTCGAT
Organism: Acidobacteriaceae bacterium; assembly: GCA_003151875.1. Taxonomy (GTDB): domain Bacteria; phylum Acidobacteriota; class Terriglobia; order Terriglobales; family Acidobacteriaceae; genus Bog-257. Next base: position 13,941 of record PLYW01000356.1, read on the forward strand.
GGGAGAGACCTCGGACATGCGGACCCGTCTGCCCGTTTCCCAGTCAATGAAGTGATAGAAAACGCCGTTGACGTGCTCCACGTGGTTGAGCAGAAAGTTCAGGGTCGTGACCACGCGGTTGCGGATTTGGCGCCGCGGAACATAATGTCGCTGGTGGCCGATGCACAAGGCGCTCAGGCCAAATCCAGTGGCGGCTATGCTGGCGATGCGCCGCTTGTCCGGGCCGCCGTCAGCCAGCGCCCGGTCCCTCACCAATCCGGTATGCCGGCTTGCCTCGTTCCAGAAAAACAGGAAGCCCCGGCTGACAATCTCCTCCAGTAGCTCTTCGCTGGTAAGCTGCCAATCCTGGGGTACGGCTTGCGACGTGGACTGCACCCTGCGCGCCAAGGCGTGCAGGGCGGATGTGGACAAAGGACAAGCCAGCGCACCCTTCGCCAGCAGCGAGAGCATCTCACGGCGGGTTAGGCCGTGCCGTTCACCAGTCAACTTGCCTCCGCATCCTGCCAGCTTTCGAGGTCAGCAGATTCCCAAGACAAGCGAGTTTATCGAACTGCGAGAGCACCCATAAACGAGGAGCAGCGGACGTGGCCGCTGCGGATAAGAACGCAGGACCCGGTTCTGGTGTTGCTCGAAGGCAGGCTCGGGAGCGCTGAGAATTCTGACCGACGGTCCGACTGCTTCCCGAAGTGGGAAGTAATCTGGCCTCTAGTTGCAATCTCTTGCACTGCCCGCTGGCCAATCTCTCATCTCTTCAATAGCTTGCAACGGAAGCAAAATTGCACTACCTCCAGTGGTTAGGTTTGTCCATTCGGCTAACGCCTTGAACAGACCCGTCTTTGTAGCAGGGTGGCTGCGCCTTTTCCTGCGTTAGGCGCATCCACGGGATCCCGTAAACGCCGTAAGTGCTTGAGTTAGAGCTTCAATCTTGCGAGTCATGACTCTGAACGGAGGAACAAACTTGAACAAGAAACTTGGATGGACGCTATGCTTGTTGACTCTCGCCTTCTGCGTGAGCAGTCTTCCAGCGATGGCCGATACACTCTTCAGCGATCTCGGACCTCCCGGCAACGTCTATCAAGGCGGCACCGGATGGACGATTTCCGGATCTGGATTCGTTGGCACCAGCTTTACCGGTGCGAACCTGTTTACCGTTGGCGGCAGTGGCAACTTCAACGTCACGTCGTTTGACCTCGGCGTAGGATATGTGACCGGCACCAACTCGTTCTTCGCCAGCATTTGGACAGACAACGCCGGCCTTCCCGGAACCGAGGTGGGTGGCGCCTCTTGGGGCAACCTGGCTAGCAGCCAAACCTTTGGAGGCTGCTGCGGTCTGGTTACCGTCACCGGCGTTAGCGGAGTCACTCTGACCGGCGGACAGTCGTACTTCATGATCCTCGGTCCCATGACCAACGGCAGTACCACTTGGGAAGCGTGGAACTGGAACAGCCAGGGCGTAAACGGTCTGGACCTATATGCCACTAGCGGATGCCAGGACGGTGGCGGAGACGGTTGCGCCTGGAATTCGAATGGCACCGGGAACCCGCTTGGCGCCTTCGACATCCAAGGCACCCCAAGCGGAGGCACCACGCCGGAGCCCAGCTCCCTGTTGCTGCTCGGCACTGGGTTAGTGGGAACATTCGGCGTGATTCGCCGCAAACTGAACCGTTAATCCTCCTTGCAGTTCACCTCGAACAGCCGGAGCCAACCAGCTCCGGCTTTCGTTCTTATGCGCCCCGGATTAGCCATCCTTCCTGTCCTTCCGCTCCTCCATCTCACCTAAGGGCTACGTGAACATGAACTCCTTGGTGCGCAGATCGCGAATGGTATCGCGCAGCCGGGCGGCTTGCTCGAACTCGAAGCGCTTGGCCGCCTCCCGCATGTCACTCTCCAGTTTCGCGATGTAAGAGTCTAATTCTTCCTGGGAACGGAACTCCGGCAAGCCTTCCGCCTCATTGGTCAGATCGACATAGTCTGCGTTGGCGACGGCCACCAGCGTCATGTCGAGCGGCCGCACGATGCTCTCCGGCGTGATGCCGTGCTCTTCGTTGTAGGCGTGTTGAATGGCGCGCCGGCGATTGGTCTCGTCCAGCGCTTTCTGCATGGAGTCGGTCATCTTGTCGGCGTAAAGAATGGCGCGGCCGCTCAGGTGGCGCGCGCAACGGCCGATCGTCTGGATCAACGATCCCGCCGAGCGCAGAAAGCCTTCTTTGTCGGCGTCGAGGATCGCCACCAGCGAGACCTCCGGCAAATCGAGACCTTCGCGCAGCAGGTTGATGCCGATGAGCACATCGAACTCGCCCTTGCGCAGATCGCGCAGAATCTTGATGCGCTCCAGCGTCTCGATCTCCGAGTGCATGTAACGGCAGCGGACGCCCACCTCGCTGTAGTACTCGGCCAGGTCCTCGGCCATGCGTTTGGTCAGCGTGGTGACCAGCACACGTTCGTTAATCTCCGCGCGGCGGCGAATCTCGTGCAACAGGTCGTCAATCTGTCCCTTCACCGGACGCACTTCCACCTCGGGATCGACGAGGCCGGTCGGGCGAATGATCTGCTCCACCACCACGCCCGCCGACTTGGTCAGCTCGTAAGGGCCGGGCGTCGCGGAAACGTACACCGCCTGATTCACGCGGTGCTCGAATTCCTCAAACGTCAGCGGACGATTGTCGAGCGCACTGGGCAGGCGGAATCCGTACTCGATCAAGTTCTGTTTGCGCGAGCGATCACCGTGCCACATGCCGTGCACCTGCGGGACCGTCTGATGCGATTCGTCGATGAACAGCATGTAATCACGCGGCACATAATCCAGTAGGGTCGGCGGCGGCTCGCCCGGCAATCGTCCGGTGAAGTGGCGCGAATAATTCTCGATGCCGTGGCAGTAGCCCATTTCCTTGATCATCTCGAGATCGAAGCGCGTGCGCTGATGGATGCGTTGCGCCTCGACCATCCGTCCCTGCTTCTCCAACTCCGCTTCCCACCATGCCAGCTCTTCCAGAATCGTTTGCACTGCCGCCTGCTTGCGCTCCGGCTTCATCACGTAGTGGGTCTTGGGATATAC
>PLYW01000363.1 GCA_003151875.1 Acidobacteriaceae bacterium
AGGTGCAAGCACCCACCCGGCGGCACCGGTTGCGGCTCCGGCCATGTCTGAGCCCGAGCCGGAGAAAGCGCTGGCGGTCGGGGCTTGATGAGGCTTAACGACTAGTCTCATAGTTGAACTAGACAGCCAACGGAGTGACCACACGCCTGTTGTATTCCGCCCCGTTTGTTTAGAATTGCGCCGTATTCGTTTCATCATAAAAATGTTCGTGTTCCTTTGGAGGAGGCCTCATCGTGACTCGCCTATTGCGTCATTCTTCTGCCCTTGCAATCGCCCTAGTCTGTTTTTCCACCGTTGCGTCAGCCGACCTGAAGATCAAGACCCGCACCACGGTGATGGGCCACTCCACCGAGAGCACGGTGTACATCAAGGGAGGCCGCCAGCGCACCGAGACCAGTTTTGGAGGTCACGGCGGCGCGGTCAGCATCATCCAATGCGACCAGAAGCGCATGATCACCGTCACCGGCGATCAATGCATGGTGATGTCGATGGGCGGCGAGTCGTCTTGTCCCGCAACGCCGAACATGGGAGCCATGATGCGGGGAATGGGAGAAGGCGAGCCCACACCTCGTAAGGGCGGGGTTGTGACCATCACCCGCACTTCCACCGATACCGGCGAGCGTCAGGACATGTTCGGCTACAAAGCGCGCCACATCAAGAGCTCCATGGCGATGGAGTCCACCCCCGACGCCTGCAACCAGTCGCACATGAAGATGGAAATGGATGGCTGGTACGCCGATCTGTCGGCGGGGTTCTCCTGCGGCGACGAGTCGTACCGCGCTCTGGCCTGCGGCGGCCCCGGCGCCAAGCGCGGTTGCAGCGACCGCATCGTGATGAAAGGCGGCGGTGGCGGCGCCCTGGGCTATCCGCTTAAGCAAACCATGACCATGGCATCAGGACAGGGGACCTACACCATCACGACGGAAGTGGTGGAGTTGACCAACACCAGCCTGGATGCGCCGCTGTTCGAGATGCCGCCCGGCTGCAAGGTCATGGACATGTCAGCCATGATGGGCGGCACGCCGCCAACAGGGCATTCGGAGACGGCCCCCGAGCCGGCAGCGGCTCCGACTCCGGCCAAGCCCGCAGCAACTGCACCGGCGCCGCCTCCCGCGCCCGTGGTTGCGGCCAAGACTGCTGGCGTGGTGCGCATCGGCGTGGTCAAGATCAAGGACATGAGCGGCCAGTCTTTGCCGGTCGACAACCTGCGCCTCAACTTGATCGACGAGATCCAACGCCACCAACATGAAGCCGTTCCGCTGGACGCCGAAGCCCCGCACGCCGATGTGGAAAGCGAAGCCCGCGCCAAGCAGTGTGACTACATCCTCTACACCGTTCCCACGCAGGTGAAGGAGCCGAACAGCGGCGGCCTGCCACCGGCTTCTCTGCCCAAAGGAGTGGTGCTGGATCCGGCCAAGTTCGAGGCCTTGACTCACGTGACTTTGTACAAGGTGGGCAAACCGCTGCCCGAACTGAAGGAACTGCCGCTGGCGGCTGACGCCGGTCAGTTCGCCGTCGATGCGGTCATGACTACGTTTGTAATGGAGTCCGACAGGGTCGACCAGCAGATTGCCGAGGATGCCCATCCCAAGCCGGGTTCAAAGGCTTCCAAGACTCCGGCGAAGCCTGGGACAAGTAGCACGAAGCCGCACTGAGCGGTGCATTCGCCTCAGACGGCGGATGACCTGCGGCACTTATGCGGAACCGGTCACCCAGTCTGCGATCGCCCACAGCGGTTTCGCATCGGGTGTAGGCGATGGGTGGAGTACACCTTTCAGTGGTGCCGCAAGCAGATGCCCAAGCTACCTGCTTCAGCCGCTGAAGGACAGGGGTTGAAGCCGTCTCGCCCATCACGGCTATGCGCCAACCGCTCGCGCCTGGAGACTTGTCTGTGGACCAATGTAGCGAGCGCTTCCGAAGCCGAGAATCAGATAGCCGATGCCGCTTAGCAGAAACAACAAAATGATGCCGAACACCGGGCTCTGGCCAAAGGCTTTCGCGATGTCCATGGCCACAATAATAGCGATTGCGATGTTGACCACCGGAATGAAATACAGCAGCAGCCACCATCCCGGCCGGCCGGCAATCTGCAAGAGGATGTAGGCGTTGTAGATGGGAACCAGGATCGCCCATCCGGGCTGCCCCGCCTTCACAAAGACCTTCCATCCACCGATGACGACCACCGCCACCATGGCCAGGATAACCATCAGCATGGTGCTTCCGAAGAGAGCGGCCATAAGACCGCCGGCGGCAGAATCCTGCTGCAGTAACAGTGACGCAATTCCTGAGATCATGTTTTCTCCTTTGTTAGGCCAGATCACTCGCGGTCGCGGGTCTTCAATTGGGATTGCGCCCGAAGCATACACCTAGCCGGCAACCCTGCCAATCGTAAAGAGTACCGCTGAGTACGACCGCTCCTCTCGACCCACGCACACTGCCATTCAGTGCAGAACGCCGCGGATTCATTGACTTTCCATGGGGTTCCCACCCTCTCTTCGTCTATAGTTCTTACAGATGCGAGAACGTTACCGCCGCTGGATGCACAACTGGGAAGCGCGCATGACCTCGCGCGACAACAATCGCGTGGTGCGTCCTTTCGAATGGGGTCCGGAATGGGCGGCCCGCTGGCCTACGCTGGAGAACTTCCCTCCGCCGCAGGACCAGAGCGATAAAGCTGCGATGCTGGCCTACTGGTCGGCAGCCAACGACCACATCGTCGCCAACAGCGATCAGTTCTACGCTTACAAAGTGCCGTCGGATTTCCGGCTGGAAAAGCGCAAGGTGGAACTGTTCCACACCGGCAGCGCCGCTCCCAAGAAGCAGCCGAAGGATGAGCTGGACACCTTCCTGCGCTTCACCTCGGCGGTGGAGTCGCCCTACCGCGAGAACAATTGCATGAACGCGCGCTGGTTTCCGGCGCGAGGACGGCGCGCGGTGATCGTCATTCCGCAGTGGAACGCCGACGGCGTAAGCCAGAACGCGCTGTGCCGCATCTTCAACTTGCTGGGCATCTCGGCGCTACGCATGAGCATGCCGTACCACGACATCCGTCGCCCGGCGGGACTGACGCGCGCCGACTACGCGGTGTCCGCCAACATTGGGCGCACCATTGACGCCACGCGACAGGGCATCATCGACATTCGTTGCTGCCTCGATTGGCTGCAGCAGCGCGGCTACACCCGGCTGGGCCTGGTGGGAACCAGCCTGGGCTCCTGTTACGCGTTTATCGCGGCGGCCCACGACGCACGCATCAGCGTCAATGTTTTCAACCATGCCTCGACATCGTTCGGCGATGTGACCTGGACGGGACAATCGACCCGCCACATCCGCCAGGGAATCGAAAGCGTGCTGACCCAGGACGAGCTGCGCCAGGTGTGGCTGTCGATCAGCCCCATCGTGTACTTCGACAAGTTCGAGCGCTGGCCGAAGAAGTCGCTAATGATCTATGGCCGCTACGACCTGACGTTCCTGCCGGAATTTTCCGCCCAGGCGGCGGGCGAATTCCTGCGCCGCGGGCTCGACACCACCATCAAGGCGCTGCCGTGCGGGCACTATTCGCTTGGCGAAAGCCCCTACAAGTACATGGACGCGTGGCATATCTCGCGTTTTCTGGCGAAGGCGTTTGCCGGGTAGGGGAATTTTTCACCACGGAGAACACGGAGCGCACGGAGAAGAGCAAAATCATTTTTCTTTCATTGTTGTTCTTTCTTTTTTTCACCTTTTTCGCATTTCTCTGTGTCTCTGTGGTTCATTGTCCTTTGTTTTCCCGTGCTCTCCGTGTCCTCCGTGGTGAACAGATTCCCGCCTGTTTGGGTGCCCCGCCCTCGCGCTACAATGTTGGCGATGAAGATTGCACTGGGATCGGACCACGCCGGCTTCGAGCTGAAAGAGAAAATCAAGCAGAAGCTGTCGGCACAGGGTGTCGCAGTTGACGATCGCGGCACCGACTCGACCGCCTCGTGCGACTATCCTGACTTCGGGCGCGCGGTAGCGGAAGAGGTTGCCGCGCACGGCGCCGATCTCGGCATCCTGGTGTGTAGCACCGGGATTGGCATGTCGATCGCCGCCAACAAAGTTCCCGGAATTCGCGCCGCGAAAGTTGACACAGAGTTTGAAGCCGAGCGCTCCCGCGAACACAATGACGCCAATGTGCTGACCCTGGGCGCCTCGGTAATCGACGAAGACGCGGCTTTCAAGATCGTGGATAAATGGCTGGCCACTTCTTTTGCGGGGGGCCGGCACGAGCGGCGCGTGGAAAAGATCGCGGCCATCGAGCGCGAAGACGAAGGGCGGGCGTCTCATGCCTGAACTAATAGCCGCCGTCGGGGGTCCTTCCGCAACCGTTCTGGAGGAGCATCGCGGTGAATTCATGGTGAGCAGTGACCTGGCGCGCATGGACATGAATGTGGTCCATGGTTATCTATCGCGCGCGTACTGGTGCGAGGGTCTTCCCCGAGAGGCGCTGGAGCGGGCCATGCGAAACTCCCTGTGTTTTGGACTCTTCGAAGGCCAAAACCAGGTCGGCTTCGCGCGAGTCGTCAGCGACCGCACTACCTTTGCCTACGTATTCGATGTTTTTGTGCTGGAGTCCCACCGAGGCAGGGGTTTGGGGACCTGGCTGATGCAATGCGTTGTCAGGCATCCCGAGCTGCAGGGGTTACGACGCTGGCACTTAACCACCCGCGATGCGCACTCGCTTTATCGCAAGGTAGGTTTTACGCTGTTGAGCAAGCCGGAGCGTCACATGGAAGTGTTCACGCCCGATATGTACAAGGTTCCTAAATCTTAATCCGTAAACCAGGGAAGGAACGCAATCATGAAATTAAGTGCAATGGAACGCCCGCTGGCCGAAGTTGATCCCGACATCGCGCAGGCGATTGAGAATGAAGAACGCCGCCAGCATGAAGGCCTGGAGCTGATCGCCTCGGAAAACTTTGTCAGCGAGGCCGTGCTGGAAGCGGCCGGCTCGGTCTTCACCAACAAGTACGCCGAGGGCTATCCCGGCAAGCGCTATTACGGTGGATGCGAATTCACCGACGTGGTGGAGAACCTGGCGCGTGACCGCGCCAAGCAGTTGTTTGGCGCCGAGCATGCCAACGTGCAGCCGCACTCCGGTTCCACCGCCAACATGGCTGCTTACGCCGCGGTGATCAAACCTGGGGACACCGTCCTGGGATTGAACCTGGCGCATGGCGGGCATCTCTCGCATGGGCATCCGCTGAACTTCTCCGGCAAGACGTACAAGATCGTTCCTTACGGCGTGAGCAAGGAAACCGAGGTCATCGACTACGACGATCTGGAGAAGATCGCGGAGCGCGAGCAGCCGAAGCTGATCATCGGCGGGGGCAGCGCCTATCCGCGGTTTATCGATTTCCCGCGCATGCGCCAAATTGCCGACAAAGTTGGCGCGATCTACCTGGTGGACATGGCGCACTTCGCCGGACTGGTTGCCGGAGGAGCGCATCCTTCGCCGGTGCCGCACGCGCAGATCGTTACCAGCACCACCCACAAGACGCTGCGTGGTCCGCGCGCCGGATTGATTTTGTCGAAGGCGGAATATGCCGCGCCCATCGACAAGGTTGTGTTCCCCGGAGTTCAAGGCGGGCCGCTGGTGCACATCATCGCCGCCAAAGCGGTGTGCTTCCACGAGGCCCTGCAGCCCAGCTTCAAAGATTACGCGCGGCAGATTGTGGCCAACGCCAAGGTGTTGGCGCAAACCCTGGCCGACGAGGGCTTCCACATTATTTCCGGCGGCACCGACACGCACCTCATGCTGGTGGATGTTTTCGCCAAAGGCATGCTGGGCAGCGAAGCCGAGAACGCGCTGCACGAGGCCGGCATCACGGTCAACAAGAATGCCATTCCGTTCGACACCAATCCGCCGATGAAGCCGAGCGGCATCCGCATCGGGAGTCCGGCGCTGACTACTCGCGGCATGAAGGAACCCGAGATGCGGCAAGTCGGCAAGTGGATCTCCGAGGCGCTGCACAACCGCACCGACAAGAACTTGCTGGCGCGCATTCGCCGGGAAGTGCTGGAATTGGCGGAGGCGTTTCCGCTGTACGCCTCGCGGCGGGCAAAACATGCGGAGGCAGTGAAGGCGTAAGGGCAGACTTTGGAGGGCCTTACTGACTATCTCCGCGGTTGCGGCGATCCCGCTGCTGGCGAATGTCGCGGAGCGCTTTATCGGTGTCGGCGGCAGACAGCTTTTTCCCGCAGCGGAATACCCATGCGCCGCGTTCTTTCCTAAGCGGTGGTTTGACGGTGATGCGCATGTTGAGAGCTTAAAGTGAGACGACCCATATATCAAATAGGCTCTTGGCGTCCCCGGCGGATGATCTCAGTACACACTTGAGTTCGAGCCCAAAGTCCAGTAAATACCGCTGCACCGTCGTTCCCGCGGTTTACACTTGAGTTAGTGCGAATCGCCATCGACATCCGCCGCATCAACGAATTCGGCGTGGGGACCTACACCCGCAACGCCATTCGCACGCTCGCCCGTCTGGACCAGGAGAACGAATATTTCCTCATCGGCATTCCCGGGAAGCTTCCCGGGACCGAAGGATTGCCGGCGAACTTCAAAACGTTGCCGGCGCAGCCGAATGAGTTCTCGTTATCCAGCTACTTCGAACTGCATCGGCTGCTGAAGCGCTTCCAATGCGACCTGTTGCATGTGCCGCATCTGTTCTGGAAGCCGCAAGGTATACCGTGTCCCTACGTGGTCACGGTGCACGATCTGTTCGATCACCTGTATCGCGTGAATAGCCACTCCACGCTGAAACGAGATCTGCATTTCAGGTTCACCAAGCGGGTGCTGCAGCGCGCGGCGCGCATCTTTGCGGTCTCCAATTTCTCCAAGAAAGACACCGAGCGCCTGTTTTGCGTCCCACCCGAGAAGATCGAGGTCATCTATAACGCCATCGACGAGCGTTTCCGCCTGGGACACGCCAGCGTGGCGGAGCGCGAGTTCATCGCCGAACGCTACCAGGTGAACTATCCTTTTCTGCTCTACGCCGGCCGCATCAGCCCGCACAAGAACGTGGTGCGAATCATCGAGGCTTTTTCCGCGCTCAAGACCGAGTTGGTCAAGGAGAAGCAGTTTGAGGACCTGAAGCTGATCATCATTGGCGATGAAGTCTCCAAGCATCCCGACCTGCGCCGCGCGGTGGTGAAGGGGCGGGTACAGAACGATGTGCGCTTCCTCGGCTTTGTGCCCATCGAGGTGCTGCGCATCTTCTACGATCAGGCAAAGATCTTCGTGTTTCCGTCGCTGTATGAGGGATTCGGACTGCCGCCCCTGGAAGCCATGGCGCACGGCACTCCGGTGGTCACCAGCAACACTTCCTCCATTCCGGAAGTTGTGGGCAACGCCGCCATCATGGTGAATCCGGAGAACGTGTTCGAAATCATGAAAGCGTTACACCGCGTGCTGCTTGACCAGAGCGTCCGCGACAAGCTAAAGGCGCGCGGCCTACAGCAGTGCGAAAAGTTTTCCTGGGAAGCCGGCGTGCGTCGCATGCTCCAGGTTTATGGCGAAGTGGCGCGACCAGCCTAGCCGCTTCTCCTGTCACTTAGAGGTTCTTCCGCGCGAATCGCTTCTGGGTACTTCGACGCCCCACATGAGTACAGAAGTGCCACCCGCCGAGGCTCCGCGAAAATAATGCTCTTCGCTGGTCCCTTTTGAACGAGGGCCGAGCATGTGCGCCAATCTCGGGCCTCGCAAGTCATTGAGTCGGCGGGGCACACATTCCTCAATCTGTCAGGCATCAAGTGGAAGTTGAGTTGCTTCTAACTAGGTAACTGAGAAGTTACTAGTTGGGGTCACCTGGCGATGCCGCTGTTATTCACAACTCGGGCCCTTCTTCTGGCAGCCCTGTGTACCGCACTGTCAGCGACCTTGTGGGGCCAGTCGCGCACCCCTTCGGTGGACGATATCGTCGGCAAAATGGAGCAGGCGAATGTCGAGGCCCGCGACCACTCGGTTCCCTACACCGTGTCACGCGAGTATCAACTCTCCGGCGAGAAAACCCAGAAGGCTAGCTCCCAAGTGATGGCGAAGATCAACTTCGTTCCCCCGTCGCAAAAGGACTACACGGTCCGCAAGCTCGAGGGCAGCGATCGGGGCACGGACATCGTACGCCGGGTGCTTGAGCATGAGTCACAGATGGCCACCCACGCTGAATTGCACGAGATTACCGCGCGCAACTATCAGTTCGCGCTGCTGGGACGTGAGGTCATCGACGGACACGATTGTTATGTGCTGCAGTTAACCCCGAGGCGCAACGAGCCCGACTTGGTGAACGGCAAGGCCTGGGTGGACACGACCAGCTTCCAAATACGCCGCATTGACGGCGTGCCCGCCAAGAGCCCGTCCTGGTGGATCCACAATCTTCATGTCACCATCAACTACGGCGCGGTGCAGGGCGTCTGGACGCAACTGGCCACCAAAGCCGTGGCTGACGTTCGCCTGATGGGAACCCACGTTCTTACTTCGCGAGAAGTCGATTTGCAGACCACGACGGTGGATGCGAGAAATCGGCTCCCAAAGCGCATGGTCGAACACCGCAGCCATGGCCACGCTCGCCGTCAAGCTATGACTGACAGCGCCGTGTGGGTGCCGCGCTAGCGCTCCCCCTTGCCGCGACCGGTGCGGCTTCCCGTACAATGCCTTGTTGCACCGCGAGACCGTAGGTGGGCGCAGTAACTTTATGTGCGCACCATAGCTTTTTAGGCCCCGCCGATAGGAACCACACCATGAGCCACATTGAAAGCCAAACCAACGGCGCCGTCCGGCGCATCACCATTAACCGCCCGGAAAAGAAGAATGCGCTGACTGCCGAGATGTACGAGGCGCTGGCCGACGAGTTGGAAAGGACGGAGGCTGCTCCCGAGGTGCGCGTCGTGCTTTTGCACGGCGCCGGCGAGGCGTTCACCGCGGGCAACGACCTGGTCGACTTTCTGCAAAGGCCGTGGAAGGGCAAAGACCTGCCGCCCGCAGTCCGCTTTATCCGCGCCGTGGTGAACGCAAAAAAGCCGATTGTCGCCGCCGTACACGGAGCGACGGTGGGAATCGGCACCACCATCCTGCTGCACTGCGACCTGGTCTATGCCGCCGACAACACCATGTTCCTGATGCCCTTCATCAACCTCGGCATCGTTCCCGAAGCAGGCTCCAGCGTGCTTTTGCCGCTACTGGTCGGTCACCAGCGCGCCGCCGAATTGCTGATGCTGGCCGTACCGTTCACCGCACAACGAGCTTATGAATTAGGGCTGGTGAACGCTGTCGTCCCGCTTGGGGAGCTGCTCACCGCCGCGACGAATGCGGCGCAAAAGCTGGCGGAAAAGCCTCCGGCAGCGCTGCGTACCTGCAAGGAGCTGCTGAGGCGCACCTACAAAGCGGAAGTCGATCGCGCTATCCAGGAAGAAGTCGCCGTCATCTCGGGGCTGTTGGATTCGCCAGAAAGCCGCGAAGCGCTCAGCGCCTTTGCGGAAAAGCGGCAGCCTGACTTCAGCAAGTTCGGGTGAACCCGCGCCCCCTGTCGAGTCACATTTTCTATGAAAATCAATATGGCTTGCGCTGTGATAATTCATAATCTTGTAACTCTATCCTTAGCCTACTAGGCGAATGTACAACATTCAAAATGACTTAGCTTGGTCGTAACGGTTTGGCCAGCCGAATGCTTCTATCGGAGCCAATTCATATCGCGCTCCGACTTGGATTTGGGTTATGTGTCGGAGCATTATTCCCGATTCCTAGGTTTCTATCGCTCGGCCTGCGAGCGAAGACGGCTGCGCTGTATCCCAGCAAGACCAGTGGGGTTCTGTCGTTAGGATTCTCTTTCATGCGGCTTCTTCAAGCTTAGAAATTCCGCGCAGTCAGATGTCAGACACGAGTCAACTTCTGGAGGGAGAAAAAGATGACACGACTTGGACGCCGTTCCCGTTGGTTATTTTCAACCTTAGTTCTGATGGTCACAATCCTGCTTCTGGCGAGCGCGGTGCCTGCAGGGGCACAGGTCGCTTCCGCCGGGCAAGTTAGTGGGGTGGTGACAGACAAAACCGGTGCGGTGGTGCCAGGTGCAACAGTCACACTGACCGACACGGCCACGCAGGTTGGGCGAACCAGCAGTTCCAACGCTGCTGGCCAGTACCTCTTCGTCAATGTGCCTCCCGGGAAATACAACATCACGGTTGTTAAGACAGGGTTTAGTAAGTCTGTTATTGCAGCCCAGACGGTGAATGTCGGCTCGCCGGTTACAGCCAATGTCACCCTGGAGGTGGGCGCGGCGACGCAGACGGTTGAAGTGGCAGCGACCGGGGTCGAGTTGCAGACCATGAATGCCACCATCGGCAATACCGTCACCGGTGTAACGTTGGAATCACTCCCCAGCTTGGGACGCGACGTCAGCACTTTTGTCACCCTGCAACCGGGCATCAGTCCGGATGGCAGTGTGGCTGGGACCGTGGTGGACCAGAGCAGTTTCGTGCTCGATGGCGGAAATAACACCAACGACATGGACGGCAGCATGAGCGTGTACACGCCTACCTTTGCCGGTGACCCAACGGGAGGCGTTTCCAACCAAAGTAACGGTGTGGCTGGCGGACCTACGGGCGTCATGCCGACTCCTGCCGATAGTGTGGAGGAGTTCAAAGTCAGTGCAGCCTTGCAGGGCGCCGACTTCAATAGCTCGTCGGGCTCACAGGTGCAGGTTGTCACCAAGCGCGGCACCAACACCTGGCACGGAACGGTTTATGAGTACTATCTGGACAACAACTTCAACGCTAATACCTGGGTAAATAACTTCAACGGATTGCCCAACGCCGACTATCATTACAACCGCTTTGGCGCGGCGGCTGGCGGCCCGATCCTGCCCAAAATGCTGGGCGGAAAGACCTACTTCTTCGCCAACTATCAAGGTTTCCGCTGGCCCAACGCCACCACCATCGAGAGAGCAGTTCCGTCGCAGAACATGCGCAATGGAATCCTCACCTTCAACGGGGTGCAGTATAACGTTGCGAACTTCGATCCGCTGGGCATTGGCATCAATCCCCTGGTGCAGCAGTTCTGGAACAAATACGTACCGCCGTCGAATGAGGCGAGCTGCGGTCTCGGCCGCTGCGACGGCGTCAACATTCAGGGATTCACAGGGAATATGTCCACTCCCCAGAACGATAATTTCGGAGTGGCCCGGCTTGACCACGACTTTGGCGACAAGTGGCACTTCATGTCGAGCTACCGCTACTACCACCTGACCCGCGCCACGTTGAACCAGGTTGATATCGGCGGCTTCTTCCCCGGCGATAAGCTGGGCACCCCAGCAGCGGTGTCCAACCGCCCGCAGGTACCGTGGTACCTGGTGGCGGGGCTGACTACCAACATCAGCTCCAGCATCACCAACGATTTCCATTACAGCTTCCTGCGTAACTGGTGGCAGTATGGCTCGGCGGGAGCCCCGCCGCAGTTACCCGGTTTAGGAGGGGCCTTGGAACCGGGTGGCGAGTCGTTAACCCAAGCCCTCCTTCCCTTCAATGTGGACAACCAGAATACGCGTACCCGCTTCTGGGATGGGAAAGACCACATGTTTAAGGATGACGTGACTTGGCTGAAGGGCAAGCACATGTTCCAGTTCGGCGGTCAGTATCAGCATAATTTTGACTACCACGCGCGCAGCGATAATGGTAATGGTACCAACTTCTTTCCGACCTACCAACTGGGTACAAGCTCCGGCGCTGGCTCCGGAGTAGACTTGACTGGCTTTACGCCGCCAGGCATTTCCGCGTCAGACCCAAACTGGGGCCGGGATTACGCGGCGATGCTGGGTATCGTGTCTGTCGCACAGATTGCCTATACCCGCGCGGGAAATCTCACCTTAAACCCGCCGCTTACGCCCGCCTTCGATCAGAGCACCATTCCCTATTACAATCTGTACTTCAGTGATACCTGGCGCATGAAGCCGAGGTTCACCCTGACATACGGTCTGGGATGGACCTTGGAGATGCCCCCGACGGAGGCACAAGGGAAACAGGTCGAGTTGGTGGATTCTTCCGATCATCCGATCGGTCTGGAAAACTACATGCACAACCGGGAAACCGCTGCACTGGCGGGACAGGTGTACAACCCCGAAGTCGGGTTTGCCACGATTAAGAACGTGGCGGGCCATCCCAAGTACCCCTACAATCCTTATTACAAGGAGTTCAGTCCCCGCGTGGCGGCCGCTTTTGATATCTTCGGCAACGGCAACGATGTCGTCCGCGCCGGTTATAGCCGAATCTACGGGCGGCTGAACGGAGTTGACCTGGTGCTGGTACCCCTGCTGGGAGACGGCCTGATTCAGGCTGTACAGTGCGTGGGTGCCTTGGCCCCGGCCTATCAGACAGCCCAGAACTTTGGGTGCGGCGGCACTGGCGGCGCCACTCCCCTAACCGCTTTCCGTGTTGGCGTCAACGGTCTGGTAGCGCCGCTTGGAGAGGCACCCAGTCATACACTGCCGCAGCCTATTTTCCCCGGCATTAACGGACCTGAGGCGGGAGCGGCGGAGTCTTTGGATCCCAACTTCCGGCCCAATGTTGTGGACTCCGTTGACCTCACCTACCAGCACCAAATCTCACGCAAGGTGAGCATGGAAATGGGCTACATTGGCCGCTGGATCAAAAATGAGTACCTGCCGGTTAACATCAATGCCGTGCCCTACATGATGACGCTGGGTGGCCAACGCTTCGACAAAGCCTACGCCAATCTGGAAATACAATACTGCGGAAACGGAAGCGTCGCGGGCCTTGCTGGCAGCAGATGCGCTGGCAATGTCGCTGCGGTGACGCCACAACCGTTCTTTGAGGCAGCCTTGGCGGGCACCCACTATTGCGACCACTTCGCCAACTGCACCCAAGCCGTTGCGGTCAATGAAGGTGGTAATCTCTCAGTCCAGAACGTATGGAGCCTGTGGAGTGATCTGGATAACGGGGGCGCCGCTCCCGGGTTCAACTTCCCGGCTAGCATGCTGAACAGCACCGGTCAACTCAGTAGCGGTGTCGGGGTCAACGCCAGCATTGGCTACGGCAACTACAATGCTGGTTTCTTCAGCCTGAAGATGTCGGACTGGAGAGGCCTGACCATGCAGTCGAACCTCACTTGGTCCCGGGCGCTGGGCACCGGCGCCGAAGTGCAGGCCACCAGTGCCGCTACCCCACCCGATCCCTTCAACCTGCGCACCGGTTATGGCTTGCAGGCGTTTGATCGCCCGCTGGTCTTTAACACCTTCTTTGTCTATCAGCCGTCGTGGTATAAGGGGCAGCACGGGTTGGCCGGGCATCTGCTGGGCGGCTGGACATTTGCCCCGGTATTCACCGCCGGCAGCGGCCTGCCCATCACGCTGGGTACCGCCAACTTCGGTGGCCAGGCTTTCGGCGAAGGTGACTCCAACAACTTCTTTGGCTATGGGATCTCGGAAAATGCGATTGTGATGGGACAGCTTCCCCCCGTTGGAGTGAATTATACCAAGGGGTCTAATGGCGTCGGCACCTCCGGTTATGGGGTCAACCTGTTCGCCAACCCGGAAGCTGCCTGGAACTCTATCCGGCAGCCCATTCTGGGTCTGGATACCCATGATGGTGGCTTCGGCGTTGTGCGCGGGCTCCCGTACTGGAACATCGACTTCAGTCTGAAGAAGCAGTTCGCGATCACCGAGCGGGTCAACTTTGAGGCGCAGATGGTCATCACCAACATCTTTAACCACATGCAGTGGGATGATCCCGCGGCTGCCGGTGGTGATTACATNNTTCAAATCAACCGATAGCACCGATTAACTCAGGCCGCACCTCTCCGGTGCGGCCCTTTTTTGCCGAGAGCGCAACGAACTCGAATTGCGACGGTCCCCCCGTGACCGCCGTCACAGACAGCGATCTTGTGCCAGTGGATACTGTAGGGACAAACTTCGATCACAGGAAGCGAGTATTCTTCGCTTATTCTTCGCTCGTTACCATCATGCTGCGGACCATTGCCATATCGGTCGCTCAAGCTGCGGCCATCCTGCTCGGCGCTTGGCTCTGTGTATCCCTGACTCGCTATGTCTTCGAGAAGGACCCGTTCTATACGGGGCCGCTGCTCATCCTCCTGTTTTACTTCCTGCCGATCGGCGTGGCGGCGCTGCGCAAGCACAATTCCCTGCTGTCTATCATCGTGACCAACCTTTGGCTGGGCTGGACCGTCATCGGCTGGATCGTCGCCCTGATCTGGGCTTGTGACACGAATGTGGAAGCGGACTACGATTGAGCGTCCCCTCCTTCCCCTGGGTTCAGTTTCCAAGCTGCCATGTGTGATTGTGGTTAATTCTGGTTCCTATGGGTGGCTCCTAGGCCCATGCGACACTCATGATAAGAATCCTGGAACATTGGCGACGATTGGCTCGTAGAATACAACGTAGATTTGTGTTCTGATTTCGAGCGGATTCGTCGGGAACGCCTGCGTATCGCACAGCCGAGGAGTTGAACTCATGCTTCATCGCGCGCCATGGCTGCTGGCAGCCGCTTTGCTGCTTCTCATCGTTACCCCTCAAACCCTTCACGCTCGCAATGGAGACCAGGTCCATATTGGCCAAAGCATTACCGTAGGCGAGAACGAAAATGTAGGGGACCTGGTTTGCATCGGCTGCTCGATTCGAGTGGCAGGCACCTGCGGGGATGTGGTCGCCATTGGTGGAAGCATCGTCGTGGATGGCAAGGTGCGGGGGAGCGTGGTGGCCATCGGCGGAGGCGTCCTTTTGGGCGACAACGCGGCGGTCTCCCAGGACCTGGTCACTGTCGGCGGCCATTTATCGCGGCATCCCAACGCGGTGGTGCAGGGCGATGTCAGTGTGCAGTCGGGAGCGTTTATTCTGTTGGGAATATTCCTTGTTCCCCTGCTGCCGTTGATCCTGATCGTGGCGCTGGTTGTCTGGCTGGTCAGGCGCAACCGCAGGCCGATGCCGGCGCCTGCCGGCCTGCACCCCTGATCTCAATCCGGCCAAAGCGGCCCACGGATATAATGAAGCCATCTGCCGGGACCTGGAATCGGCTCGCTTAATCTTGCATTCCTGATTCGGGAGCGGCAGGCCGTGGGCTGTTCATGCTGCCGTTTACACCCCCAACTCGTCTGCAGAAGAAACGAAACCGCACCCCCGCTCTGGTCGCGCTTTCCATTTGTACTTTCTTTCTCTTTGCCGTTATTTTCGCGCAGGCCACTTTCAAGCTCACCTTCCTGCAGCCCGATACCAGCGAAGAGACGCTCATCTTCGCGGCCGTTTCAGCGCTGATTTTTCTGTTATTCATCGCGCTCACGTTCGTCCTGCTGCGCACTCTCCTGCGGCTCTACGCGGAGCGCAAGACTGGGGTACTCGGCTCCAAGTTTCGCAGCCGCATGGTGCTGGGAGCGTTACTGCTTTCGCTGGGACCGGTTATTTTTCTGTTTCTGTTCTCCTACGGTCTGATCAATCGCTCCATTGAAAAATGGTTCTCCCGGCCGGTGGAGGAGGTGCAATATCGCACCAATGTCATTATTTCCCTGCTGACGGAGTACGCCTCTACCAATGCCGAGGTTGAGGCGCAGCGCATTGCTTCGAACCCGGACGCGCAGAAGTCGTTCCAGACGGGAAATTTCAGCCTGGTCATGGATGAATTTCGGCGCAGTGAAATTACTCTACAAGGCGGCTTCGCCTTTGCCATCGTGGATGACCGTGCCGAGGCCAGTTTCCATGCTCCCGAAGCCTGGCCTCTGCTGCGCCACAACCTGCCTCTGAAGACGGTCCTACCGGGTGAAGCCAAGTCGTTTGAGGTTCTCGGCCAAACCTATGTCCTGGGCCGGGCGCGGGTGGGACCGAACGGACAGATCCTGGTGGCCATGCCATTGCCGGCAAATTATTCGGCCACGCTGCGTGATGTGGAACGCAGCCAGCAACAATACAGTGAGCTGCGCGTGCAGCGGCGTCGTTTGCGCCGCACCTATATGGGTTTTCTGTTGCTGCTTACGGTCGCGGTGCTCTTCGCCTCGACCTGGCTGGCTTTGTATATGTCCAAGATGGTGACCCGCCCCTTGGTCGCTCTGGCCGAAGCCACCCACGAAATTTCCCGCGGGCGCCTCGACTACCGGGTGGACGTGCAGGCGGGTAATGAAATCGGACAACTGGTGGAATCGTTCAACCGCATGGCTGCCGACCTGGAAGCGAGCCGGGGAAACATTGAAGCTTCACGCCGCGACCTGGCTGACGTGAACGTGCAACTGGAGCAGCGCACCCGTCATATCGAGACCATCCTGGAGAGCGTTCCTTCCGCGGTGTTTTCGCTGGACGCCTCGCGCCACATTCTTCATTCCAATCGGGCGGCGCGGCGCTTGCTCCGGCTCGACGAGGACTCGCCTGATTCCGGGCAGACCCTGCGCGACCTGTTTCCGGCAGAAGCCGTTTCCGATCTCGAGCACCTGCTGCGCAAAGCCGACCGCATGGCAACCACCACCAGCCAGATGGAGATTGTCACTTCCCGCGTCACCCTGAACGTGGCGGTGACGGTGGCCTCGCTCGATCCGCCATCGTCGCCCTCCAGCGATGGCCACCGCCAGCGCATGGGGTATGTGATGGTGTTTGAGGACCTGACCGATCTGTTACGCGCGCAGAAGCAGACCGCCTGGCGTGAAGTGGCGCGCCGCATTGCCCACGAAATCAAGAACCCACTCACCCCGATTGCCTTGTCGGCCGAGCGCATTCGCCGCCATCTTGAACGCGGGACGCCTCCGGACGCGGCCTCGCTCAACGTGATTCGGCAATGCTCGGAAACCATCGGCTCGTCGGTGGAAACGGTCCGCACCCTGGTGGACGAGTTCTCCGCTCTCGCCCGCTTTCCGGCGTCGAAACCGCAGGCCTCCCACATCAACAGCATCGTCGATCAGGCGCTGGCCATGTTCGATGGCAGGCTCGATGGAATTCGAGTCGAGAGATTCCTCGCGCCCGACCTGCCGCCGGTCCAGGCCGATCCCGACGCCGTGAAGCGCGCTATCGCCAACCTGGTGGACAATGCCGCTGAAGCCATGCAGAACTCGTTGCTCAAGGAAATCCACATCTCCACGGCGCTGCTTGGTGAACGGGACTCAGTCGAAATCGTGGTCGCCGACACCGGACATGGCGTCACTTCCGAGGTGAAGGAGAAACTGTTTCTGCCGTACTTCTCCACCAAGAGGCGTGGGACGGGACTGGGTCTCGCCATTGTCAGCCGCATCGTGGAAGATCATCGCGGGTCGATTCGCGTGGAAGAGAACGCTCCCGTGGGTACCAGATTCATCGTAGAGTTGCCCTTGGCCCAGGACATGGCCGCGGCGGCTGGCCAGCAAAATGCAAACCATTCTGATCGTGGATGACGAGTCCCAAATCCGCAGCTCGCTGCAAGGCGTGCTGGAGGATGAGGGCTACAAAACGCTACTGGCGGGCAGCGGCGAAGAGTGCATGGACACCCTCCGCCACAAGTCGGTGGATGTCGTGCTGCTCGACATCTGGCTGCCCGGCATTGACGGCCTGGAAACCTTGGAAAAGCTGGTCGAGCCCGAGGACCATCCCGAGGTCATCATGATCTCCGGACATGGCAACATCGAGACCGCGGTGCGCGCCACCAAGCTGGGCGCCTTCGATTTTCTCGAGAAGCCGCTGTCCATCGAGCGCACCTTGATCGTTCTGAAGAACGCCATCGAAGCCAAACGCTTGCGCAGCGAGAACCTGGAATACAAGAAGCAGTTCCAGGTGCGCAGCGTCATTGTCGGCGACAGCATCCCCATGAAAGCGCTGCGCCAGCAGATCGCGCTGATGGCCCCGACCAACGGGCGCGTGTTGATCTACGGCGAATCGGGCACCGGCAAAGAACTGGCGGCACGCGCCATCCACGCGCAAAGCCTGCGCAAAGACGCCATGTTCGTCGAGCTCAACTGCGCGGCGATTCCTGAAGACCTCATAGAAAGCGAACTGTTCGGCCATCGCAAGGGCGCATTCTCCGGCGCTACCGCCGACAAAGAAGGCAAATTCCAGAAGGCCGACGGGGGAACCCTGTTCCTCGACGAGGTCGGTGACATGAGCCTGAAGACGCAGTCGAAAGTGCTGCGCACACTCGATGAAGGGCGTTTTGCGCCGGTCGGCGAGGAAGAACTGATCACCGTGGATGCCCGCGTTATTGCGGCTACCAACAAGGACCTGGAAGAGGAAATCTCCAAGGGAAACTTTCGCGAAGATCTCTTCTACCGGCTCAACGTGATCCCGTTCTATGTGCCGCCGCTGCGCGAACGCAAAGAAGACATTCCGCTGATCGCGCGCTATTTTCTGAAGGAGTTTTCCCAGACCTACAACCGCCGTCCCAAGGAGATCGCCGACGATGCTCTCGATGCCCTCATGCGCTATTCGTGGCCGGGCAACGTTCGCGAGCTGCGCAACCTGATTGAGCGCATCGTGATCATGAATCCCACGGTGGTGAAGCTGGAGCGCAAGCACTTGCCCACCCTGGTTTACCGCGAGAGCGGCCGTCGCACCATGGGCGATTTCTCCAGCCTGCACCAGGCGCGTGCCGCCTACGAACGCGACTACATCCTGAAGAAGCTGGATGAGAACCATGGCAGTGTCAGCCGTACCGCCGAGGTGCTGGGACTGGAACGCAGCCACATGTATCGCAAGATGAAGGCGCTGGGGATTGCGGTGAAGGAGTAGGGGCTAGGGGCTGTAGTCAGTAGCCAGTAGCCAGTAGCCAGTAGCCAGTTGTCAGTTGTTGTCAGTAGTCAGTACAGCCATCAGCATTTAGCCATTGCCATTGTTGCATCAGAAATTTGAGTTTGTCATCCTGAGCGCAGGCGGCGCCGGGTTTGTGCCGCCGGAGTCGAAGGATCTGCGGTTACCCGTTGGGGGCGCCAAGAATGTCCTTCAACGCGATCGGCCCGAACGAGCTTTGTTCTTGCCATGAGAATACCAATGCCAACGAATGCTAACCATACCTGGTTCCGGAGCGTGGTCGGAGGATGGCGGCGCGGCCGCGCGCGCCTGATTGTCGCTTGCATCATTCTGCTTGCAATCGGCGCTTCCACACTGGTTTTCGCACAAGACACATCGGCCGCGCAGGAAATACAGGCCGGCATTCTCGCCTACAAATTTTCCAACTACCAGGGCGCCGCGGAGCACTTTCAGGCTGCGCTCAAGCTCGATCCCACCTCCACCCAGGCGCGGGCGCTGCTGGCGAATTCCTACGCCCAGCAATACATTCCCGGCGATGAATCGGCCGCCAACACCGAACTGGCAACGCAGGCCATCGGCGAGTTCAAGACCGCTCTCAAGGACGACCCAACCGATCAGCAGCGCTACCAAAGCACGGTCTCCATCGCTTCCTTGAGCTTCAACCTCAAGCGCTGGGATGACGCTCGCGAGTACTACATGAAGGCCATCGAGCTGAACCCCGATGACGCACACAATTATTTTTCGATGGCCGTTATCGACTGGACCCTCGCCTACCCGCCGCGCGTCAAGATGCGCGACGACATGCACTTGAACGATAGCGAAATGATTAGCGACCCCGCCGCCTGCGTTTCCTTGCGGACGCAAAGCCAGCATTACGTCGAGGATGGAATGCAAGCGCTGGAAAAGGCGCTTCAGCTTCAGCCCGACGACGACGATGCCATGGCCTACATGAATCTGCTGTACCGCGAGCGCGCCGAATATGAGTGCGACCAGCCTGACGCCCGCAAGGCTGACCTGAAAGCTGCCGACGAGTGGGTGGACAAAGCCATTGCGGCCAAGAAAGCCAAGTCCGCGAAAACAGCTGAGCCGCCGCATTGACCATTGATGCAGTTTCACCTGTCGCGAACAGGCGAGAGGAGTGCACCAAAGGAACGTTGGGTGAGGCACGCGAGCTACCGCGTGCAACTGGAGCTCAACACCTCCAACTCGGTGACGTCCAGAGTGAAGGTCTGCTCACCCTCTGGCTTCTGGCCCTGCTCGCTTTTCCCTTCTTGCATCTTCGAGCTCGACGGATGCCCCGAGACACTCACCGTGTGAAACATTTGCTTTGCCAGGTCCACCTTCTTGCTGGTGAGCTCCCACGTCCGGCCATCCTGGTCGGCGACGTAATAGCCTCCCGACGTGCCACTCTTCTTCAGGCAGCCGGTCACATTCACCAGCAGAGGCGTGGTGACCGTTCTCTGCTGGTTGGTCTGACTGTGCTGCGGGTTGTCCTGCGCGAACAGCAGCACCCCGCACAAACTCAGCAAACCTAGGCTGGCCCAAGCTGACTCATATCGGATTCGATGTGACCACATGACTGCTACTCCTTCGAATCAATGATAGAGCAAGCGGCCACTATCCTCTCGGTTTGTAGTCCGCCTAAAACGAGATGCTAACTGCAACCCCCGGGCTGTCAGGATACATGCGGTTGTACAGGTAATACCCGTCATCAGAGTATGCGACGTAAACATCATCGGTTTGGTACCAGGTGTCTCCCCAGTTTTCCGGATACGGATCAAGCATGCTGAACCAATGGCCTCCGTACTGGAAGCGCGGATACCCACCCTCCACCCTGAAGGGGAGGCTGGAGACGCGGAAATAGTGATCCGGACCATAGTAGCTGCCGTAAGAGTCGTCAGGAACGCGATAGCCGTTGTAGCCGCCGCGCTGCTGCCAACTGCGGTGCTCGGACTGCCAGTTCTGCGCGCGATACCGCTGCCAGTCACCTTGCTGTTGCGGAATGGGCCCTAGCTGTGCCTGCTGATTGTTCTGGCTTTCAAACGGGATGCTAATTGCAATCCCCGGGCGGTTACGATACCTGCGGTTGTACAGGTAATACCCATCACCGGAGTATGCGACGTAAACATCGTCGGTCTGGTACCAGTTCCGACCCCAATATTCCGGATACGGATCAATCATACTGAACCAAAAGCCCCCGTACTGGAAGCGTGGATATCCGCCCACCACCATGAAGGGTTGGTTGTAGACGCGGAACGAATGACGTTGGCCATAGTAGCTGCCGTAATAGTTGTTAGGAATGCGGTAGCCGTTGTAACCGCCGCGCTGCTGCCAACTGCGGTGCTCAGACTGCCAGTTCTGAGCGCGATGCTGCTGCCAGGTAGTCTGCTGTTGCTGCTGATAGGCATGCTGCTGTTGCTGCGTGGGCCGTAGCTGTGCAGGTCTAATGGCCTGCTGCTGAGCAGCCTGCTGCCGACTGTGGTTCTGCTGCTGTTGCTGAGCCTGTTGTTGCTGTGCGTGCTGCTGTTGCTGGGCCTGCTGCTTGTTCTGGTTCTGCTGCCGCTGCGCCTGCTGCTTGTTCTGGTTCTGTTGCTGCTGCTGGGCATGCTGCTGTTGCTGAGCCTGCTGTTTGTTCTGG
>PLYW01000128.1:0-5369 GCA_003151875.1 Acidobacteriaceae bacterium
CGCAACCGCCACCGCGCAGATGTCTCCATCACGATCGGCCAAAAGCGACGCCAGCTTTACGCTGAGTGGATCGGTCGTCAACTCCGTCACCGGCGAGTCCGTCAGCCACGCGCTCGTCCGGGTAGCGGGCAGTTCGCAACGCACGGTTTTTTCGGACGGCGAAGGGCATTTCCAGTTTGAGGGGCTAACCGCCGGAAGGGTCATTGTCACCGCGCAGAAGCCAGGCTATTTCAGCCCGCAGGAGTTCCGAGGCAGCGCCAACAAGCTGATGAATGTCGGTCCCACCACGGACTCGGTGGTAGTAAAGCTCACACCGCAAAGTGCGATCTCGGGCCGGGTCACGGATGCGACGGGCCAGCCAATCGAGCATGTGCCGGTCCATCTGACTGCCAAGGCGGTGCGTGACGGCCGCAAACACTGGGAGGCGCGGGGTCAGCAGCAGACGGATGAAGATGGCCGGTATCGCTTCGCCAACCTGATGCCTGGGACGTACTACCTGGCGGCTGGACCGGGCCGGGACGAAACGCGCATTCTACCGGGAGCCGAGAAGCCCAAGACCGGCTATCCCAGCATGTATTATCCAGGCGCACCGGATTTGGCGTCAGCGTCGCCGCTTCAGCTTGCCGCAGGCCAGCACGCAGAAGCCGACTTCTCCATGACGGCAGGCCCTGTTTACCACGTCTCCGGTAGCGTAGCCGGGTACGCCCCGCACCAAGGCGTGGGGTTTCAATTCTTGAGCCCGTCGGGGGATGATCTGTCCCTCCCCATCAAATTCAACATGGAAAGCGGACGCTTTGATGTAGATAGCGTGCCCTCGGGCAGTTATGTTTTGAAGGCGTTTTCCCAGGCAGGCCCGGACAAGCCAGTGCGCGGGGAGGCGCACCTGAACGTCGCTGCTGCCAACGTCGAGAACCTGCACCTGATTCTTGGACCGGCCATGTCCATTCCTGTGGTTGTGCGGATGGAGTCGCGAGCGTCTTCGAACCAGGGAACTGGGACGGAAGGAATTCAGGCGGCGCCGATCGCCGTGCGTTTGATTTCCTCAGACCCGACCACCTCGGAATCCTACTCGACCGCCGTACGCGGCAGCGGCGGAGCTAATTCCGTGGTGCTGCAGAACGTGGAGCCCGGGAAGTATTCGGTTGACCTGATACCGCACGGCGCCTGGTACGTGCAGTCTGCCCAGTATGGACAGACGAACTTGCTCAACGACGATCTAGTCGTCGCATCGGCAGGACAAAGCTACCCCATGGAAATCGTCTTGCGCGACGATGGCGCAAGCTTGACGGGAACGGTAAAATCCCCTGATGGAACGGCGGCCCAAGCAACCGTGGTGGCGGTTCCCGAGCCAGCTTCCAAGGTTGCCGCCAAGGTCGCGTACGCGTTTGCGCGGAACGGCTTCACCGTCAATGGGCTTGCTCCCGGCGAGTACCTGATTTACGCCTTCGACTACGCCGAGGGCATTGAGTATTCCAATCCTGACGTTCTGCAAACCTATGCTTCGCAGGCCGCCCACGTCACCCTGTCGGCAAGTCAGAAGACGCAGGTCGCCCTCGATCTGATACGCACCGGTGATGGAGACTGACCCTTATGTTTGCGCGGCTCGTCTTTGTCGTGCTCTTCGCCGCCGGGTTGTCGGCGCAATCGAACCAGCCGGCTCTTCCGCCATCGGTCCAGCAAGGCTACCGGATTGCGGGAGTCGTGGTGAACTGGGCGACCGGACAACCGGTGGCTGGGGCTTCGGTTGCGATTGCTCCAACCACGCAAGGCACAGAACGGGACATATCACATTCAGTGACCACTGGCGCCGACGGCCGCTTCGCTTTCGCCGGCCTGAGTCGCGGCAAGTATTCGCTGATGGCGGCCGCACATGGATTCATGTTGCAGGGCTTCGAACGACACGGGATGTATGCCACCGCCATTGTGGCTGGCCCCGATCTCGATTCGGAGCACCTGGTCTTCCGGCTGCAACCGGACGCTTCTGTCGAAGGCCAGGTTACCGACGAGAACAATGATCCGGTGCAGAACGCCATGGTGCGCCTCTTTGAGCAATCGCAGGAAGATGGACGACAGCGAACCATTCCTCTTAACCAGGGGCAGACCGATGATCAGGGCCATTTTCACATCGGCCATCTGGCGCCCGGGACGTATTATCTAGCCGTCTCGGCGCGTCCCTGGTACGCGCAAAACAGCCGTGTGATTCTGCGCCGGAAATCGAACGACCCCGACGCCGAGACCCAAGCGGCGCAAGAGGCCGCCGCGCTCGACGTGACCTACCCTCTCACCTTCTATCCCGGTTCTGCGGATTCGGCGGGCGCGAGTCCCATCGTGTTACATCCCGGTGAGCGGGTCACAGCGGACGTGGTCATGCGCGCCGTGCCGGCGCTGCATCTCAAGATCCGCACCAGCAATTCTGGCAGCGCGGGGATGGTGGGGTTTCCGCGAGTGTCGCAGCGCATCTTCGATGGCTACCTCGACTCCGTATTCAACGCTCCTGAGTCATCAATTGAACCGGGCATCGTCGAGATCGCTGGCCTGGCGCCTGGCCACTACGTCATCGAGATGCCGGGTTCGAAGGGCGCCAATGACAAAGGCGCCAATCGAGAGGGATATCGCGAGGTTGATCTGGCGGGCGATCTCGAGGTGAATGCCAATGACAGCTCGGGATTCGTTACCGTTGCAGGCTCTGTATTGTTTGAGGGCGCACCACCGGTGCCGAAGGGCTTGGCCATGCAGCTCTCCAATCAAGAGACCGGCGAATATCTCGGCAGCGAAATCCGCGATAAAGGGCAGTTCGAGTTCGAGGGAATTAAGCCGGGACGTTATACCGTGGCTCTCCAGGGCAGCGGCGGATATTTCCTGAGGAAGATGTCGGTGACCGGGGCAAAGCTGACCGGGCGCACGCTGGAGATCGGCGCCAACAGCAGCGTCCACATTGCCGTTACGGTCGGGCGGGGCGTCGCGCAGGTGGATGGAGTTGCCCTGCGCGCCGGCCAGCCGTTTGCTGGCGCGATGATCGTGCTCGTTCCCCGGGATGCCGCCAATAATTCGCCATTATTCCGCCGCGATCAGAGCGACAGCGATGGTAGCTTCACGCTGCCCAACGTTGTGCCCGGCCAGTACACCGTGCTCGCGCTGGCCAACGGCTGGGAGTTGGAGTGGGGCAATCCTGCGGTGTTGCAGCCTTACTTGCAAGGCGGAGAAGCCGTCCAGATTACCGGCGACGGCAAGCTGCAAATCGAAGTGCAAGTGCAGTAGGACCTCGTCCGCAAGGGACGACGATCACCTCCCCGCAACAGGCAGCCGCAAACGAAGCGCCGATTTCCTGGAATTCCTGCTTGCCCTCTCACAATTGTCCGTGACCTGGCTCACTGCGTTGCGGGGCGGTTCGCGCTGCAATACAGATGGCTGCTGGAGCGCAGGTTCGCGCCTCCCAGCGGTTTTCATACTCGGCTATAAGCCGGAGGTCGGAATCATCATGCAATCAGAAAAAGGCGAAATCCTCTGTCCGCTGTGCCACGGCCACGGCCGTGCTCACAAAGAGGTTCTGGTCGTGCGTTGGCGCAGCCGCGAGTTTGAACTGGCGCTGCAGAACATCGCCGACGAAGCGGCCTTTGGAACCACTGGCGGCCTCGACAGTCCGTTTGAGATTGCAGAGCCCGTTTACAGCAACGAATCTGACTAGCTGCCCCCGGCGTTTGCTGCGGCGGACGCCGGAGCCAGCCCCTTGCCTAGTCGCAACTGGACCGCTCTCAGGGTCCACCTGGGCCCGATCACGGTGGGACGCCACTGGAAAGGCCAGTAACTATGCCTGCCACTGCTTCCGCTAGAAGAATTCTGGAAGATCTCAATCCGTTAAACATTGCCGCCCAGCAATTCGAAATTGCCGCGGACTACCTGCAACTCGACGCGGGATTGCGTGAGATGTTGCGCCGTCCCCGCCGCTCCATTGCGCTGACGCTGCCCATCAAGATGGACAACGGCGCCATCCGCGTCTTCGATGCCTACCGCGTGCAGCACAGCAACATCCGCGGACCATGCAAAGGTGGAATCCGCTATCACCCCAATGTCACCTTCGACGAAGTCTCAGCCGCGGCGGCAGGGATGACATGGAAGTGCGCGCTGGTGGACGTACCCTTTGGCGGCGCCAAGGGCGGTATTGGCTGCGATCCCAGGCACCTGTCGCGGGACGAACTGGAACGCCTCACTCGCCGCTATACCTATGAGATCGCGGCGCTGATCGGCCCCGACCAGGACATCCCCGCTCCCGATGTGAATACCGACGCGCAAACCATGTCGTGGATGATGGACACCTACAGCATGACTACGCGTCGCGCCACTCCCGCTGTCGTAACCGGCAAGCCGACGGTCCTTGGCGGATCTCTCGGTGGCTACGAAGCCAGTGCGCGCGGAGGTTTGTTCGTCCTCCGCGAAGCCGGCAAAGTGGCGGGTCTCGACTTGAAGACGGCGACTGTCGCCATCCAAGGTTTCGGACACGTTGGCAACGTGATGGCGCGGCTGCTTTGGGATGAAGGCGCCAGGGTGATTGCTGTCAGCGATTCGAAGGGAGGCATCGTCAATAAGGAGGGCATCGACATTCCCGCCTTGTTGCGCTTCAAGGCAGCGACCGGCAGCGTCGAAGCTTTTCCCGGATGTAGCCCAATCCCCAGCGACGATGTTCTGAAGGTGCAATGCGACATTCTGATTCCCGCAGCTCTGGAGAACCAGATCACGATGGAGAACGCCGGATACATCCGGGCGAAGATCGTCGCCGAAGCCGCCAATGGACCGACCACTCCGGAAGCCGACCTCATGCTCAGCCGTAAGGAGGTGATGTTGCTGCCCGACATTCTCGCCAATGCCGGCGGGGTGACTGTGTCCTATTTCGAATGGCTGCAGGACCTGCAGCAGCTCTTCTGGGACGAGGCCGAAGTGAACCGCAGGCTGGAGCAAGTGATGGTGAAGGCGTTTCACGAGGTACACGACACCACGAAAAAGTACAACTGCCACTATCGCGCTGCGGCGTACATTGTTGCTATCGGCCGCGTGGCCCAGGCGGTCAAAGAGCGCGGCATCTGGCCGTAAAATAGGAGGCTCCACTGAATTCCGTGCTTTTGACCGCCGTTCGTTATAAGCTGCGAGGTTCCCCGATGCCGTCGCTTATGGTTTTGGAATCGTCTTCCGTCCTGCAGTTCGCCGAGGCAGCCGTCAAAGCGGTGGCTACTGTCGAAGTTATCGAGCGCTCTCCGCTGGCCTTGCGCGATGCCATTCGGCACGCAGTGGGAAACGTGGCCCGCATCCTGTTTGCTTCGCCGCGGGAACTGCCAATCGCGCTGTTCAGCGAGTTCTTAAACGACCCGCGCGTGGTG
>PLYW01000128.1:5377-26480 GCA_003151875.1 Acidobacteriaceae bacterium
CATCGTGCCGAAACCGCGTGACCTGTTTCGCGCCGACATGCTCGACGGTAAGGGTCTGAGGCGGGACTTTGTGTTCGTCACCGGCCCCAGCGCCACCGCGGACATGGGTCCTCTGGTGCGCGGCGTACATGGGCCACACAAGCTGCACATCATCGTGGTGAGGTGAGCCATCGAAACGACCTTAAGTTTGGCAGAGATCCAACCGCGTCAGGTGGCGAACAAGAGCAAAAAGAAGGCCCTGCTCGACGCCATCCGCATGACGCTCGATGTGCAGAGCGCCGCTGTCCGGCACAACACGCAGACCTTCAACCGCAACCGCTACGCCGCCACCGCGCTGCTCGACGATTACGACGAACTGAAAGACCGCGCCCGCCAGATTAAAGAGAATGCGCTCGCCAACCTTCCCGAGCTTCTGCGGCGGCTGGAAGCCAGCGTGCAAGCCAATGGCGGGCATTTCTACCTGGCGAAGACCGCGGACGGCGCCAACCAGTACATTCGCGACGTGCTGCTACACCACCAGGTCAAGCGGGTAGTGAAGGGCAAGAGCATCACCTCGGAAGAGATTAAGCTGAACCACGCCATCGAAGCGGCCGGCATCGCCGTGGCTGAAACCGATCTGGCGGAATTCATTCTGCAGGTCGCCGACGAGCAGCCGTCGCACATCATTGCGCCGGCGCTGCACTACTCCCGCGAACGCATTACTGCGCTATTCAAACGCAAGTTCACCACCGATCTGCCGCTCGACACCGGCGAAGAACTCACGCGATTTGCCCGCGAAAAATTACGCGAACAATTCATCGCCGCCGACGCAGGCATCTCCGGCGCGAACCTGATTGCCGCCGACAGCGGCTCGCTGATGCTAGTGGAGAGCGAAGGCAATATCCGCATGACGATGACCTTGCCGTCGCTGCACATCGCCATTGCCGGCATTGAAAAAGTCGTCCCCTCGCGTACTGACTTCGGCCCATTTCTCGAGCTGCTTCCGGCCAGCGCGACGGGACAGCCGCTGACATCCTACGTCAGCATCCTGCATCCGCCCTTGCAAGCGCCGCCGTTTGTCGCGCAGGGCAAGACCGCCAAGCCGCGCGAGTTCCACTTGGTGCTGATTGATAACGGGCGCAGCCGCATGCGGGAAGATCCGGTGCTGCATGAAGCGCTCTACTGCATCCGCTGCAGCGCCTGCCTGAACTCCTGCGCCAACTTTGAAACGGTTGGCGGGCATGCCTTCGGCGGAGAAACCTATTCCGGCGGCATCGGCGGCTCGTGGGAGGCAGGCACCGGTACGCTGATGAACGCGCGATTCAGCGAGTTGTGCACCGCTTGCTCGCGTTGCGTGCCGCAATGTCCGGTGCGCATCGATATTCCATGGCTCAACGAGAACCTGCGGCAACGCATGAATCGGGAGCAGCCGCCGTCCGCCGCCAAGTCCGCATTTGGCGCGATGACCGGCAGCGCGGAGCAGGACCGGGTTGCGCCGCTGCAGAAACAGTTCTTCGGCAACTATCACACCTTCGGCAAGTGGGGTACGCGCTTCGCTTCGCTGGCCAACGCGTCCATGCAACTGCCGGGCGTGCGTGGCCTGATGGAGAGTGCGCTCGGCGTTGACCGCAGGCGCAAGCTGCCGCCGTTCCCCAAGAAAACCTGGGAGCAGTTGTTCCGCGAAGAGCGCGGTGTGAAACCCGGGGCTATCGAACCTGGCGTGGTGATGCTGGCAGATGTGTTCACTAACTACGGTGCGCCGCAACGCGGGATGGCGGCAATCCGGGTGTTGCGTGCGGTTGGCCTCGACGTGACGCTCAGCCCGGCCATGGCTGATGGCCGCGCCGCGATGTCACAAGGAATGATGGAAACTGCGCAGCGACAGGCGCGCGCGCTAGCTCCGGTGCTGAAGCGATACGCGGACGAAGGCAGGAAGATCGTCGTGCTCGAACCCAGTGTGCTGGCCATGCTGCGCTTCGACTTCAAGCACCTGCTCGACGATCCGGGCACGCAGGCGTTGCTGGCGCAGAACAGCTTTGAGCCGCTGGAAGTGCTGTGGGGAGTCGCGCAGGAGATGCAGCTCGATCTGGCACGGATATTTGCCGCTCGCCGATGCCCGCAGGGCACGCGGCTCTTCTACCACTCGCATTGCCAGCAGAAGACGTGCAATTCCGCAACCCAAACCATCGAGGTGCTGCGCGCCGCGGGCTTCGACGTGGTGACATCGTCGGTGGAATGTTGCGGCATGGCCGGCAGCTTCGGATACAAGCGCGAGTATTACGAGTTGAGCATGGCGGTTGGCGAAGATCTGTTCGCGCAGGTGCGTCGCGCCGAAGAGGAAGGTGGACCGCGCACCTTAGTCGCCAGCGGGACTTCCTGCCATGAGCAATTGTCGGCAGGATTGGGTCGCGAAGTCTTTCATCCCGCGGAATTGCTGGCCGGCACACTCTGATGCGGACACAATTGCGGCACGGCTCTTAAATCCTCGAAAGCCGTGCCAGAACGGGATTTCGGGCGACTACGATCGGTCACGTAGATCACCGAATTATTTACCTGAGATGTATTTACAAATGGCGAGTTTCGCGGCACAATTCAGTTGCAGTCAGGCAGTTCTGGGGGAGGGCTGCCTTCCAGGCGCCCGGCGTTCACGCGCCGGGCGCCTTAGATTTTTTGCGCGCAATTTTCTGCTNNAGTAAACGGCTGCTTGCGTCCAGAAGCAGGCGCCAGCATCTAATGGGAGTCGGGATGTTACGATGAAATGACAGTCCGGCTGCAGCCGTAGCTGGCGATGACCGACGACCCCTCAGGAGGATGAATGGCAAGTGAAGCAATTGTAGAGGTAACGGACGCCAATTTTGACCAACTGGTGCTGAAGTCCGAGCAGCCGGTCATGGTGGATTTCTGGGCGGCCTGGTGCGGCCCCTGCCGGGCGCTGGCTCCCATCGTGGATGAAGTGGCTCAGAGCTATACCGGTCGGGTCAAAGTTGGCAAGATGGATGTGGACAAAAACGCTTCCACTCCGCAACGCTACGGAGTGCGCGGCATTCCCACCTTATTGGTCTTCAAGGGCGGCCAGGTGCGCGAACAGATCGTCGGCTATGTTTCGCGCGAGGTCATCGAAAAGGCGCTGGACAAGAGCCTGTAAATGGCAACGGTTTCCTTCCGGGCATTTTTTTAGTCCAGAGGGGGGAATCATCGCACGCGCCACCTTATCGTGATGGACGACCCGCCCGTCTCCGCCGGATAGGGGCGGGCTTGGATCGAGAGCTCAACTTCCTTGGCAGATAGCGCCGGCGAAAGCACAAAAGCTGCGTCCTGTACCTGCAAGCGGATCGTCTCGCCCTTGGGTCCGATCGGCTGCGGAAATTCGACGCTCTGCTTCGAGCCGCAACACAGATACAGCGACAGCAGATCGCAAAATTGCAGCACGTCTGTCCAGTACTGCACTTCGCTTTGGCTGCGGTTTTGCTGGCGCAGCAAGCGGCACTGGCGCTGCTCTTCGCACGCCAGGAATTCGCGCACGCTTCGCGCATCGTCTTCCGAGTAGGCGGCCATGCCGATCCCAAACTCGCCCAGCCGGCAAAAATGCCCGCTGACGATCAGGGCGGCGATGGGCGCGACCGCTTCCGCTGAATCAATCGAGCCTCGCCACGCCCGCAGGAAATCACCCGCCTTGATCTCCAAGAAGGACAGCGGCTTGCCCACTCCGCTCAGAGCGACATTTTCGTCGGAATAGGCTGCGGGGGTCGCGCTCAGCCGCTCACTTCCGTTGTCGAAGTCCTTCCATCCCTCATCGTGCAAGCTGATGCCGCGCACGATGTCGTTGTCCACCGGAGGCGCACCCGCAATCGCAAGCTGCTCGGCTATGTCGCCGGAAACCCGCGCGTGATCGGGCTGGCGCACCAGATGATACTTTGCCGAGCCGGTTTTCTCGGCGCGGGCCACAGCCTCCCAAGCAGGGACAAACGCGTTATCGGCGTGGGCAGGTTGGGCGTCGGGCCGGAGGACCATGGAGCTATCTCGGCCGCGCGGCGCGCTTGCGCTGGCTCGCAGCAGTGCGGATGGGACCAGTCCCGGTGGGTGGCTTGCGTCCGCCGTCGATCAGTTGCTTCAACACAAGCGCGTTGTTGCGCTCTTCGTTCTTGGAGGCGAACAGCAACGTCAGGCGGCGACGTTTCTTCTGTAACTCATAAAGCTGCTGCAACGCTGCATCCGCCGCATCGCTCGTAAGCTCCTTGAGATACCTTTCGCAAAACTTGTTCCACTGCTGGGGATGAGCGTGAAACCACTTGCGCAACGCATCGGACGGAGCCAGGTCCTTCAGCCAGGCATCGAGCGCTGCGTCGGCCTTTTTCAATCCCCGCGGCCACAGCCGGTCCACCAGCACGCGCGTGCCATCGTGCGGTGACGGCTCGGCGTAAACCCGTTTGAGAGCAACCGTCATGCGAGGTGTATTCTAACTCTGCCGGGGCCGCAGTGGCGGCACAGATTTGCCCGGACACCTGGAAAAATGCCGAGATCAAAGCGCGCGCCTTCTGCCCTTTTGACTGCAATCATTCTGATCGTGACCACGATCTTCCTGGCCTGCGATTCCGAGCCCCGCAAGAGCGACGCCGAGCTCGGGCTGACTCCGCAGCAGGCGCAGGGCCGGCGCGTTTACGACGCGCGTTGCGCCGAGTGTCATTACGCCTATAGCACTCATGACCTGCGCGCACCCAGCCTGCACGGTCTGTTCAAAAAGCCATTCATGAAGAACGGCATTCCCGCCAATGACGACAGGGTTACGGACATCATCCTCCTGGGTCGCGCCAAGATGCCAGCCTTCCAGCAGAAGTTGACCCAGCAGCAACTGGACGACTTGATGGCGTATTTGCATACGTTGTAGGAGCCTTCGGCGATCAGCTATCGGCCATCAGCCAAACCGACCCGAGGAACCACCAGCGCAATCGACCACTAGCTGACATTCTGCGGTTGTGAGTCCCCTCGCACGGAGTATGAATCGAAGGTATAGCGAAGAAGATCTGGGCTAGCAGGCTGAAAGCTGACGGCTGATGGCTGAAGGCTTCCCGCTTGTACAATAGTTACGTCCCATGGCTACTGCTCCTGAGCTGATCCAGATCGAGATTGGCCCGCGCCGTCCGGCTTCCAAGCCGGAATGGCTGAAGGCGCGCGCCCCGATGGGCGAGAACTATCACAATCTCAAGACCCTGGCGCGCAACCTGGAGCTGCACACCGTCTGCGAGTCTGCGCATTGTCCCAACATCGGCGAGTGCTGGAACCATCGCACCGCGACCTTCATGCTGCTGGGCAATCTGTGCACCCGCCGCTGCGGCTTTTGCGCGGTGCCGAAAGGGCGCCCGCTGCCGATCGATTTTGAAGAGCCTCGCCGGGTTGCCGAAGCGGTCGAGAAGCTGGGACTGAAGTTCGCCGTCGTCACCAGCGTCAATCGCGACGACGACAACGTTGGTGGGGCGCGCGTCTTCGCTGATACCATCACCGAAATCCGGCGACGCGTTCCCGGATGCCGCGTGGAAGTGCTGATTCCCGACTTTCAGGGACTGGAAGAGCCGCTGCGCATCGTGATGGACGCCAAGCCCGATATCTTGAACCACAACACCGAGACTGTACCTCGCCTATATCGCGTCGCCCGCTCAGGCGCGCGTTACGAGCGCACGTTGCGGCTGCTGGCACGCGCCAAGGAAATGAATCCGGCGATTCCGACCAAAAGCGGCGTGATGGCCGGTCTGGGTGAGAGCACCGGCGAACTGCTCGAAGTTTTCCGCGATCTTGCGGCCCACAACGTGGACATCCTGACCATCGGCCAATACCTGCGGCCGTCGAAGGACCACCTTCCCGTGGCGCGCTTGTACACGCCCGAAGAGTTCCGCTTCCTCAAAGAAGAATCCCTGCAGATGGGTTTCCGCCATGTCGAGTCCGGCCCGCTGGTGCGCTCCAGCTATCACGCCGACGAGCAAGCCGATGCGGGCATGCGCATGGTTTAGTCCGGACGGCGGTAATATAAACTCATGTCTCGGAAAGTTTCTGAATTGTTGAAGAAGGCGCTTGCACTTCCTCCAGAAGAGCGTGCCGCTCTAGCCAGGTCCTTGCTGACGAGTCTGGAACCGATCTCCGTGGCGGATTCCTTCATCAAAAGCATGCGCGGGAGCCTCGCCCAGCGAGGCTTGCCATCGGAGTTGGAGCGTGATCCGGATCGTGAGTTCGGATAAAAAGCGAGCGGGTGAACCGTTCACCCCACGACGAAACTTTTCATCTTGCGCAACAGCGATTCCGGGGCCTGCACGTCGAGTTCAACATTTCCGTCGCGATACTCCCGTGCAAATACCACGGATTTAGCGTCGAGCGCAGCCAGCGCTTTGCCTTCCGACTGCGGCACGCGCAAATGCACCCGGCGCACCGGATCCTCGGCGATGAGTTCGTCGATACGTTCCAATAAACTGTCGAGTCCAAACCCCTTTGCGGCCGAGACGTGGATCACGCTCGCCGTATCGCGCAGACTCTCGCGTTTCTTCGCCGGCAGCAGATCCACTTTGTTCATTACGTAGAGCCGCGGCTTGTCTTGCGATTCCAGTTCACGCAGCACTTCTTCAACCTGCGACTGCTGCTCAGCCGCCGTCGGGCTGGTGACGTCGGATACAAGCAATAGCAGCGACGCGCGCTGTACCTCTTCCAGGGTGGCGCGAAACGCCGAAACCAGGGTGTGCGGCAGGTTTCGGATGAATCCCACAGTGTCAGACAGCAGAACCTGCCGCCGTGACGGCAGGGTCACACTCCGCAGCGTGGGATCGAGCGTGGCGAACATGCGCGCGCTCTCCAGCACCCCGGCCTGGGTAAGCGCATTGAACAAGGTTGACTTCCCCGCATTGGTGTAGCCGACCAGCGCCACCGTTGCGATGGGGACCGACTCGCGCCGCTGCCGCTGCTGTCCGCGGATGCGGCGAACATTTTCCAGCTGCTCTTTTACGTGGCGAATGTGCCGGTAGATTTTGCGGCGGTCGGTCTCCAACTGCGTTTCACCGGGACCACGCGTTCCAATGCCGCCGCCGAGCTGCGACATCTGCACGCCGCGTCCCGCCAGTCGCGGCAACAGGTATTGCAACTGCGCCAGTTCCACCTGGAGCTGTCCCTCGCGGGTGCGCGCATGACGGGCAAAGATGTCGAGGATGAGTTGGGTGCGATCGATCACCCGCAGGTCGAGCCCACGCTCGAGATTCCGCTGCTGCGAGGGCGTCAGCTCGTGATCGAAGATGACCAGGTCGGGCGAACTGGAAGCGACCGCGCCTTGCAATTCCTCCAGCTTGCCGCTGCCGATGAGCGTAGCGGGGTCCGGCTTTGGACGCCGCTGCTGGAATTCGCCGATGACCACAGCTCCCGCACTAATGGCCAACTCGCGTAACTCGGCCATGGACTCTTCGGCGGAAAATCCGAGATGCTCCTGTCCCTCTGCGGACAAGTGAGGAGCGGCCACGCTGCGCGCCACGCGCGCGCTGGGTGGAACTTTTCCGGCAGGTTGCTGCCGAGGAGCCAGCGGCGCATCGGGTTCCCCTTGGCGACTCTGCGCGCCACGGGCTTGGGTATCGCGCCCCGCCGCTGACCGGGAAGAAAATTCCACCCCCACCAGGAAGACGCGTTCCGGCTGGTCCTGGCCAGTTTGCCAAGAGCGGCCATTAGCTCGGGAGTTCATGCCATCCGCGCGGGAAATAGACTAGCCCTCGGAGGTCGTGTTCGCGGTCTCGGCGTCCACCGCAGCCACCGCTTCGGCTGGCGCGCGCTGTTCAAAGTGACGTTCGGAATGCCCGGGACGCGACATAACCACAGTGGAAATGGCGTGCTTAAAAATCAACTGCTCCTGATTGTTGGTGTCGAGAACGATAGAATATTTGTCGAAGGAGCGGATTCTGCCGGTCAGCTTCACCCCGCTGAGCAGGTAAATGGCAACTACGAACTTGTCTTTACGGGCAGTATTTAGAAACCCGTCCTGTATGTTCTGTGCTGCCTTGTTTTCCATACGTCCCTCCCTGGCAACATGCAAAAAACAGCACAGCCCCAGATTCGCCACCCCGTACGATTCCGAGCCTGTAGAAACCCGTCAGCAGCCGAGTATGCCAACGGCCGCACAAGCAATCATAAGCCACTTTACGATAAGGCGGCGACCGCGCGATTTCAACTAAAACAACCACCAGGCCCTGTGATGTAGAATTCGCCCACTGCTCCGAATCCCAAAGCATGGCGCGGGATACCGGTCCAACATAGGTGACCAAGAGATGACTTCCTGGCTAGTGGCGCTACTCCTCTCGCCCGCGATCCAATTCCCCGGCGGCGAAGCAACCGCCCTGATGGTGCTTCGCTGGATCCATCTTGTCGCCGGCATCACCTGGGTCGGGCTGCTGTACTTCTTCACTCTGGTGGGCCTGCCTTTCGTGCAGGAACTCGATGCAAAATTGCGGGCAATCGTCGTCCCCAAGCTGATGCGGCGGGCCTTGTGGTGGTTTCGCTGGAGCGCGGTGGTGACCGTGCTGGCTGGCATCGCCTACTGGATGCATATCGTGGCCAGCGACGTTCGCAATGCGGTGGCGGCGGGCGAGCCAGCCTCGGCTGGGATGATGTTCGGCACATTCTTCGGACTCTGGACGCTGGCGTTCGTCATTGAGATGGGAGCGCTGATGTCGCCGGCCGAGGTGCTCAGGAAGGGCCCTGTGCTGGGCGTCATCGTCGCAATCGCGGTGGTCGCGGCGGCGTACATCTTTCTAAGCTTGAACCAGCATGGCTGGGAGAGCAATCGCGCCCTGGCGATCGGCATTGGCGGCGGACTGGGCTGGTTCATGCTGCTGAACGTTTGGGGCGTGGTGTGGCGCATGCAGAAAAAGATGATCCGCTGGACCGAGGCCAATGCCAGCCAGGGCACCCCAATGCCGCCCGAAGCACCCAAGGTGGCGAGAATCGCGCTGCTGTGTACCCGCCTGAATTTCTGGGTGTCGTTTCCCATGCTGTTCTTTATGGGCGCAGCCAGCCACTACATTCTGTTTGCGGGAAGGTAAAGAGCGCATGCCCGTCGGTTTTTGCCCGTATCGGTCGTGTAATCGCCTGATATCAACATCTATCTGCGGACACCCAACTTGATTGTTCAATCCCTCATCAGCAACGGAAGTTAACAGCGCTGTGCAATCCTCGGGCGTCCCCAAATGCCAGTGTTGCGCACCCCGCCGTCGAGCGGTCACGATCCAGGCGGCATCGGTTGTTCGGTTCCGGACAGTCGTGTCCCCGAATGATCAGGCTCTCCATGTCCTGCTGTAGCTGTCACTGAACTCCTTCTTACGAGTCAGTGCATTACCACTTTAGGATTGTGGAATCCGATGTGCTCTGTGTTTATGTGTGACCACCATGGTACGTTCGTGGCAGGCACGTGCTTATGCAAGCGATACTTCAAGACTCGCGCCAGGCGCTGCGGGTAATGCGCAGGAGTCCGGGCTTCACGGCCGTTGCGGTGTTCACGCTCGCACTGGCCATCGGTGCGACCACGGCAATATTTAGCGTTGTGTATGGTGTATTGCTTCGTCCGCTGCCCTACGCCGATCCCGGCCGCATCATGGCTATCCACGAGGTCAACAGCAAGGGCACGTGGTCTCGTCTCGCCGACCCGAACTTCGACGACTTTCGCGACCAAAACCACAGCTTCCAGGCGATTGCAAAGTATAACGCCATCATCGCTTCGGTTTCCGGTGGTTTGCAGCCGACCCGCTCGATGGTGGCCAGCGTTTCACCCGACTTTTTGAAGGTGTTTCGCGTTCAGCCGGTCATCGGGCGCGATTTCACGGCGGCAGATGCCAAGAAAGGGGCCGCCCCTGTCGCCCTCGTTAGCTATGAATACTGGAAGCAGCATCTGGGATCGCCTCCGGACCTTTCGCAGCCCCATCTGAAAATCGATAATGCGGTTTTCTCCGTAATCGGCGTGCTTCCGGATGGCTTCGGCTTTCCACAAGAGGCGGGTCTGTGGCTGCCCGCCGATCTTGACGGCGAAAATGCAAGCCGGACATCTCACAACTACAACGCAGTCGGGCGCCTCCGCGACGGCGTCACCGTCCAGCAAGCGAAGGCAGACATCAGCGCTATAGCGCGCCGCATCCACGACAGCGCCCCTTACAAGAATGACTATTTGCTCAAGGACGGAGTTGTCGTTCCGCTGCAAGAGTCAATAACCGGCAAGGCACAGTCGGCGCTCCTGATCCTTTTCGGAGCGGTGGGATTTCTTCTCCTGGTGGCGTGTGCGAACGTAGCCAACCTGCTGTTGGCGCAAGCGGCGGCAAGAACTCGCGAGCTCGCCATTAGAAGCGCGCTCGGGGCGACACGCGGACGCTTGATTCGGCAATATCTTTCGGAAGCGTTTCTGCTTTCCACCATCGGCGGCATACTGGGCGTGATGGGAGCATTCTTGGGCGTGGCAGGATTGCTTGCGCTTGCGCCCAAGAACCTGCCTCGCCTGGAGAACGTCTCGATCAGTACCCCAGTTCTTTTATTTGCCTTTCTGCTTTCCACCGCCGTCGCCGCTGGGCTGGGGGCATTCACGGCCATGCGGGCCACCTCTGGCAATCTGCGCGAGGGTCTCGGAGAGGGCGGTCGCGCACAGGCGGGTTCTCCAGGAAGCCAGCGCATTGGACGGGTGATCGTGGCGGCACAGATCGCCATCACGCTTGTCTTGGTGGTCGGAGCGGGCCTGCTCGGGCGCAGCCTGATGAAGGTGCTGGAAGTGAATCCCGGGTTCCGGGTGGACAAGATCATCACCATGGAGGTTTCGCTGCCGTGGGTGGATGGGAACAATCCGAACGCGAAGGCGGATCAGGCGATTTTCTTTTCCAACCTCATCGAGCGCCTGAAACAGATTCCGGGGGTGCGTAACGTTGGCGGTATCAGCGGCCTTCCGATGGATGGCGGTCTTCCCGACGGGATGTTTCTGCTGATGACGCCAAAGGAGGTTCCGAAGACCTTCGAAGGTTTCGAGTCGCTGTTTCGCCAAAAAGAACGCGTTGGAGTGGCGGACTTTGGTATTGCCACGACAGGATACTTCCAGGTTCTGGGCATTCCTCTACTTCGAGGGCGCCTGTTCACGGAAAGCGACGGCGCGGATTCGCCGCACGTGGCCGTGATCAGCGAGTCGCTGGCTCGCGAACGCTGGCCCGGCCAGGACCCCATTGGTCACACAATCGAATTCGGGAACATGGATGGGGACCTGCGTTTGCTGACGATCGTCGGTATCGTCGGCGACGTTCACGAATACGGACTCGATGCGCCGGCCACTCCCACCGTCTACGTGAACCTGTCGCAGCGGCCGCGCTCGA
Organism: Acidobacteriaceae bacterium; assembly: GCA_003151875.1. GTDB lineage: Bacteria > Acidobacteriota > Terriglobia > Terriglobales > Acidobacteriaceae > Bog-257. The sequence goes on from PLYW01000128.1 coordinate 16,708, forward strand.
CGATCGCCATAACCATGCTGAGCGATGCCGAAACACAATCGGTGACCTCGGCCGCCCGCGCCATCCTGCAGGAACTCAACCCGGAGATCCCGGCAAATTTCCGGACGTTTCCCCAAGTGTATGCTGCCTCGCTGGGCTCACGTAGGTTCAATCTGATTCTTGTCGGCTTCTTCGGCATCGTCGCACTGCTGCTCGCGACGGCAGGGGTGTTTGGCGTTATGGCCTATTCCGTCAGCCGCCGCACGCATGAGATCGGTGTCCGTATCGCCTTGGGCGCCCGCTCGCGTGACGTTCTCAGCATGGTTCTGGGCCAGGGATTGCGCACGATCCTGGTTGGCATCGCTGTCGGGCTTCTTGGCTCCTTGGCAATCACGCGCACTCTGCGCTCGCTGCTCTTTGGCGTAACTGCTACCGATCCGCTGACCTTCGCGGCGGTGATCATCCTGCTGATGGCAGCCGCGCTCCTGGCCTGTTACGTTCCGGCGCGTCGCGCCACACGGGTTGATCCGATGACCGCCCTTCGTTGCGAATGAGCGTCAAGTCAGGGTTGCCTGGCTTAACTACTGAGGACGAAGGTGGCGCTCAGTCGCTCCAAACATTTCTGTGTACGCTGCTACCACGGTCCCGCGGCGCCCAGCACCGCGCGCGAAAGGGCGACCAGCATCCGCCTCACCGATGACGTTGACCCCGGGTACGAAACGTAACGGCTATGAGATTCTTGGCCCGTTAGGTTCGGGCCCGTCATCTTCGTCTCGGATGGGCGTCGTGGAATCGCCAATCATCCCACAAACGAAACTTCAACGCCGCGCCAGTGACTGCGGTCACATTTGTTTTTAGGGGTCGATTGTGAAATAAGGGCTATTAACCACCCTAGCGAAAATGCTCGAATACACGGCACAATCTCTTCCCCCCGCCCCATATGCGGATGCGATATTTCCAACCCTTTTTCTCGCATGGCCTATCACGATACTGCTACTTCTCCCGGTGATCCTGATTGAGGCTGTATATGCACGGAACCGTTTGAGGATGAGCTTTTGGGAGTCGTCCCGTGTGGTGGGCGTGGCGAACGTGCTTTCCGCTCTTGCGGGACTGCCGTTGGCAACCGGATTTGCGCTAGGGCTGAAGTATGTTTTGGAGTCTGTCTACTTCCGCGACACGGCAGCATTGAGAGCGCGAGCGAGTGCATTGCAGCTGACACAACCGGAGCGACTGCGGATTCACGACACAATGACGCTGATGTGGCTTGGCCTCTATCCGCGCTGGATAATGCTCGTCAGTGCCGTGGTCATGATGGTCTTGTGTTTCCTCGTGTCGTGGTGGGTTGAAGGCAAATGGATCTCGCGGCACATCAGACGCACAGTTCCGAACCTCGTGGAGCGGTGCTCGGATGTCGTTCGCAACGCAAACCTGTTGTCGTATGCGTTCCTCACCGCAGCGTTCCTCTTTGCTCTGATTAGCCTATGCCCAAAGCCGTGTTTTAACTGAATAGCTGTTGCAATATCGCCATTACACTCACAATCTCCGGAACCCCTATTGCTAGCGAGTACTCGGCAGTTCAGGAACTGAGCCACTATCACTCTGCATACATCAGGCGTCGATTCGCTATAGAATCATGTTTGCGCCATGCCATCGACCTCGCCGCAATCGTCTTTAGGTTCGGGTACCGCGACCCCACGCGAGCCCGTCCCCATGCTTGACCTTACTCGTCAGTACGAGACAATCAAGGACGATGTCCACGCAGCGATCGAACGTGTGCTGACTACCCAGCACTTCATCGGCGGCCCGGAACTGGAGGGCTTCGAAAGCGAGTCTGCAAGCTATCTGGGGGTGAAGGAGAGCGTTGGTTGTGCATCGGGAACTGACGCCTGTTGGCTGGCGCTGGCGGCCGCCGGGGTTGGACGGGAGGCGTGCGTGATCACCACGCCGTTCAGTTTCTTTGCTACGGTAAGTTCGATCGTGCGCTGCGGCGCGACTCCGATTCTGGCTGACATCGATCCGGCGACGCTGAATCTCGATCCTGGCGCCACCGAGAGAGCGCTGCACCGTGGGCGCTCGTTCAAGCTCCGTGTGGTGATGCCGGTACACCTGTACGGACAGTGCGCCAACATGGACAGGTTGGCTCGCCTCGCCGAGCAGTACGACGCCAGCCTTGTCGAGGATGCTGCGCAGGCTTTCGGCGCGAAATGGCGCGACAAGAAAGCAGGAGCGCTGGGCAAGGCCGCGGCTTTCAGCTTTTATCCCACCAAGAACCTGAGCGCCTATGGCGATGGCGGATGCGTCACCACCAATGATGAGGAGCTGGCGGCGCACGTTCGACGTTTGCGCAATCACGGCAGCCGCCATCGCTATTACCACGAAGAGATTGGCTGGAACAGCCGCCTCGATGCCATGCAGGCGGCGGTGCTGCGGGTGAAACTGAAGCATATCGACGACTGGAACCAGGTGCGCCGGATGCGGGCCCGGCGCTATCAGGGTTTGTTCATCAACTCCGGCCTGGTGCAAGGCGGCGAGCAGTTGGTCAGCGCACAGGCGCCCATTGCGCTGCTGGCGACCATGCCCGAGGCCTATCACATTTATCACCAGTACGTGGTGCGCGCCTTTCGGCGGGATGAACTGCGGACCTTTTTGACCCAGCAGGGAATCGGAACGGAGATTTACTATCCCGTCCCGCTGCACTTGCAGGAATGCTTTACTTACCTGGCCTATAGAGCGGGTGACCTTCCGGAGTCGGAGCGCGCGTCAACAGAAGTCCTGGCGTTGCCCATGTTCCCTGAGCTGCGCGAGGACGAGCAGCAGCGCGTGGTGGCCGCCATCGCTGAGTTCTACGGCCGATAGAGCGGGTAACTCTCACTTGTGTTTATGGCGGGGATGCGCTGGCGCCTGTTTCTTGTGCTGCGCGTAGTAAGCGGCCAACGCTGCCCCGTGCTGGGCCTTCTCCGCAGCTTCTTGTTCCGGGGTCAGCACCCGGCGCACGATAGGGCCGTTCAATTTGTAGGTAATGTCCACCATCTGTCCGTCGTAGTTTTTCTTGCGGATGGTGAAGGTCGGCAGGTCGCCTTCTTTGCCGAAATCCTGATGCCCAGTCTTCACCGGAAAATAGCCCTCAAGATTGCGCTCGCGATAAGCAGTTTCGTAGCGATGCTTGGCGCGGTTCCGAGTGAAGATTCGAATCTGATTGAAGTCCCAGGGCAGTCCGTCCTTCGGTTCGTTCAACAGCACCAGGTACTGCGGCACCTGTTTGTCTTCTTCCTGCACCGTGTTCAGCACGAAGTAGCCCATGATGCGCTGGCCTTCGGCATATTGTGCAACCTCCAGCGGGATATCGAGGTCGATCATGCGCAGCAGCACCCAGCCGGCATGTCCGGCAGAGTTGCGCACCAGATACCAATCTTCCATCACGGGCTTGGGAGGCTCCGGCGGTTTACCCGGAGCGCTGCCTGGCGTGACTCCGCCGGTAGCAGCCGGCTTAGCTGGCACAGGTGTGATCTTCGGTTGCGATTGAGTCGTGGCGGCAACCTTCGGGCTTTGCGTCGCATTCGCAGGCGCGGCCTTCGGCGGATTCTTCTCCGCCGTGGCGCGTTTCAGGATCTCAACCTTCTCTCCATCCTTGAGCTGATAAAGGTGCTCGCCTTCGCGCGACGGAGTTACGTGGATGTTGAGGTCGGAGCGGGCCGTTCCGTGGGCTTGCACCTGCTGGCTGGCATTGTCGCTGGCCAGCTTCTGGAAGGCATCGTAAACGTCCTGAGGAACCAGGCTGCGCTCCTCGATCCAGCCTTCCTGTCCGCTGTCCGTGCGCACCCGCAGGAAACGTCGCTGCTTCTCCAGAACTTCCACGCGATCGCCGCCATGCACCGTTCCGATCTTGTTGTACATGGTCGCCACTCGATCGCGCAGGCTGGTCTCCTGTGCCGAGACGTACATGTACTCATGTTTGGCAAGGGCTCCGCGCTTGCAGGCACTGCCCAGGACAAGCAGAACCATTGCGAAGGCGAACAGCGGAATGCGAATACTACGAGAAGAGAAAGATTTCACCGGCAGCACAGACCACTATAAACCAGTTGTCAGTTGTCAGAAACCAACCACACATCCTTCGGCTGCGGCGACGCAACGCGTCGCCACCGCTCAAGACGACAAATGAACCGCAGATCTCTCAGCTCCCCCTCGACTACGCTCCGGGGGGGCCGGACGGGATGACAAACCTACAGCCCAACCTCGATCCTTGACCGGGGGTCGAGGTAGTCCCGCAGGCCGTCGCCAATGAAGTTGAACGAGAGCACCGCCAGCATGACGGCGGCGGCGGGGAAGAGCACGAGGTGCGGCGAATCGAACAGGTGGGCGCGCCCGTCGTTCAGCATCGAACCCCAACTAGCCGCCGGAGGCGGCACACCCAGCCCGAGAAAGCTCATGGTGGCTTCCGCCAGGATGGCGCCCGCCATGCCTATGGCCGCCTGCACGATAATCGGCTGAATGATGTTAGGGATAATGTGCCGCACGATGATCCGCAAGTCGCTTGCGCCCAATGCGCGCGCAGCTTCCACGAATTCGCGTTCGCGGACCGCCAGCACCTGCGCGCGGACCAATCGGGCATAGCCCACCCATCCGCCAATCGAGAGCGCCAGAATCAGATTGAAGATGCCCGGACCGAGGAAGGCCACAAAGGCGATCGCCAGCAGAATTCCGGGGAACGACATGAAAGCGTTCATCACGACCACGTTGAGCACACGGTCGGTGACTCCGCCATAGTAGCCGGCGATGGAGCCGAAGATCAGTCCCAGCGTGAGCGAGGCTGCGACCACGCAACTGCCCACCAGCATCGAGATGCGGGCTCCGTAGATGATGCGGGAGAGGATGTCGCGTCCCAATTCGTCGGTGCCAAACCAGTGCGAGGCCGATGGTCCCATGAGTCGCGCTGGCAGGTCGATCTGCGCGGGATCCTGGGGCGCGATCCAGGGTGCGAACAGAGCGCACAACAAGAAGATGGCGACCATTACGAGGCCCGCAGTGGCCAGCAGGTTATAGCCGGCAGCCCGGCGAAGCGAAACCAGTTGAGCGGTGGACGCCATGCAGCATCATGGTAAATGAATACGGCGGCGTTCTTTCGAAAGCGCCGCCAAGCACTCGGAATCTTGGCTCAGGCAGCTACTTCAACGTGATTTCCCGGGTCAGATAGCTGGCGACCGTTCGTGCGTGCTCGACTCGCTTGTCGATCACCTGCTGCTCTTTGCCCTTGTCGCCATATTGTTTCATGCGCAGCTCCAGGACTTTCATCCCCAGTCCATCGAGAGCGGCCATGTTCTTGTAGGTGAGCTCGAAACCAATGTCCCAGTCGTCCACGCTGGCTTTCGTCTGGTTCAGGAAGATGCCATAGCCTTCGATGAGCCCGGCCTTCTTCTCGGCGTCCCAGATCGGCTTGATGTTGTTCTTCACGTCGTCCATGAACGCGCTGAAGTGCCCAGGAAGAATATGGACGAGAACGACACGGTCCACCGGGCCCTCGGTGTATTGGTCTTGCGCTGTCGCCGTCGCCAGAGACACGAGAGTGACACACAATGCTGCTACAGCCAGCCGCAAAGCTTGCTTCATGTACAGCCTCCTTGTTTTGTGATCTGCGAAGTGTGCCCCATTCGCGGTCTCTCGTAAAGTAAAAACTGACAGCGCGGTGGATTCCCGCACTCGATGCCGGTTTGCCTCAACGTTAATGGGGACATCGACCATCACGAATCGGCTAGGGGGCAGCGTAACCGGTACGCCACGAAAAGGCAGACCCCCTTCGCTACATTTGCCTCTCAGGTCTAGAATCATGGGTTGGTTGTGAGCACCCGCGGATCGTCGGTCCATGTTGCCCTTCAAACTGGTCTATAGCGAAAAGTATTTCCTGCCCATCGGCGAACACATCTTTCGCGCCGACAAGTTTCGTCTCATTCGCGAGCGCCTGCTTCAAGATGGCATTGCCGAAGACGCTGACTTCGTGGTTCCGCAACCCGCTAGTGAAGCCGACGTCCTGCTGGTCCATTCGCCGCTTTATGTGAACAAGTTGATGGAAGGCACCCTGAGCGCGCGCGAGGAGTTGGAGATGGAGATTCCGTACTCGCCGCAGGTGGTGGATGCCTTCATGCTCCACACCGGGGGTTCGATCCTGGCGGCGGAACACGCGCTCGAAGATGGTGTCGGCATCAACATGGGAGGCGGATTTCACCACGCCTTTCCCGAACACGGCGAAGGCTTCTGCATGATCAACGATTTCTCCGTTGCGATTCGCGCCATGCAGAAGCGCGGAAAAATTCGTCGCGCCATGACGGTGGATTGCGACGTACATCAGGGAAACGGCACCGCCTTTATTTTTGGAAACCCGCGGCCCCGGCCGAACAGCTTGCCCTCCGCCGCGGGCTTGCGAGGTCCGCAACGGACCACCATGACCGAGGGCTCAAGCAAGGATGTGTTCACGATTTCGCTGCATCAGGAGAACAACTATCCCTTCGTCAAGCCCCCGTCTTCCATCGACGTCAACCTGCCGGATGGCTGCGGTGACGCCGAATATCTGGCCTGGCTCGACAACGCCCTGAGTTCCGGCTTGCGGCTGTTTGAGCCAGAACTGATCTGTTACGTGGCGGGCGCCGATCCATACCGAGATGACCAGCTTGGCGGCCTGGACCTGTCCATAGAGGGATTGAAGCAGCGCGACGAGCTTGTCTTTCGCGTCGCCCGCGCGCGCGACATACCCGTAATGGTCACTTACGCCGGCGGTTATGCCAACCACATCGAAGACACGGTGACCATTCACTGCAACACGGTGGTAGCAGCGGCTGAAGTGTATCGCACAGCGCCGAGTCAGGGTTTACGGTGAAACAGCAGTGAACTGGAGTACCCCGCATTGTCTCCTCGTCCTGCGTACCTATTGACAGTAGTATAGCAATTATGCGATAATTCAATATCGAGACAGTATCAGAATTGAGCGGCCAATTCACACTATGAAGCAAACCATCAAGCGCGACCAACACAGTGAAATTGTTGAGCAGCGCGCACGTAAGAGCGTCACCTACCGTAAGACCTTTGCGCGCGCCCTGCACCAGATTGATCTGGCCTTATTGGTGCGCGAGATGCGGGAAGAGGCTGGTCTGACTCAGGTTGAACTTGCCAAGAAAGCGGGCACGACACAGTCCGTGATTGCTCGCTTGGAAGATGCCGAATATAGCGGGCACTCGCTCATGATGCTGGAGCGTATCGCTGCAGTTTGTGGCGTCGCACTCAAACTCCATGCGGAGAAGAAGCCCAATTTCGACCGCGAGGTCGCGCTGGTCTAAGCGAAACGATAAGGGAACATTAAACGACGAACGGCGCTGAAAGCCGGCGATTACGGCGCGAGAGCGAGCTAGACGAATCAACTACGTACCTGCGTGATATCCTGATTTCAGCGTGGAAACCGCAGGTTTCCGCCCACCCAGCCCGAGCTGTGGACTCCTGACAATGTTTGAGAACCTTACAGATAAGCTGCAGCGTGCCTTTAAGAATCTGCGCGGACAAGGTACGCTGACGGAAGAAAACATCGGCGAAGCGCTGAAAGAAATTCGCATGGCGCTGCTCGAAGCCGACGTTAACTTCAACGTAGTCAAAGAATTGATCGAGCACATCCGCGAGAAAGCGCTGGGCCAGGAAGTGCTGACCGCGCTTTCCCCCGCCGAGCAGGTAGTCAAGATTGTTCGCGACGAACTGATCGCCATCCTCGGCAAAGACGCGGCCAAGCTGAAGTTCTCCTCCCAGCCGCCCACAGTTGTGCTGATGGCGGGTCTTCAGGGTTCCGGCAAAACCACCACTTCGGGCAAGCTGGCAAACTGGCTCAAGCAAGGCGGACACCGGCCCATGCTGGTCTCGGTTGACGTTTACCGTCCGGCGGCACGCGAGCAGCTCAAGGTGGTAGCCCAGGCCATCAAGGCCCATCTCTACGAAGGCAAGGTCGAGGAATCGAACACCGCGACTGTCGAACGGCTGGTGAAGGAAGCCCGCCGCGAGGCCATCAATAACGCCTGCGACGTGCTCATCGTTGACACCGCCGGCCGGCTGCACATCGACGAGCAATTGATGGACGAGATGCAGTCGCTGAAGAAGATCCTCAATCCGCAGGAGATCCTCTTCGTTGCCGACGCCATGACCGGCCAGGACGCGGTGAAGTCGGCCGACGAGTTCCACAAGAAACTGACGCTCACGGGCGTGATACTCACCAAGATGGATGGTGACGCCCGTGGTGGCGCGGCGCTTTCCATTCGCAAGGTCACCGGACAGCCCATCAAGTTCATCGGCATGGGCGAAAAGTACGATGCCCTGGAGTTGTTTCATCCCGACCGAATTGTGGGGCGGATTCTCGGCATGGGCGACATTCTCTCGCTGATCGAGAAGGCCGAAGCCCATCTCGACAAGAAGAAGTCGGAAGAGTTTGCCCAGAAGGCGCTCAGCGCTGACGGCTTCTCGCTGGCGGACTTTCGCGATCAGTTGCGGCAGGTGAAAAAACTCGGCTCACTGCAGAGCATCATGGGCATGATGCCCAAGATCGGACCGTTCGCCAATATGCAGAAGTCGGGGGCGGACAAGGTGGACGAAAAGCAACTGGCCCGCGTGGAGGCGATTATCAACTCCATGACGCCGTACGAACGCGAGCATCACGAGTCGATCAATGGCAGCCGGCGCAAGCGCATCGCCCGCGGCTCGGGGACCAGCGTCCAGGAAATAAACCACCTGTTACGCCAGTATGCCCAGATGCGGAAGATGTTCAAGAGCATGGGNNCGCCGTTCGCTCTTCGCCGTTCGCCGAGGCCGCGTTTGGTTAGTGCCGGCTGTTAGAGGGTGTGTGAAAACTCGTTTTGAGTTGGAACACCGGAACAATTGCGCAAAATCTGAGCTCCGCAGGGGCGAAATAATGCTAGCCCAGGGCGTAAGCCCTGGGTAAAGCGGAAAAATTAACGAGTCCCTTCAGGGACGGCACAAGGCTCACGCAGTGTAGCCCGGCCTTCCGGGCCGCAAGAGGTAAATTGATTGGCTATTTATCTTCCCGCAACCGCAGATGAGGAACACGTCGCACTCGACGAATTGACCCCGCGCGAGATCGTGCGCGAACTCGACAAGTATGTTGTCGGGCAGAACCAGGCGAAGCGCGCCGTGGCCATCGCCCTGCGCAATCGCATGCGCCGCCAGAAGCTCTCGGCCGAACTCGCGGAAGAAGTCATCCCCAAGAACATCATCATGATTGGACCCACGGGCGTGGGCAAGACTGAGATCGCGCGCCGGCTGGCGAAGCTGGCCAACTCTCCCTTCATGAAAGTAGAGGCTTCCAAGTTCACCGAGGTCGGCTACGTGGGACGCGATGTTGAGTCCATGATCCGCGACCTAGTGGAGATCGCCATCGACATGGTGCGCGAAGAGAAGCTGGAAGACGTTGCCGACAAGGCCGAACTCAACGCGGAAGAGCGCCTGCTCGACCTGCTGCTGCCGGCGATGCCGGCTCCGGTGCAGATGCGTCCCGCGGCGCAAGACCCGCAGCAGATCGGATTCAACATTGGAGTGGGAATTGGCGGCGAACCCTTGCTGGCCGGTGAACCTGGCTCGCGCACGCGCGAAAAATTCCGCCAGCAGTTACGCGAGGGCAAGCTCGACGAACGCATCGTCGAACTGGATGTCCGCGAAAAATCGATGCCTGCATTCGAGATCATCACCAATCAGGGGGTCGAGGAGATGGACGTCAACATGAAAGACATGTTGCCCAACATCTTCGGCCAGCGCACCAA
>PLYW01000182.1 GCA_003151875.1 Acidobacteriaceae bacterium
GACACTGGTGTCGAGGATTTTGTGGCTCCGCTTGGACTGTTTCTCGCCGCCAAAAATGCCGCCCAGCGCCGCCAGATTGAGCAGGTCGCCCTTGCCGGCGCCCACCACCAGACCTACATAGGCCATGATCAGCATTACGAAAAGCTGTAGAAAGCTCTGCGTCGGGCCTTCGTGAATGCTGTTGCGGATGACCAGACTGAAAAGGTAGGCGCCTGCGATTCCGAGGATGCTTCCGATGGCCGCGCCGATAAGCCGCTTCAGGCTGACGCGTCGCAGGCGGAGCTCAAACAGCACCACCGCGATTCCGAAAAGCACTCCCACCGCTGCTGCGGGCCATCGGTCCAACCCAAGCGGGCGCAGTTCATAACTTGCAACTGCTGTAATGAGGACGAATAAGATCCGTATGAATACCAGGTCCAAGCGACACCTCCACCAAGCGGTCCAAGCGTCGGCAGTGGGTGAAAGCGCTCCGGGGATATAGGAAGAAAATGATGCCGGTAACGCACTCTCAAATCCAAACGCGTCGCGCAGGCCTCGACTCGCTCGCTCCGCTAAGTAACCACCTCTAAGTAACCACCTCGGGGCATATGAAAAAAATTGCGCCCCGACCCGCCCAACCGTAGCGGGGATATTACTGAGTAGCCGAAGTATATACCAATTCGGGACTTATTCCGCGACGCACTTGCCTCTCAATTGAGGTGAGTTCCAATTTGGGCGAAGCGCGCTTGGTGGAAGCCCCCTGCTTCAGCAGGGGGAGCCGGACTTTAGTCAGGCGAAAAGAGTTCGATTTTGAAAACGGGCTTTAGCCCTGGATTTTCAAATGCCGGCGCTAAAGCGCGTGATCCAGACCGCTATTTTTCCGGAGCGCTAAAGCGCTCCTCCCTCGCATAAATGCGAGGGCTTCCACCATGAAGCACAATGCACACCATTCTTCCGCAGCCGGTGAAGCCGTGCCCGGATACAAAACGCTTCTCGTCCTCAGGCGAACAGCGCCGCAAATCCTGCGCCGCCGAGCACCACCACTGCCCACCAGCCGAAGGCCACGGTCATGCAGGTTCCCCGCTTCAGCTTGGTTACGCAGCCGTAGCCCAACCCAGTCAGCGCAATCGACCAGATGGTGAACACATCCAGCGAAGTCGCTATGGAGTAAAGGAAGTGGGAACTGGGGTCAACCAGAGCGCTCAAGTTGCTGGCGATCGGGTTCTGGAAGGTGAAGGCTTCACCCCCTCCCACGCTGATCGCNNGTTGAATGTCCCCAGTAACACACCGGCCATGATGGCAATGATGATCAATAAGAGCACCGGATAGGCGTAACCAATCACTCGATTGACCTTGACGATGGTCTGGATCTGCGCCGCGCGCTGATCGGGCGACAACTGATCAAGTCTCTCTGCCTGCTTTGGAGACAGTGCCATTTGGTTCTCGACGACCTTTTCCATGCCGAGTTTCTTGTCCACCACCGCCACCATGGCCCAGCTTGCGATGGCCAGCAAGATCCAGGGCACCCACCAACTGGCGCTGCGCCGGATGTCGGAGAACGTTTTGCCGGGAGCGATAAAGGTGTCCACGACACGTTCGGCCTGGGAAAGAGGCGGTTGCTCCACGGGGGCGACAGGACTGGCAGAACTCATGGGTCTCCTTTTGATTCAGACGAAGTACGGGCCTGACTCGACGAGCGCGGACAGCGCAGCACTCAGTTTCCAATCGGAATTCGCCGAGATTGTACCACTGGTGGGTTACGCGAGCGCGCAGGTCACAGCCCTAAACTAGCGCGCACGTCCTTCATGAGCAGCATCAGGTGCAATTCAAGACCGGGACAACTCTCGAATCCGTACTTGCGGTAGAACATTGTGGCCTCAGGGTCAATGGCGTGCACCAGGATGGCGCGGCCTCCGATGATCTGTGCGCCGGCGTACGCACGTTGCAGGGCATCCTTCAGAAGAGCAGCACCGAGGCCTTGCCTTTGCTCCCGTTGATCGACAGCCAAGCGAGCCAGGAGCACCATCGGGACCGGATCAGGCGCTGATTTGCCGGCGCGGACAGTCGCTTGTTTCCTTGCAATGCTCCCGGGAGCGAGGGAGTAATACCCGACGACCGCCAATTCCCGGTGAACCACGTAGGTCCGGGTGTCGCCGCTCGCCTGGTTCATACGGGCAAACCGCTTCAACCATTCTGTGAGGGAGACGTGCTTGCCGCAGTCAAACTCCGCGACGTCACGGTTAGACGCCAGCAGTTCGACGGCTGACAGGGGCGGCTTGGTGTGAGCGTCGCTCAAGTATCGATTTCTCCGAGAAGAGTCTTTGCAGGGCGGGGATGGCCTTGGCTGGACGGTCGAGGGCTTGCGTGAAACGCGCGAACTGTGCCGCCGGGAGCTCAAAGTGTTTCTGGTCAGCCAACGCCATTTCAGCCGCCCTACAGGCACTCTCCACGATGAATCGAGTCACCTTCTCGCCGCGCTTCTCCGCCCCAAGGCGGATCAGGCGTTCCTCGCTATCGGAGGCGCGAAAGTTGATCCGCTGGCGCCTGGCTGCCGATTTCTTCTTGAGTACGGATGCCACGGTCCCCCACTTGTACATACAATGTGAGTACAACACTAAAAATGCTACCCGGTTGGCGAATGTTTGTCAAAATGGGGCGGCCAACGCCCCGCTTGCCGGCCTTGGCGCGAATTCTCAGCATTTTAACAGTCCGTAACTAGCGAGGAACCCCGCTGCGCAAATCTGCTGCTACCTCGTCAAATGCTTATAATGCGGAATAGCGAAAGTCGAGCCTGTTGCGTCCAATGAATGTGCATTCTTGCTTGTTTGCCTCGGCCGTCGGCGGCGAAATTTCCGGGCTGATTGAATCCAGTGGTCTCGTCGCCAAAGCTGTCCTCTTAATTCTGCTGGTGTTCAGCCTGGCATCGTGGGCCATCATTTTCTCCAAGTGGGGCCTGTTCCGGCGGGCGCGGGTGCAGAGCAATCGCTTCATGCGCGCGTTTCGCAAGTCGGAGCGACTGCAGGATGTCGCCGCGGTTGCGGAACAATTCAAGCCCAGCCCGCTGGTCGCCGTGTTCGACGGCGCCTATGACGAGCTGCGCAAGCAGGCGCCGCATCCCATTCGCATGATCGCTTTGCAGCGCGCCACCCAGATTGCGGCCTCGGAAGAGCTGAGCCGCCTGGAGAGCCGCTTGCCCTGGCTGGCAACCACCGGAGCGGTCACGCCCTTCATCGGCCTGTTCGGCACGGTGTGGGGCATCATTGACGCCTTCCACGGTCTCGGGACCGCTGGCGGAGCCACGTTGCGCGCGGTCGCGCCCGGCATTTCCGAAGCTCTGATCACCACCGCCGCCGGCTTGTTCGCCGCCATTCCCGCAGTCATCGCCTACAACATGTTCACCCAACACATTCGCGAGTTCGGCGCGCGCATGGACGATTTCAGCCTGGAACTGATCAACGAAGTCGAGCGCGCGCAGACGGGCAGCGCGCGCGCGGTCGAGAGTGTGGAGCGGCGGTAATGGCTTTCACCAATTCACGGGGCCGCACCCAGACGTCGCTGGCCGACATCAACGTCACGCCGCTGGTGGACGTGGTGCTGGTGTTGCTGATTATCTTCATGGTCACCGCGCCCATCTTGCAGTCGGGCATTGAGGTCGCGATTCCTCACACCCAGACGGTAAAGGAGATCACCGAGGAGCGCCTGGTGATTACCATCGATCGCCAGCAGCGCGTTTTCCTGAACAACCAGCCCATCAACATTAATCAGATCGGCGCTCAGTTGCACCAGAAGATCCGCGACCCTGAGGGCCAGTCGGTGTTCGTGCGCGCCGACGAAAACGTGCCCTTTGGCGCCTTCGCAACGGTAATGGATGCCGTGAAACAGTCGGGCATCACCAACGTGAGCATCGTGACCCAACCGCTGGAGAAAAATGGCAGCCGACGTTGACATCTTTCCGGCCGGGGGCAATCTCCGCTCCCCCTTGATCGGCTCGGTAACACTGCATGTCGCGCTGTTCGCCTTGGCTTTGTTCGGCTATCTGATCCCCAGCACGCGGGACGAGAGTTGGGGCGGCACGGGTGGAACCGGTGGCGCCATGAGCGCTACGCTGGTGAGCAGCATCCCATTACCGGTGCCGCCGACTCAAAGCGAAAACGTGCTGGCCAACGAATCCAAGGGGCTGACGCAAACGCCGCCGAAGGAAATTCCGAAAGCAGAGCCGCAAGCGATTCCGATTCCTGCGCCCGACGCCAAAAAGAAGGGGCCCCGCGAGTCGGCGCAAAAGAAGCCGCCGCCAAAGGAAGTTGCGAAAGTGGAAGACAATCGGATTCCGTTTGGCCAGGGCGGCCCGGTCAGCGGCCCTTATGGGTCGTTCGCGGCGGGCGGAGCGAAAGGCGGGCTCAGCTTTACCGGAGGCAACGGAGATTTTGGCAACCGTTTCGGCTGGTATGTGGATGGGGTGCGCCGCAAGGTGTCGGAAAACTGGTTGAAGTATGAAGTGGATCCCAATATCGATACGGCGCGCAGGGTTTACATTTATTTTGAGATCACGCGCGCGGGGCAGCCGGAAAACATACGCGTGGAACAGTCCAGCGGCATTCCGTCACTGGATCAGTCGGCGATGCGGGCGCTCGAACGCATCGATACCTTTGGCCCGCTGCCTCCGGAGTACGCAGGCCGTTATGTCGCCGTCGAGTTCTGGTTCGACTATCGGCGGTGAGGTGGGTTTTTACATTCGGCGCCAGGGTGCCTGTTGAGTTGGATTGTTCGTGGGCGCGCATAATCTTGGGTTGTCATCCTGAGCGACGAGCGCAAACGGGGTCCCCAGCAAGCACCGGGGAAGCCTGCCCTGAGCGAAGCCGAAGGGTGCTTGCTGGGGTGTTGGAGCGAGGAGTCGAAGGAACCCTATGGCCGCCAGCAATATCAGATTTGTCGCTGAGCAAGGCGGCCACACGGTGATTTCTGCGGTAATAGGGGTCCTTCGACTCCTTGTCCGGTCGCCACGGCGACCGGACTCGTCGCTCAGGATGACACCTCAATGCACATGACCTCAGGCGCTAAAAGGAACTTTGGGGAATTGGGAAGCATGAAACGATACAGAGCAATTCTATTGGTGTTGTTTGTCCTGTTTGCCATTGCAGCTATGTCTGCTCAGGACTGGATTCGCACCGGCACCGGACTGGGTGTCGAGAAGGTCCGTCTCGCCGTGCCCGACTTCAAGCTGGTCACCACCGATACGGGCACGCAGAATCTGTCGGCGATCTTCAACGTTACGCTGTGGAACGATCTGCAGACGGCAGGCATTTTCGACATGGTGTCCAAGAGCTTTTATCCCTTGGCGGTGCCGGGCGCTCCCCAGGAAGTGCATCTCAATGACTGGAGCAGCCCGCCTCCGAATGCCAGCATGTTGGCCTTCGGCAATCTGGGAATCCAAGGTGGATCGCTGAATGTCCAAGGCTGGCTGTACGACACCAAGAACCCGCAGTCGCCGCAGGTGCTGGGCAAGCAATATCGCGAGGCCGCCAACGATGCCAATGCGCGCCTGATCGCGCATCGCTTCGCCGACGAAATCATCCTTCGCCTGGGCGGCGGCATCGCCGGGGTGGCGGAGACCAAGCTGTATTTCGTCAGCAACCGCAGCGGCTCCAAGGAAATCTGGCAGATGGACTATGACGGCGCCGGTCAGAAGCAGCTAACTCACCTGGGAAGCATTGCGCTTTCGCCGCACGTCTCACCCGACGGCACGCGCGTGGCCTACTCCGGCGTGACCAAGGAAGGCTGGCAGATCCTGATGTACTCCCTGGAACTCGGCCGCGCCGTGAGTTTTCAGCACTTCGGCGGAGACAACTACTCACCCGCATGGTCCTCCGATGGGCAGACCATTGCTTTCTCGTCGTCGCGCACCGGCAACACCGAAATCTATTCCGTCAGCTCCACGGGCGGAAGTGCGCGCCGCCTCACCGAGAGCAAAGGGCCGGATGTCTCGCCCACGTGGAACCCCAAAACGAACGCGCAGATTGCCTGGGTTGCGGGGCGTACCGGGCTACCTCAGATCTACACCATGGCATCTGACGGTACGAACGTGGTTCGCGTGACCGATCAGGGCTATGCGGTATCGCCGTCGTGGTCGCCCAATGGCCAGTTCCTGGCGTTCGCGTGGATCCGCCATTATGGTCCGGGCGCGCCGGGGGCCAGCGACATCTATGTGATGGACGTGGCCAGCAAACAATGGGCGCAACTGACNNGCCGGGTGCAGATTTATTCCATGCTCGCCGATGGAAGCGAGGTGCGGCAATTGACGACTGCGGGAGAAAACACGCAGCCGAATTGGAGTTTTAAATAGGGTTTAGGCCCTGCACGCTTATGGGCGCCGGAAGGAGCACACTTCGGCCCTGGCATGAACTGATGCGAGTGCTCTCGCATGAAAGTGAAGGAAGAAAAGTTGAAGCTAACCAGGAATCAATGGATCCGGATTATCGTTGCCCTCGCCGTGGTGCTGGCCGTCAGCGCTTGTGGCAAGAAGAAAGTGGCCTCCGCACCGCCGCCCCCGCCGCCACCGGCCCCGGCGCCTACTGCCTCGCTGACCGCCAATCCCAACACCATTCAAGCGGGCCAGGCGAGCACCTTGACGTGGAGGACCGACTACGCCACCGACGTCACCATCGATCAACTGGGCAAGGTCGATCCCAGCGGCTCGCGGGCGGTGACCCCGGCGGAGTCCACCACCTATCATCTGGTGGCCAAGAACGATTCCGGCACGCAGGAGGCCACGGCGCGCATCACCGTGGTATCGTCTCCGCCTCCGCCGCCTCAGCAAACCTCCAGCGGCACCGATGAGCAGTTGTTTTCCGAGAACATGAAAGATGTGTTCTACGACTACGACAGCTATGATATTTCGGCGCAGTATCAACAGGTTTTGCAGGCGGATACGCGATTTCTAAAGCAGCACCCCAACATGAAGTTTACTATTGAGGGCCACTGCGACGAACGCGGTTCCACCGAGTACAACCTGGCGCTGGGCGACAATCGCGCCAACGCCGCCAAGCAGGTTTTGGGGCAGATCGGTATCTCTGGCGACCGGGTGCGTACCATTAGCTACGGCAAGGAAAAACCGTTCTGCACGGAAAGCAACGAGTCGTGCTGGCAGCAAAACCGCCGCGCTCACTTCGTTTATCAGAAGTAGCGAGCAGGTTTGATTGAGAGGGGACGATTGGTCTCAGGAATTGTCATTACGTCTCCGGCATTACGTTTCTGGAATTGTCATTACGAGCGAAGCGAGGAATCTGCTTTGGTTAGCCCTGGCGTGAACTCCGAGGAAACAGCAGATCCCTCGCGGGCTGAACTTTACCCCGGTTCGCCCCGCTCGTGATGACAACTTGAAGCGGGTGTAGTCTGATCGGCAGAACAAACTCAGGAGCAGAACAGGACTGACTATGCGACTTCGGAACAATGTGGCTTGGCTGGCACTGGCGGCGTTGCTGCTGGCAGCCGCCCGCCCGGCGGCCGCCGCCAACAAAGACATTATCCAACTGCAAACCCAGGTGCAGGCGCTGCAAGACCAGGTGGCCCGCATGCAGCAATCCATCGACATGAACATGGGCGCGCTGAAAAACCTGGTCGAGCAAAGCGCCGACAGTGTCAACAAGATGAGCACTGCAGTGAACGACTTGCAGCAAAAGATGCAGGGCCAGGCCAGTGACACGACCGGCCGCATGGAAACGATTTCCGGACAGATCCAGTCGCTGCACGACACGGTGGACGAGCTGAAATCTCGCCTGGCCAAGGTCAGCAAGCAGCTCGACGACATGCAGCAAGGCGGGCAGAACCTGGCCGCCGGGCAACCCGGAATGACCGCTCCCGCCGGACCGCCCACGCCGGGCGCAGACTCCAACCCAGCCGCTTCCCAAGCGCCTCCGGCGGACGCTCTGTACAAACAGGCCCTGACTGATTACAACTCGGGGAAATACGATTTGTCGTCACAGGAATTCGCTGAATACATCAAGTACTATTCCAACAGCGATCTGGCCGGGAACGCCCAGTTCTATCTGGCCGACATCGAGTATCGGCAGGGAAATTTCGAGGCGGCGGCGCGCGACTACGACAAAGTGCTGGAGCAGTATCCCGGCGGGAACAAAGCCGCGGCGGCACAGCTCAAGAAGGGTTACTCGTTGCTGGAGCTGGGGCAGCGCGAGGCCGGCATTCGCGAGTTGAAGAGCCTCATCGGCCGCTATCCGCGCTCCATTGAAGCGTCGCAGGCGCGCGACCGGCTGCACCGCCTGGGCGTGAGCACCGGTACGACTGCTCGCCAACCGGCCCCGCCGCGCTAGAGCCAGTTCCATTTTCGATGTATTGGCCGAGGTGGACGGCGCCGCCCTTGCTCGCCTGCTCACGACAATCCGCGGCTGGTGATTTCTTGCGCGGGCGAGCCGCCGGTCAGGCCTTGCGCCAGAACCAGGTCGCGCGTCTGAGCGCGCAGCGTTGGCATGTGCCTGCCAAACCAGACCGCCGCCGCGATACACGCCATTCCCCCCATCGCGACTGTCCAGGGAGCGCCCAGATGATGGGCCACGACGCCGGCCGAGAGCGCCCCCAGCGGCGCCATGCCCATAAACATCATGGAGTACACCGACATGACTCTGCCGCGCAGCTTATCGGGGACCATCGCCTGAATCAGCGTGTTGGAGGAAGCCATCTGCACCATCATGGTGAGGCCCACCGGCACGAGCAGCACGGTGGACAACCAGAAGATTTTGGAAAACGAGAACAGAATTAGGCTGACCCCAAATCCCCCCGCGGAAAGAGCGATCAATTTCCCCAAGCCCTTTACGCCGACACGGGCCGCCAGGCTGGCCGCGCCCAGCAGCGCTCCCACGCCGGTAGCTCCCATCAGAATGCCCAGTCCGCGGGCGCCGCCGTGCAAGATTTTATCGGCGAAGACCGGCATCAACACGGCATACGGCATCCCTACAAAGCTAACCACTCCCAGCAACAGCAGGATGGTGCGGACGGGACCGGTATTACGCACGAACGCAAATCCTTCCAGGATGTTCTCCAGCGGCGATCCCTGGTTGGCAAGATTGGCGGGATGTTCGATGCGCATCAGCAACAGACCGACAATGACCGCGATATAGCTCACCGCATTGGCGAAGAAGCACCAGCCCTCGCCGATGGAGGCGACTAATATGCCGGCAATGGCGGGGCCGATAATCCGCGCTCCGTTGAACATGGAAGAGTTCAAGGCAATCGCGTTCAGCAGGTCTTCCCTGCCGACCATGTCGATCAGGAACGCCTGGCGCGCGGGAATGTCGAAGGCATTTACCACGCCGAGGCCGGCGGCGATCGTCATAATCTGCCAGACCTGAATGCGTCCCGTCAGCGTTAGCAGTGCCAGTATCGCAGCCAGGACCATGGAAGCGATTTGTGTGCCGATGACCACGCGCCGCCGGTTGTTGCGGTCGGCGACGATGCCGCCAATGGGCGCCATGATGAAGACCGGAATCTGGCTGGCGAATCCCACCGTACCCAGCAGCAACGCCGAGCCCGTCATGCGATATACCAGCCAGGACTGGGCCACGGTCTGCATCCAGGTACCGATCAATGAGATCGCTTGGCCGGCGAAGAATAGCTGAAAATTACGGTGACGCAGCGCGCGCACGGCCAGTCCCAGCCTGGATTTCCGGGAGGCTAGCCGCGCAAACTCCTGCTTCTCCTGTTGCACGGTGGCGGCCAAAAGCTCGCGTTCGGATTCCCAGAAATTCTTGGTCATAAGGCAGAAACAAATTCAGGACTTGCGCGGGCTGCGATCGTGGCCGGACAGGCGCCACAAACCAGAATACTTCAACTCGCATTAACCTGGTTGCAATGAGATGAATGTAAGGTGCCTTGGGAGGAGAAAGCTGTCCGCGGAAACAAATGCGTGAGCCTGTCAGTTGCAAAGTGCCCCGGCGGCATCTATCTTCCTAGTTTTGTGAATCACAGTTCATGTGCAGCAACAAGAGGGCCGGCGCCATGTACGATTCATCTCTGGAGTTGTCATTACGAGCGAAGCGAGGAATCTGCTTTTGTTAGCTCTGGAACGACGGCTGAAGAAACAGCAGGTCCCTCACGGCCTGAAGGCCGTTCGTGATGACAACTCAAGATCGCTGCTCTATTCGCGTGCGCGGCTGCTGGATTTGCCATGCCAACCTTCGCTGCGGTTGATATCGGTTCGAACTCGGTCCGGCTCAAGATAGCCAAGACCGTTCGTGGCCGTCTGGAGACGCTCCACGACGAGCGCGAGGTCACGCGCCTGGGGGAAAGCGTCTTTGCCAACGGCATACTCGATCCCCAGGCCATGTCGCACACCTTGCAAGTGCTGCGGCGCTTTCACCGCGCGGTGCAGACGTACGCTGCCGACCGGGTACGCGTGGTCGCAACCAGCGCTTTGCGTGACGCGCGCAACAGCCGCGCTTTCCTGGACTGGGTGCGCAGCGCCACCGGGTGGAAAACGGAGATCATCTCCGGACTCGAAGAGGGCCGCCTCATTCACCTCGGGGTGCTCTCCAATGCCCGCATCGCCGGCAACCGGGTTTTGCTGATCGACCTCGGCGGCGGCAGTTGCGAGTTGACCATCTCGATCTCGGGTCACATTGCGGACATGGTGAGCCTGCCCATCGGGGCGGTGCGCCTCACCCAGACCTTTCTGCATCACGATCCGCCCAAGAAAAAAGAACTGCAGCAGATGCGCGGGTTCATTCAAGGCGAGGTTTCCCGCATCCAGAAGCGGATCGCGGCCGCAAAATTGCAGATCTCCATCGCCACCTCCGGCACGCCGGCGGCGCTCTCCGGTTTGTATGCCGCCAAAATCCGCGGCTATGACGAAAGCAAGCCGCAAACCGTGCCCAAGACCGCAGTCGCAACCTTGTTGGCCACCTTGAGCCGGCGCAACCTGGCGCAGCGGCGGACCCTGCCCGGCATTGGACCGCGGCGCGCCGAAATTATCATTGCCGGCGCCATGGTCCTCGCCGAACTCATGCACCTGTGCAACCTGCGCAGCTTCCGCTATCTGCCGCTGGGTCTACGCGACGGATTGCTGGCGCAGATGATGGCCGATTACAACGGCAGTGCGGTCATGCGCGAACGGGTGGAATCGGAGCGCCACGATGCCTTGCTGTCGGCGGCCAAACACTATGGCGCCGATCTAACCTTCGCCCAGCGCATTCGCGATCTGGCGATGCAGTTGTTTCGGCGCTTGCAGCCCGTGCACCAGTTGCCGCCGCAGTACGCCGACTGGCTGGAGGCGGCGGCCATGCTGCATGAAGTCGGCGCCTACATCAATCGTTCCGGACGGCGCCGTCATAGCTATTACGTCATCGCTCACTCGGAAATCTTCGGATACACCCCCATGCAGCGGCGCATCATCGCCGCCATCACCCGCTATCTCGGCAAGTCGCTTCCCGCGCCTAGCGATCGCGTGATGGGGCTTCTGCCCGGCGTCGACCAGATTCACACTGCCAAAGCCGTGGCTTTGCTGCGCTTGGCGCGCGCCCTCGATCAAGGACGCCGTGGCGCGGTGCGCGAGTTGACCGTCCGCGTTCACCAGGACGGTCGCGTGCGGCTGCTGCTGACGCCGAGCCCCACGGAAGGAATTGAGCTGG
>PLYW01000358.1:0-570 GCA_003151875.1 Acidobacteriaceae bacterium
CGGTTACCGGCGGAACGCGCGTGCTGTCGGACCAAATCAAAGTCAAGGTCACGTCCAATCCCGGCGAAACCTTTCTGGATCGCATGATTGCCCTAGTGGAGGGCGCGGAGCGGCAGAAAACGCCAAACGAAATCGCGCTGAACATTTTGCTGGCGGGACTGACCATTATCTTCCTGCTGGCGGTGGTGACGCTGCAGCCGTTTGCCATTTACTCGGGCTCGCCGCAGACAGTGTTCGTGCTGGTGTCGCTGCTGGTCTGCCTGATTCCCACCACCATCGGCGGTTTGCTGTCGGCCATCGGCATCGCCGGCATGGACCGGCTCATTCAGCACAATGTGCTGGCCATGTCGGGACGGGCGGTGGAAGCGGCCGGCGACGTGAACACTCTGCTCCTCGACAAGACCGGAACCATCACCCTGGGCAATCGCCAGGCTGCGGCTTTCATCCCTGCTCCGGGCGTGTCGGAAGCTGAGATGGCCGACGCAGCCCAGCTCTCATCGCTAGCCGATGAGACACCGGAGGGCCGCTCGATTGTGGTGCTGGCGAAAGAGAAGTACGGCCTGCGTGGGC
>PLYW01000358.1:665-6667 GCA_003151875.1 Acidobacteriaceae bacterium
ATGGGGATCAAGACGGTGATGATCACCGGCGACAACCCGCTCACCGCCGCGGCGATTGCACGCGAGGCCGGGGTGGACGACTTCCTGGCCGAAGCCACGCCCAAGGAAAAGATGGACCTCATCCGTCGCGAGCAGGCCGAAGGCAAACTGGTGGCCATGACGGGTGACGGAACCAATGACGCTCCGGCGCTGGCGCAGGCCGACGTTGGTGTCGCCATGAACACCGGCACGCAGGCAGCCAAGGAAGCCGGCAACATGGTTGACCTGGATTCAAATCCGACCAAACTTATCGAGGTGGTTGCGATCGGCAAGCAGTTGCTGATGACGCGAGGCTCGTTGACGACGTTTTCCATCGCCAACGATGTCGCCAAGTATTTCGCCATCATTCCAGCCATGTTCGCCGGGACGTTTCCGGTGCTGAATGCCCTGAACATAATGCATCTGCGGACCCCGCAGTCGGCCATTCTTTCGGCGGTGATTTTCAACGCCATCATCATCATCGCACTGATTCCGCTGGCGCTGCGGGGGGTCAAGTACCGCCCGATGGGTGCGGCTGCACTCTTGCGCCGGAATCTCTGGATTTATGGTGTGGGCGGAATCATCGTGCCCTTCATCGGGATCAAGCTGATCGACATGCTCATCATTGGCGTCGGACTGGCGTAAGAAGAGGACCTATGAAACAGAATCTTAAGATCGCAATTTTGATGACGATCGTCACCACGGTACTGCTGGGAATCATCTATCCACTGGTGGTGACCGGCCTGGCGCAGGTGCTTTTCCGCGACAAGGCCAATGGGCAACTGATCGTGCGCAACGGAGAAGTTGTCGGCTCGAGAATTATTGGACAGGCATTCACCGGGCCGGGATACCTGCATTCGCGCCTATCGGCGGCGGGGGCGGGAAACGGCTACGATGCCGCAAACTCCGGCGGATCGAATCTGGGTCCGACCAACCAGCATTTGATCGATCGTGTGAAGGCCGACGTTGCGCGTCTGCNNTTCAAGTTCCGCGCATCGCCCGCGAGCGTGGTTTGAGTCAAGACCAGGTGCGGCAGATCATTGCTCAACACACCTCTCAACGCCAGCTTGGATTGCTAGGCGAGCCGCGGGTCAATGTTCTGGAAGTGAATCTCGGACTCGACCAGGTAAAAGCAATGGCCTCGAAATAGCGTAACCAGCATCGGACTCGATCACGTGCTGCGGCGGGGCGCGGACCAGTCTTCGAGTCCGGCATCAATACAGCGGGATGCCCTGAAACGGTCCCTCGTAGCGGTATCAAACTCACACTCCATTCATATGAATCGCACGACTCCCATTGTCTGTACCAGCTGAGTCGTCGGCGAGGCCGTTGGGCGTGAAGAGCGAGCAACTGCTGACGCAGAGCAAGGTTTTCGAGGATGAGATCGGAGCGGGAGCGAAGAGCTCCCACCAGCCAGCCGAGAACGTATCGAAGCAGCACAATCATGGCACGAAAATCTTGCCTGATGACCCTAGCAGGGCGTTTCGTGAAGCGATTCATTCTGCGAGTGTTTGAAGTTTTGACGAGAGACAAGGGGTAGAACCGGCGAGTCGAACAGTAGAACCTGCTGCTCGCCGGTCGCTGGGAAGTCTTGCTCCAGATGGCCGAGGCGCTGGACGTTGGCTGTCAGGACCTTATCTGCTAACCCCCGGCTTGTTCTTAGCCTTGACCTTCGCTGGGGCACCGCCTTGCATGGCATCGGCGGCCTTCGCGGAATTCGTGAACGTTACCGGCAAGCTTTTGCTTGAAGCTGGGAGATTAGTATTCGGCTTGTCTTTGGTGGTATAGCTCATCGAGAGGGGTTGGTTGACCGCCCCCGCAAGCAGCGCTGCGTTGAATGTCACGGTACCCGACGTGTCGCTTGACGTGATGCCAGTGCCAAGAGTGCCTGGATAGTCTGCTCCGCCGCTGGAGGAGAGTTTTACACTGCCAATGCGATCGAGGTCCGACCCCTGGATGGTCATGGTGATCGTATTGTTCTTGGCCTTGCTCAAATCGGTGGTGTCGAAGCCGGCATCGCTTACTTTGGGCGTGCGTACAGCAAACTTCAAGGTCTGGCCGGAATCAGCCGACTCGCCGGAGGGATAGATTAGGTTAAAGTTATAGTCTCCGGACAGTCCATCCAAGTCCGACACAGCAAACTGGGCTTGTGGCGGGTTCTGGTCCTTTGCCGGAACCCACTTGCCAGTGATCGTCGAAGTTGCCTGAGTAAGAGTGACGCTGCCGACGCTATCAAGATCCGTACCAGTCACCGCACAGCTATAGGTGCCGTTTTGTGTTTTACTCAGGTCGGCGGTTCCATCCTTTAATACTGGGCAGTCAAGCTTCGTCACCGCACCCTTGTGAACTTCCTGGATATGCACCCCCGCAATAACGGCATAAGCGTGTTTGATGAACGCCTGTTGCTGGATGGCGTTCCAGTTCTTATAGGAAATGGTCTTCCATGCATCAGACTTGCCGCCGTTTTTCCTGTTGGTCGACCCGGCTTCGGACCCACTGGGTTCTGGACAGGCGTTCAAGGGTGCGCCGTAGCTCACGTCTTGCCGCACGTCGTAGTTGGGTTGTAGCCAGCACGCCTGCTCCAGCGGTGCCGAAAGAATGAACGTAACGAACGTTACCGCTCCGCTCTTCGGCACCACAATCCGGCTACCCGAGAAGGACGTAAATGCCAAGTCACTGATGTTATTCAACTGGTCCTGCGTCATGTCGGGCATGACATGCTTGAAAGCCGGGATCGCTCCAGCCGTATAAACGCTGTAGCCCAGAGCGTAGCCAGACGGAGCGAATCCCGTTGCCGCGCCCGCCACCATCCCAATGCCTTCCATGATACGGACTGCTACATTACGCGGGTCGGTAATCTGGCCAACCTGGCCGACGTTGCGTACGACTCGCCGCTCGTGGCTCGACTGAAACCGGCTCAGGCCCGACATGTTGGCGTCCGCGGCAAGCTCGGCGTCATGCAGCAGAAATTCCAAGCTTGGATTCAGGTTCCGTACCGTGACCTGGATCGCGATGAAGTTGTCGGCAACCCGTCGCCCGAAATTGTCCGAAGCTTCCTTCCAAGAGTATATGGTCATGGCACACCCTATATCCAAGGGACGTTTGAATTGGCCCGCCTCCGCTCCTTGTTTCCCCTTGTCACCAATGCTCTGGGCCTGGAGTTCAGGGAATCCCGAATTCATTGCGTTCGCATAGGAGTTTGAGTAAACGACAGCCGGCTCGTGCGACCCAGCAGGGTTGCTAGCCATCTCTTGAACGAACGCTAGGGCCTTTTGCGGATCGAAGCGAAACGCCTCGGCTATGGCAGCTTCTGTGCCGTCTTTGGGAGGCACAAGCGAGCGAAGCGCGAACAGCTGACGTAGGTCGAACATGCGCGGCACGTAGTCGCCTAGTGGTTCAGGGTAGGCCGCCGCGAGAGGATATTCCGGGGCACGCGCAGACGGGCCGGCATTGCTGGTGCCGCTGTTCTGTGACGCGTTGCCGGCTTCCGGGTTGTCGAACGCCGGAAGCAAATTAGACATGACAACCAGCATGGTCAGGACTGCACAGATCACGCGCAGATTAGCTCGAATAGTTTTCATCGTAGTTTCACTCCTTCTCCGTGACTTAGGACAGCGTGAGCAATCCGGCGAAGAGTCTGAGCCGGCGGCCGTCAACTCAATAGCAAGCCTGAGAGCCATCGCCGTTGTACTGGGAAGAACGCAACATGGTGAAAGTTCCCTTTCGATGCGGTTTGGGCGGACGCTCTTTTCGGTGGTCCGTACGGTTGAGACGCGGCTGTATCGCAGTTTCGAAAACGCCGGGCCTGGGTGGGCACGAGGGCCCCCTTTGACTCCAATTCCGAACTGTGTGGAGATATCGTGCCGCGCTTGCAGGCGGCTCGCTCAGCACGCTGGTGTGACAATCGGCGCGAGCACAAAGGAGTTCAAGGAAGTGATAACAAATGAGTTGTTGTCACATCTAACATGCTGAGTTAAGATACCGCCAACTCACTCGAAGGACCCCCGCTTCAGATGTCGCTGGAAGAACTGCTTCGGGCCTGTGTCGATATCGGAGACGAAAGCGTCTGGCGCGAATTCGTCGGGCGATTTCATGCTCTGATCGCGGGTGTCGCCCTGAAGACGGCGCGGCGGTGGGGAGAAAATTCCCCTGCCGCCATTGAAGACCTAGTGCAGGAAACCTACCTGAAGCTCTGTGCAGACCCCAAAGGCATGCTGGCAGAGTTCGAAGCTCGCCATCCGGATGCCTTCTACGGTTATCTGAAGGTAGTCACCTGCAATCTCGTAAACGACTATTATCGTGCTCGACACTCCAGAAAGCGAGATGCCAAACGGGAAGAGCCGCTGCAGCCTTCGGTTGCCGTGATGCCGGATAAAGGTATGGGTACCAAGGACGAAATTGAGAAGTCGGTGTTGCTGTCGGAAGTGGATTCCGTACTGAAAAGCCACAACGACGTTGCCGATCCTGACCGGGACCGGGCGATCTTCTGGCTCTACTACCGGCAAGGTATGACCGCCCAAGCCATCGCGCAATTGCCTGGCATGGACCTCACCGTCAAGGGTGTCGAAAGCCTGATTTTCCGACTTACTAGGCTGGTGCGCGAGCGCCTATCGGAACAGCGATGCTCGCTGGAGGCGTAATGAAAAGGGTTACCGTCACCTCCGGCGTTCTGAAAGGTAGAGAACGGGATGTCGAATGAAAGCGGAGAACATCTCAGTTCGGACCAAGTTTCTTGGTGGTTGGAGGAAGGCGAAGCTGGCGCCTTCGCTTCGGATCGTTCTGCCCGCGAGGGTGTGGATACGCATCTGTCTCGGTGTGGGCACTGCGCTGCTTTGCTGGTCACCCAAAAGAGCGTCGCGGAAGATCTGTGCCACCTGGAGATCAAGGTGAGAGCGGAACGATCAGCCGCGTGTCCAGCGGAGACCAAATGGCCGGAAGTCGTGGCGGGCCTGATCTTCGGCGATGAGGCCGACGCGCTGCTGCGGCATGGCGCACAATGCGATTACTGCGGTCCCCTTCTGCGGGCAGCATTCGAGGACATGAACTCGGAACTCTCCGCGGAAGAACGGGCGATGCTTTCGCAGTTGCCGAGCGCCGGCTCCGTGGGCCAGGCAGATCTGGCGCGACGCATGGCGCAGGAGGCGGGAAGTGGTGCGATTGGCAATCGTCGCGAAACGGAAGGACACGTCCGGCGGGCCCGCCGGTGGAGCTTTCTGATTTTCCCCTCAAGTGAGCACAGCTATGGATTGGCACTGGCTGCGGCGGCCTTGATCGTGGTTTCTGCTTTGGCCGCGTGGATCTTCCAGCGTCCGCGAACTGCCCCGGTCGAGGAGTTGCTGGCCAAGGCATACACTGCCGACCGGCAATTCGAACTGCGTATCCCGGGAGCCGAGTATGCGCCGCTTCAGCAAGACCCGACCACCCGTGGCGACGCAGTCGCAAAGAAGAAGCGCTATCTGCGAAGGGCGCAGGATGAGATCGACGACAATCTCCAGAAAGCTCCTGACGACCCGAAATGGCAGCAAGCGGACGCCGTGGCCGACATACTGCGCGGAGACTCCGATGCGGCGGTCGCGACACTGGAGAAGCTGCAGAGGCTGCATCCGGATTCAGCCCAACTCATGAATGACCTGGGCATCGCTTTCTTTCAGCAGTCCCAGAAAAACAAGGACAAGGCCGAGGTGCTGGTAGCTCTCGACTGGATGGCGCGGGCGTATCAAGCATCAAGAAATAATCCCGATCCTGTGATTGTGTTCAATTACGCGTTCGTGTTGGAGAAGGTGCAGCACTTTCAGGATGCGAAATCGAGGTGGGAGGAGTATCGGAACCTCGACCGGACGAGCCTTTGGAATAAAGAGGCGCAGGATCACATTGATTGGATCGACCAGAACGCCAAACAGCACACTGCTGGTGAGTTCGGTCCCACGAGCGACAGCGAGGCTTTTCTCGAAGAAGGCATTTCTTCGTGGCTGCCGGCAGCATTT
>PLYW01000148.1 GCA_003151875.1 Acidobacteriaceae bacterium
CAAAATCCAGCCTACGCAGGTTTACTCCATCGATCCCGCGGTCGGCAACCCGGGCGAAGACGGTAGTGTCGCTTCGTCGTATGTCAGGCCTTCGTTGACCGTGGAACCGTACGCCATCGCCAACAACTTACCCTTGAATCTGGCCGCCAGCATCCCCGTTTTCGCCCAGAATCAACAACCGTTATCCACTATCGCTAGTGCTTTTTTCTTCAACGGTGGAGCGTTCTCCAATCAAACGATACTGGTGGGCTGGGAGCACGATCACATCCCACCGACCGTCAATGCGCTGCTCACGAGCTATGGCGGCAATGGCCCACTGGCGCCCAATTGGCCGGACACCGACTATGACACCATCTGGACGGTGAAGCTTGACGCCGTGGGCAACGTGACGGTGAACAACGGGATGTGCGAAGGCATCGATTCCGGGACGCTGCCGAAAACGCCTCCTCAATTCTGAACGTGCGTAGACGCAGTGACTAAACGCGGATGATGGAGTTTGCCGAAAGTTGTAAGAAGGACTCACAATGAATAAGCCTACCGTTGTTTGGCTGCCGTTCCTGGCCTTGGCCATGACACTGCTGGCAGGCTGCGGCAGCTCTTTCAGCCCCAAGTCATCAGAGCCGCCAACTCCCGCTTCGCTGAGCGCCAACAATCTCAACCTGATCTTCGTGGCAAGCGAGGATTTGGCTTACCAAGCTTCCGGAGACATCAATCCCAGCACGGCAAATCTCACCAATCAGGGCTTACAGCGGTCGCTGCTCATGGCCACGTTCCTGCAACAGACGGTACTGGGGACGAACAATGTAACCGGCATCTACGCACTCGAACCCACGACCCATCTGCAAACGGCAAACCATTACCCCGACATGGTGGCCCTTGAGACCATTCAGCAGTTCGCCATGCTGAACCAGGTCACTATGTCCAGTGACCAGGAGGGCTTCACGCCACGTGCCAACCACAGCTTCCCGCTCAATGCGTCCTATTCGCCAGCGTCGATACCCAGCGGATTTCCTGTCCCGTCGCCATTCTGCCCGAATTGCCAGGGGCTCGATTTCAACGACCGGGAAGGCGACAACGAAGGCCTGGTAACCGGCATCGTCAAGCCAAACGCCACGGGCTTCTATGTCTTCTCGGCGCCATGGGAGACCATCAGCAGCCTACTGGCAAATATCAATAAGCTCGAAGGCTACAACCTCACACTTCCGGCGAGCTATATCAGTCCCAACTTTATCTACGCGATTTCGATCGCGCCGTCAGGCCGCGCCCACCTGGTCACCTACGACAGCCACATTACCCCGCCTGCCACGTACCCGGTGTTGTCCCCACCATTGGCCAGCGCTGCCTGCACGGCGCAGACGCCTTTCAGCATCACCGTGACTGGCGGGCAGAATGGCGCTGTCATTCCGGCGGGCATCAACACCAACGAAACCCTCTACATCATCCGCCACGCCGACGCGCATCCGCAGCTCTACTGGGACGACAACAACTATGTCGGCGCCGGTCAATGGCGCGCCCTGGATCTTCCCAACGCCCTGCTCGGCAAAGTTAATGTTGACCAGGTGTATTCGAACGACCCTTCTCAATTCGGCCCAGGTTCGGTCTTATATTCGAGCGACGGTTCCGTCAGGTTCTCGCAAGACCACAACTGGTCGACGGTTGCGCCCCCGTTGACCGCTGTACCGTACGCCATCGCCAACAACTTGCCCTACAATCTGGTCACCGGCTTCGACCTCTCCGATAGCAACGTCGCCCAGGAGACCAGTACTTTCTTCTTCTTCATCCACGGCGGCAAATTCTCCAATCAGAGGGTGCTGCTGGCGTGGTCTTTCCAATTCATACAGCCAACAATCTTAAAGCTGCTCACGAGCTATAACGCCGCTCAACAGGCTCCGCCTGCCGACGAGTGGCCGGACACCGACTACGACACCATCTGGACGGTGAAGCTTGACGCCTATGGCAACTTGACCGTGAACAACGCCCTGTGTGAAGGCATAAACACCACGCTGCTGGTCACGCCTCCGCAATTCTGATGGCCGCCCAGACAGCTCCCACCGAAGATGCCGGATTCGCCGTCCGGGAGAAGCTGGGTTCTACGGCGATCGAAACCGTGGTGTGGATGCGTATTGTCTTCTCCATCGTCTTGGCAGACATCGTTCTGCAAGTGCAGGAGCAGCAGCGTTCGCGTCCCGCCGCCCGCGCCGCAAAAGCAGGTGCGGCGTAGGAAGGACGGCACTTTGCCGGTCTGGTTCCGAAGGTTGAGCATGCACTTAAGGGTGGCCAGCTCTCGACCGCACATTTTCGTCTGATACGATGGCCGAACTAACGGGATCGCATGGAAAACCTAACCGACAAAACAGGTCGCCCATATGAAGCTATCGTGCGGGCAATCTTCCAGGCCATTCTCGACCAGGGAGAGGTTACCAACGTGATCGTCGAGCATGACGTCACACTCCAAGGAAAAACGACTTCGCATCAGATTGATGTCTACTGGAAGTTCCAGAAAGGTGGGGTCACTTACGAAACCGTTGTCCAAGCGAAGGATTGGCGCACTCCAGTCAAACAAGCACAATCGTTCGAGTTTAAGTCCGTGCTTAATGACTTGCCTGGACAGCCAAGAGGTATATTCGTCACCCGCACCGGTTACCAGCGCGGCGCAAAAGAAGTCGCCAAGGCTGAAGGAATCATCTTGTACGAACTGGGCGAAGAACCTCCTCTTTCGAACGCAGTCATAACGACTTTAGGCTGGGTGATTATGAAGCCAGAATTGAGGAGCTTCCAAGTCCCGTCAGCCACGGGTGTTGCGCACGAAGAACTCGCGCTTGGAGTCAAATCCACTTTTTATCAGCCGCACTTCTCGAATTTCACAGTACAATTCGACACGCCGTGGTTCGATCAAAATCCACTAACAAACCAAATTGACAAGTCTCAGCTCAAGTTCCCCTCCATACCGTTTGCTCAAATCGTCATCTACGACAGCGACCACAATTCCATTGGCAATGTCGAAGTAGTTGTTCGCCAAGAACTTGAGATTATTCGAAATGAACAAATCAATACCAAGCACGTTATTCACACCTTTGAAAAAGATACATTCCTTGGTCCGGATTACACCGGCATCGCCTACATAAAAATCAACAAAATCGCTTTCGACGTTGTAATTGAGAGCATCGAGAGACCCGCGCGATTTAAGCTAAAAAACTTCGTTAAGCTCGTGCTTCGAGAAATTCCTTCCGGAGAGGAGCGCACATTCCTTGCACCTAAACAGTAGCTTCTCTGAGAGTAGGTGCCGCGACTCCTCCGCCTGCTGGTAATCTTGTCTATTGGTATCTAACGCTTGACCTCGAACAGCCACATCCGGGAACTTGTGCAACGCATCCGCGGCGGAGACCCGCGGGCTTTGGCGCGTGCCATCTCCATCGTCGAAGATCATGGAGCACAAGAGGATTGGATTGCTGATGCACGAGTTGCTAATGACCGCCTGTTCGTCACGTCATGTACTCTTAAGGAATACGACGTACCGGTTGACGAAATCCCCTCTCTAAGCGGTCTTCCTAAATCAGAGCTGACGAATTTTGAAATAGACGAAGATGGAAGTTATATTCATTGGCCCGGTCCTGACATCCATCTCGATTTGGAAACCATCCGCGCCGTAATCGATCCATCCGTACGTCAAAGGGCCCTCATTGAGAAACTGCGTCATGAACGCAGATACGGGCAAGCAATCGCGGCCTTTCGGGCTGCCAAAGGATTGAAGCAGTCGGAAATTGATGGCTTGTCAGAGAGGCAAGTACGTCGTATCGAAAAGGAAGGTTCCACCAGCTATATGGCGCTCGACAAATTGGCTCGTGCACACGGGATGGACCTGAGCGAGTATTTGAACGAGTTGGCGCGAATTGTGAGCGCTAGAAAATCTGGTAAGGGGCAGTCGAATCTGCTCGAACGCCCGACCCGAACTGCTCGTACCCTGGTAGGCAAGCTACGCGGCGGATGCTGAGATGGAGAATGCTATCGCTCTGCTTCTGTTCTTGCGATCGGGTCTTGCCTTCCCCGAGGAATAGGAGGGCGTGACTCCTTCCCTTACTGGTAATCTTGTCTATTGGTATCCAAGTCTTGACCTCGAACAACCACATCCAGGAACTTGTCCGGCGAATTCGCGCGGGAGAGCCGCGGGCGTTGGCGCGCGGCATTTCCATCGTCGAAGATCACGGCGCGCAATCCACCGAACTGCTCAAAGCGTTGTTTCCCTTCAGCGGCAACGCCGTGCTGCTGGGCATGACGGGCTCTCCCGGCGCTGGCAAGAGCACGCTGGTGGACCAGGTCGCGCACGCCTATCGGAAGCAAGGCAAGACGATCGGTATCGTCGCAGTCGATCCCACCAGCCCGTTTAGCGGCGGCGCAATTCTGGGCGATCGCATTCGCATGCAATCGCACCACGCCGATCCCGGAATTTACATCCGCAGCATGGCCACGCGCGGCTCGCTGGGCGGGTTGGCCAGCACCACTGCCGATATCGCGACGGTGCTCGACGCCAGCGGCCGCGATATTGTCATGATCGAAACCGTCGGCGTCGGCCAGGACGAGGTGGACATTGTGCGCCTGGCGGATGTGACCGTCGTCGTACTGGTGCCGGGCATGGGCGACGATGTGCAGACCATCAAGGCCGGCATCATGGAGATCGCCGACATTTTTGTCATCAACAAGTCGGACCGCGATGGCGCCGAGCGGGTGGAGCGCGAGATTCGCGCTATGCAGACGCTGGCCGTGC
Organism: Acidobacteriaceae bacterium; assembly: GCA_003151875.1. Classification (GTDB taxonomy): domain Bacteria; phylum Acidobacteriota; class Terriglobia; order Terriglobales; family Acidobacteriaceae; genus Bog-257. The sequence goes on from PLYW01000148.1 coordinate 4,763, forward strand.
GCAAAGACAACTGGACGCCTCCCATCGTGAAGACCGTCGCCAGCACTGGCACCGGCACTGCCGAGTTGCTGGCGGCCATCGAAAAGTATCGCGCTTATCTGGAGCAGGACGGTCGCGCACGCGCCCGCCGCATCGACAACTGGCGCGAGCGCATCGCGGAGATGTTGCGCGACGCGCTTTTCCAGCGGGTGCTGGCCTATTACCTCAGCGAAGGCGAGGCCACGCGTTATGCCGCCGAAGTTGCCGAACATAAGCGCGACCCGTATTCTCTGGTGGAGAAGATCATCGACAATTTAGGGAAGCCAGAATGAATCAGATTGACCATCTCGGCATTGCGGTGAAGTCGCTGGCGGAGGCCAGGAAGTTCTACGAAAAACTCGGCCTCGAAGTGATGCCGGAAGAGACCGTAGAAGCGGAGAAGGTGCGGCTGGCCATGGTGCCGATCGGCGAGAGCCGCCTGGAGTTGCTGGAGCCGACTTCGCCGGACTCGCCCATCGGGAAGTTCCTCGCCAAACGCGGCGAAGGTCTGCACCATGTCGCGCTGCACATCAGCGATCTGGCGGGCACGGTCGAGCGGCTGAAATCATCGGGAACGCGCCTGGTCTCGGATGAGATCAAGATTGGCGCGGGCGGACATCTCTACATTTTCGTTCACCCTTCCAGCGCGGGAGGCGTGCTGCTGGAACTGGTGGAAGACGCTCCTGTGGGCGTCTGAAATGCTGATCGTCTCGGTCGATACATCGGGCCGCAAGGGAAGCATCGCGCTTTGCCGCGGTGACAGCGACAGTTTCGAAGTTCTGCAACTGACTTCGCTCGAGGGCGGCACCTACTCGGCGCAACTGCTGCCACGAGTTGCGGAAGCGCTCCAACAGAACAACCTCAACAAGACGGACGTCGATGGCTTCGTCGTCGTCTCGGGTCCCGGCTCGTTTACCGGTTTGCGGGTTGGTCTGTCCACGGTAAAGGGGCTTTGCGAAGTGCTGCGCAAGCCGCTGGCGACGGTCTCCATGCTGGAGGCCATGGTGCTCACGCATGGACGAACGGGCGAAAGCACGGTCGCCGTGTTGGACGCCGGGCGGGGTGAGATCTACGTCGGCGAATACCGAGTTGGTTCCGGCCACGCAACTCTGGCTCGCGAATACATTGCAAAGTTGGACGAATTTACCGCGCAACCGCTGGCTGGCAACGGTGATCTTCTCACCGTGGACGAGAAAGTTGCCGAAGCGTTGCAAGCCGCGAACCGCAGCGTCATTTTGGTCGCGCCGGTCAATGCCGGCGAGATTGGCCGCATCGGCATTCGCAAATTGCTGTCAGGAGAAACCGCCGATCCCGCCACCATCGACGTCAATTACATCCGCCGGTCCGACGCGGAGATCTTCTCGGCGGCGAAGAAGACGCCGTGCTGATCCGTGCCGCCACTCCTGACGATGTGCCTTCCATCCGCGCGCTCGAGCAGCAGGCCGAGACCGCGGCACATTGGGCAGAGCTCGAATATGACACGTTGTTCGCGGCGGATGCTCCACCGCGAATCGCGCTGGTCGCAACCTCCGAGGCGGACGGTGGCCGCGTGATCGGCTTCGTCATCGCGCGTTGTGCTGGTGCCGAGTGGGAAATTGAAAATGTGGTTGTGACACCGGAAGAACGCAATCGCGGTCTCGGCATCAAAATAATTCGGGAGCTGCTGTTGCAAGCCCAGTCGGCGGGAGCCACTTCCGTGCTATTGGAAGTGCGGGAATCGAACCTGGCGGCGCGCCGACTCTATGAAAAGCTTGGGTTTAGCCAGCAGGGGCGGCGGAGTGGCTATTATCACGATCCCAAGGAAGACGCACTGTTGTTGTGTTTTTTTGTTACAAATCTGCGACAATTTGATCTTGAAGGCGAATAGCCCCCTATGCTAGCGTTTGCATTTTGCATCTCTCCGGAGGTTCACTGAATGGCAACTCAGGTACGCGATCAGCTTCTTGCAAGTAACGATGAATTCCGCCGCCTGGCGGATGAGCACTCGCAATATTCGCAGCGCCTCGATAATCTGATCCAGAAAAAATATCTTTCTGAAGATGAAAAACTCGAGGAAGTGCGACTCAAGAAGCTGAAGCTCCGCCTGAAAGACCAGATGGAAAGTTTGGAACAGAAGTTCCGGACCGGCCACTTGGTCGTTTAGTCAGCATCAAGCCTTTCCTCGCGGCGGTAAAGACCGGATTCTTTGTCGCCCCGCTCTAGCTATACCTCCTGCTTGAAGTTTCGCAGTACCTCCAAGTTCTTCGATTTCCCTACTGTGTATCTCACAGCACACCACGCGATATACGCCCAGGCTCTATAATCTAAACGACCCATGGTTCGCGACGGCATCTATTACGGCCTGGCTTTTATCGCGGTGGCCGCACTGGTGGGATGGTTGACCCTGCCCGCGCTGGCGGTCATTCCGTTGCTGCTGGCCGCGTTTTTTCTGTGGTTCTTTCGCGATCCCGAGCGCCAGATTCCGGCGGCGGAAGGCGCCATCGTGTCACCCGCCGACGGCAAGGTGACGGAGATTTCCACCTTCGCGGAAAATGGCGAGCCACGCACCCGGATCAGCATTTTCCTGAATGTATTCAACGTGCATGTGAATCGCTCCCCGGTCGCTGGGGTCATCACCGACGTGAAGTACCGCAAGGGAAAGTTCGGCAATGCCATGGGACAAATTTCAGCCGAAGAGAACGAGCAGAACGTCGTCACCGTCCAGGGGGATGCGGGTACTTTGGTGTTTAAGCAGATTGCCGGTCTGCTGGCCCGCCGCATTGTGTTCACCAAGAAGATCGGCGATCAGGTGGCGCGCGGCGAGCGGGTGGGGCTGATCAAGTTCGGCTCGCGCACCGATGTGATCTTCGCGGCTGAAGCTGAGATGCAAGTGCGCGTGGGCGACCACGTGAAGGGCGGCTCCAGTGTGCTGGCGGTGGCCCAGCGTCGCGCGGTCCAGACTTCCTATCAGAGCGTGGCGGAGGTGCGATGAACGAGCAGCCGATCATACGGAGCGGCGATTCCCCGGGGCCGCGCCGAATGCGCAAGGGGCTGTACATCCTTCCTTCCGTGTTCACGGCCGGCAACATAGCAGCGGGCTATTACGCCATCTCGCAAGCCATCCAGGGCACCGCCTCCGATCCATGGCACTTCGATCACGCCGCCAAGGCCATCGGCTTCGCCATTGTGTTCGATTTTTTCGACGGCGGCATAGCGCGGCTGACCAACACCACCAGCGCTTTTGGCCGGGAACTGGACTCCATGGCCGACGTGATCGCATTCGGCGTTGCGCCAGCGGTCCTGGCGTGGATGTGGGGATTCCGTATGCTGCCGCTGGCCGGCGATCCCGACATTCGCAACCGCGTGATTCAGTTGGGAGCCATTGCGACCTTTGTGTTTCTGCTGGCCGGCGCGTCCCGCCTGGCCCGGTTCAACATCCAGGTGAATCCCCAGCCCTCGAATCCCGGCCGCCCGGGACGCAAGTATTTCGTGGGCATGCCCATTCCGGCTGGGGCGGGAGCAGTCGCGGCCGTCGTCCATCTGGTGCAAGGGAATCCGCTGCAATACTGGTGGCTNNTTGAAAGGCATTAATCTCCGCCAGCCGCAGAATTTTCGCTGGATGATCGTGATCGGGCTGGTCATGGCGCTAATCTTGTTTTCTTCGCAATATGTACTCTTCCTGCTGGCGCTGGTCTATATTCTGTCCGGGGTGCTGGCCCGGCTTTCGTTCGTATTCCGGCGGCCCACCGCGCCGCCTCCTCCACCACAAGACGAGGCCTCGCACGCTTGATGAAAATGAGCCAAACCGCACCGCTGGTGTTTTGCCCGGCGGACGACATTGAGGTGCTATGTTTCGCGTAGCCATTGTGGGCGCCGGCACCCTGAAGGGGCGGGAGTTGAAGGACGTCCTCAGCGACCGCAATTTCCCCGCGACCGACATTCGTCTGCTCGATGACGATGAGTCGCTCGGGCAACTCGAGGCCGTAGGCGAAGAGCCAACCTTCATCCAGGGCGTCCTTCCGGAGCACCTGGAGAACGTNNGAGCGCGAGCTGGGCTTGGGTCCGCGCGTGGACTTTACCCCAGTGCCGGTGGCCATTGCTCATCCCGCCGCCGTGGTGCTGGCGCTGTTGCTGCTGCGCGCCCAGAAAGTTGGCAAAATCGCGCGCGCCGTCGCTACCGTCTTCCAGCCCGCTTCGGAGTATGGCAAGCGCGGCATGGACGAATTGCACGAGCAGACCGTGAACCTGCTCTCCTTCCAGCAGTTGCCCAAGGCGGTGTTCGATGGGCAGGTGGCCTTCAATTTGATTGATCGTTATGGCGAAAAGGCGGTATCGTCGTTGAATTCAGCGGAGAGTCGCGTGCAGCAGCACTTCCACAGACTGGTGGGCGAGCGGTTGGCCGTGCCTTCGTTGATGCTTCTGCAAGCACCTATCTTTCACGGCCATGCCTTCTCGCTTTATCTTGAGTTGGAGCAAGCGGTGCAGACGGAAGAGTTGACGGCGGCGCTTTCCGGCGAGCACGTCGACCTGCTGCAAAGCGCGGATGAGTCGCCGAGCAACGTCAATGCGGCGGGACAGGAGCAAGTCCAGGTATTTGCGCGTCGCGATGCGCAACAGCCTGCCGGCTTCTGGCTATGGGCCGCGTCGGACAATCTGCGGATTGCAGCCCTGACTGCGGTGGAATGCGCCGAGAGCATGATCGCTGCCCGTCCGCGAGGGACCGTTCAGTGACCACATCGCAAATCGCGCGCCGGACCATACTTGTAGGCATCGTTGGGCTGCTGCTGGCCACCGGCGGTTGCGGGTACCACACGGGTGGCCAGGCGGTCCGCTTGCCTACCGATCTGCACACCCTGTATGTGCCGACCTTTATTAACGGGACCTCAATCTACCGCATCGAACAAACCATAACGGAAGACGTCATTCGCGAATTCCACGACCGGACCCATTACCGCATCGTGACCACCAATGCNNGGTGTCGCTGGTCACCAGCAAGGGCAAGGTGCTCTGGGCGAATCCCAATTACTCCTACCGCGAGCAGTACCAGGTTTCGCGGGATGCCCCCAGTTTTTTCGAGGAAGAGGAGCCGGCCTTGGGCCGCATTGCCAGTAGTTTTGCCAAAACCCTGGTCAGCGACATCCTGGAGGCCTACTAAGTGCGCAGTTTTGCCGCTTCGGACCGCTTCGTCGCCGACGTGAAAGCGCGCAAAATGGCGCCGGGGTACGTCTTCATCGGCGACGAGGCTTTTTTCCGCAAGCGCTGCCGCGACGCCATCCTGCAACACCTGGTGCCGGCGGAGGTGCGCGAGCTCAGCGTCTATGACATGGACCTGAGCGAGGTGGAACTGCAGCACATTCTCGATCAGGCGCGCACTCCTTCTCTGATGTCGCCCTTTCAGGTTTTCTTCATTCGCGGCGTCAAGAACCTTTACGGGCGCGGCAAACACGACGACGAATTCGCCGCCATCGACGATTACTTCAAAGATCCCAACCCGGATGCGCTGCTCATCTTCGTGGCCGATCACATCAACATTCCCACCGACGTGCGCCGCATGGACCTGAGCGACAAAGACCGCTACGACCGCATCCGCGAAACCCTGGGCGAGTATTGCAAGCTGCTGGAGTTCGCCCGCGTGGACGAAGGTGATGCGGTGAAGTGGGCGACGGAAACCGCCGGTGCCGAGGACGTGATGCTCGACAGCGATGCCGCACGCGAATTGGTGGACTCTCTGGGCGGCGACATGATGATGGTCGCCAACGAACTGGAGAAGTTGGTTCTTTTCGTCGGCGACAAGAAACGGATTACCCTGGGCGACGTCGAGACCCTGGTGCTCGCTGCCAAGCAACGGTCGTTCTATGAATTGACCGACGCCATATCGGCGCGCGACCGCGCTCGGGCCCTGGGTGTGCTCGACGCCATCCTGAGCACCGGCAACGGCGACGAAGCGGCGATCGGCCACCTCTACATGCTAGCGCGCACCTTCCGCCAGATGCTGGTCATCCTGGAACGCAATGTGCGCGACTCGCGCGCCTTGTGGCAGGTTTTGTGGCAGGGCTTCCGCATTCCGCCTTTCGCCGCGGAAGACATTATCCGGCAGGCGCGACGCTACAAGTCACGTCGCGAACTGACCAGCGCCATCCGCCGCGTGGCGCGCGCGGACTTGGCGTTGCGTTCCAATCCTCCCAGCAAGCGGCTGATCCTGGAGAACCTGGTTCTTGACCTGACCGCCGAACCGAAGTTGCAGGAGGCTGGCTGGCTGCAAGGCGAGCTGCAGGTGTAGGGATGGATGTCGAGTCGTATCTGCGCCGCATTGAATATGACGGCCCGCGCCAACCCTCTTCCGCTACGTTGCGTGGCTTGCACCGCCAACATCTATTTACCGTTCCCTTCGAGAATCTCGATATTGCGCTGAAGACGCCGATCTGGCTTGACCTTGCTTTGCTGTATGACAAGATTGTGCGGCGTAATCGTGGCGGCTTCTGCTACGAACTGAATGGGCTGTTTTGCGGACTGCTGATCGCCCTCGGCTTCCGGGTCCAGATGCTCTCTGCCCGAGTGCGCCGTGACGATGGCGGTTTCGGCCCCGAGTTCGATCACATGTTGCTACGGGTTGATTTGGAAGAGCCGTGGCTGGTGGATGTGGGATTCGGAGATTCGTTTGTCGATCCGATGGTGTTTCGCGCCGGCGGCGGTGACCAGGTGAATGGGCATCGCTACCTCGTGTCGCCGTTGGAAGCCGAGTGGCAGTTGCTGCGTCAGGATGACAAAGGCGAGGTGCCGCTTTACATTTTTCGGGACGTGCCGAGGCAGCTCAGCGACTACGAGGAGATGTCAACCTTCCAGCAGACTTCACCGGAGTCCGGCTTCACCAAAGGTTGGATCTGTAGCAAGGCAACACGCGATGGCCGCATTACCTTGGCCAATGGGCGGCTGATCGTCACTGCCGGAGATCGTCGCGAAGAGAGCATGCTTGGCAGCAACGATGAAGTCCGCCGATGCCTGCATGATTATTTCGCAATCGAGTTCGAGGACGCGGCGGACTTGTCGAGACTCGACAACTTTCCCAAAAGCTAGAGCGGTTCACAGTCGCGACAGCGCCAATTTAGCGGCGTTGTAGCCGCACATGCCATGCACCCCGCCGCCCGGTGGAGTGGAAGACGAGCAGAGATAGATATCGTGGGCGGAAGTTGCATACTGCCGCCGCGTAGGACGAAACAGGAACTGCCGCAGGTTCATCGCTCCGCCACCGATGTCTCCGCCCACCAGGTTGGCGTCCATGCTTTCGAGCGACGCCGGAGTGAGTACCCGCCGCGCCAGAATGCAGTCGCGGAATCCCGGCGCGAAGCGCTCGATCTGCGCCTCCAGGCGGCCAAGCATGTCGAACTGCGAACCATTCGGCACGTGGCAATAAGTCCACGCGGTATGTTTCCCTTGCGGGGCGCGCGTAGGGTCGAACAAACTGGGCTGCGCCAGCAAAACAAACGGGCGCTCGGCATGGTGTCCATGCCGCATGGCTTCCTCGGACGCAGCAATCTCTTCCAGCGTGCCTCCCAGATGCACGGTTGCGGCGCGCAAGCATTCGGCGGCCCGCCACGGAATCGGGCCCGACAGAGCGTAATCAACTTTGAAGACGCCGGGGCCGTAACTGTACTTCTCCAGCTCACGCCGATACGACGGAGACAGCCGCTCGCCTGCCATCCCCAGCAACTGGCGCGGAGTCACATCGCAGAGGGTGACAGCATAGTCACCCATCGCGGCGAGGCTCTCAATGCGGGTGGACGGGTGAAGCGTGCCTCCCAGGGTGGCAAGGTATCCGCACAGCGCGTTGGTGATGGATTGCGCGCCACCGCGCGGGATGGGCCACCCCACGGCATGCGCTGCCGCGCCCAGCATCACCCCAAAGGAGGCACTCAGCGGTTCGTCGAGGGCAAGAACGGAATGTGCCGCCAGTCCGGCGAAGAGCGCCTTGGTTCTGGCGTCGCGAAACCAATGTTCGGCAATCGCGGTCGCCGACGGAAATCCGACCAGCCCCAAATGCGCGAGCAGCAAGGGATGCCGGGTAAGCAAATGGACCGGCCGCAGCACCTCGGGAGCGAGTTCCGCCCAGTGCTGGGCAAACGGACCCATCAGCTTGC
>PLYW01000011.1 GCA_003151875.1 Acidobacteriaceae bacterium
CGGTGAACGCGATCAAGTTTGTGGTAAGGAACCAAGCGGAGCGGCCGTCGCGCTAGAGCAATTCTAGAGATGTTGTGGCTCGGCTAGTGCGGGCTTGAGGGCCCGCACTACCCGGACGAGCGGATACACCGGTCCTGGGCTGGAGGGTGGAGCAATGGTTACCGATAAAGATGTCTCCTACGTCGCCGACCTGGCGCATCTGGAACTGACCGCAGATGAGCGCACCCGCATGCTGAAGGACCTGAACTCCATCCTCGGCTACATTGACCGGCTGAACGAGTTGGACACGGCCAACATCGAGCCGATGGCGCAAGTCGCCAACAGCTCGGCTAAAGCCGATGAGACGAGCGGTACCCAGGGAAGCGCTCACGCCATGCGGGCCGACGAACCGCGTCCTTCGCTGCCCCACGAGGAAGCATTGCGCAATGCCCCCGCTTCAGACGGCGTCTTCTTCAAAGTCCCCAAAGTGATCGAGCGCTAGCCAGCAAACAAAAAGGGCGCCGAAATCGGCGCCCGTTTGTCTCCGAACAGCTTTTACGGCACTTCGATCAACTCGATTTTGCCGTCCTTCCGGCGGTGCAAGACCTTCACCTGCCCCTTGGGATCGCGGAAGACGAATACTGCGCGATCGCGGAATTCGCATTCCTTGACCGCCTCCTCGATGGTCATGGGCCGCATGGCGATGGAGTCGGTGGTGTGCACCAGGTGCGCCTCGGTGGTGCGGGCGATGGAGGGAAACTTATGCACCACCACCGGGACCGCGGTCGCCGGATTGGCGCCCACGGAGATCTGCATCTCGCTTTCTGCCGCCACAGGCTCCGTCCAACTCTTGTCTTTCGGTTTACGGCCAATATTGCGGCGGCGGCCGTTGTGCCGCAGCACTTGCGTCTCGATATGTTCCAGGGCCTGGGTGACGGCGGCCACCATGTCCGTTGCCTCGGCGAGTCCCACCAGATGGCCGCGCCGCCGCTTCACCGTGATTTCCGCGATGTTGCGGTGCTTTTCCACCGACAGGATGACTTTGCTTTTGATGTTTTCGCCCAGGATTTTGGTCAGCTTGGTGAGGCCCAATTCGACCTCATCACGAACGGCGGGAGTAATTTCGTATTGCTTGCCGAAGTATTCTACTGTCATTGAGCTCCCTCCTTGCCGCAGCCGGTTTGATTAATTTGCTGTCCTAGCCGCGGCGCATTTCTCACAACGGCGTCCCTTCAAGTTAGACCCGCCCGAGGACAAAATCCGCGCGTTGTCGGAACCGGACGAGGCGCCGGTACAGCCGCTAGTTCTTTACTCTGCGCTGGTGGGTGCTCGGGATGCGCATGTCTTCCCTGTACTTCGCAACCGTGCGGCGAGTGACCTGGATGCCCTGCGACTGGAGGATGCGGGTGATCTGCTCGTCGGTCAACGGCCTGGTGGGATCTTCCTCTTCGATGAGCTTCTTGACTCGGCGCTTGAGGATCAGCAGCGAGGTGCCGCCGCCCTCAGGTCCATTGACGCTCTCGCTGAAGAAGTATCGGAGTTCGAAAACGCCTTGCGGGGTGTGAGCGTACTTGTTGGCTACGGCGCGGCTGACGGTCGAGGGATGGACCCCGATCTCCTCCGCCACTTCCTTGATCATCATCGGCTTCAGGAAATCAATGCCACGGTCGAGGAAATCGCGCTGGCGCGCCAGAATCGAATAGCACACGCGCAAAATGGTCTGCTTGCGCTGTTCGATGTTCTTGATGAGCTGGATGGCCGATTTATAGCGCTCTTTGACGTAATTGCGCACGTCTTTTTCCGCCACATCGCGGCTCAAGAGTCGCCGGTAGGTCGGGTTCAGACGCAATTGCGGAATCTCCTCGTCGTTCATCAGGACGAGATATTCCTCCCCTTGCTTGACGAAGGCCACGTCCGGCTCGATCAGCCGGGCTTCGGCCTTGTTGTAGCGCAGGCCGGGACGTGGATCGAGAGTGCGAATGAAGTCCATGCCGTGCATCACCGCTTCCAGGGGCCGGCCCATGGCCTTGGCCACTTCCTTGTAGCGCTTGTTCTGCAAGGCGTGCAGATGTTCCGTCACCAGCACGATGGCATCGTCCAGCGCCTCGAGTTCGGCGGCATGACTGCCATTGACGTGCTTGCGATCGACGCGCTTCAAGCCCTGCAACTGCGCCAGCAGGCATTCCCGCAAATCGCGCGCTCCAACTCCGATAGGGTCCATCTGGCGCACCAGGTCAATGGCTTCGCGCAGCGCGTCGCGGCTAAAAGGCACCCGGGCCGGCACGGTCCGCGGGGGGACGAGGGTGGGACGGGGAACCTCAGCTACGGCTTCCTGACCCTGCGCCTCACTCGCCAAGGACTCTTCCTCAGCTATGGCCACCGTGGATTCTGTAGTCTCCGGTGCCAGGTCATTCTCGGCCGGCAGGACGGCCGCCGCGGCTTCCTCCGGTGGGTCCGCGCTGGCTGCGGACAATTTCGGGGCCTGCGAATCGAAGCTGGACGCTTGTTCCTCATCGGCCAGCCCCAGCAGCTCATCGTCCGTTGCGGTCAGGTAGCCTTCCTCGTTCAGGTTCCCGATCACCAACTCCGCCGCGCGGTACACGTCCTCGTTGACGTGCAGCGAGCCCAGCTGCCACATCAGGTGGTCGGTGAGGGTAGTGGGTTTGGAAAGGAAATTCTCGAAGGAGGGCTTCTCGCTCTCTTCCATCTCGATCGAGGTGCGCAGGCCGGGATCCAGGTATTCCGAGAAGAACGAGCCGAAATCGATCTCGTCGAAGGGATCTTTTTCCTCGG
>PLYW01000001.1 GCA_003151875.1 Acidobacteriaceae bacterium
CGCACGGCGAAAAAGGAACACTCCAACGATTGTATTCGTGCCTAAGCGATTGACCTGACCGATTTTCTGTACTTGACTACGCCCCGACGATCCGATCACAGAGCGGACCTCCTCACCCAATACCAAACTGCTGAGGTAGCTCGAGGTAGTGGGTGCGGCTGTCTGGGAATGGCAAACGGCTGCGGCGGCCCTCTGTCACTCTTCCATGCTGCAGAGGTCCGGCATCCTTAACTTTGCGGCCCGCGCGGACCACATGCTGTTCATTGCGGGCGGGTACGGAATATCTGGAGGGCATTCCGAACCGCGGCTTCGATCCTGGCGCCGCAGCGGCTAAATCCCAGCATCGAAACCATCTCCGACACGATCTCGTCGTCAGTGCGCAACTGCTCATCGGAGGACAGCCACCCGATCAGTCGCACGAGATCAGAAGAGCTGTACTGTGTGATTGAGGTTCGCAGTGGAACCGGGCGCGGGCCCCGCTTCTTGGCAGACCCGTTCCCGCCGTTCGCGGTCCGCTTTTCCTTGCCGCTGTCGTCTCCAGTACCGTTGTGCACCGGACCCGCGTCGAGTTGGTCCGCATACTCCACCGCGGCTTGAAATGCCAGCATTGCGCGCTTAACCTCATCCTCTTTCCGCATAAACCAGTCCGTTGACCAGATGCGGTGAAATCGCCAGCCGAGCTTCTCCAACTGCTGCTGGCGAAGCCTGTCACGATCGCGTGCCGTGTAGCTGGAATGGTAGCTTGCACCGTCGCACTCGATCGCCAATACGAAGCGCCCAGGATTTTTCGGATGTTCCGCCACCATGTCGATTCGGAAGCGGGACGCACCAAGCTGGGGCAGCAGCTTCAGACCCTGACCAGACAAAACATCAAAGATGTCCGCTTCAAAGTCGTTTAAGGGTACGGTTGTCAGGTGCGCATCACCTAGCATCTTGCCCTTCGAGGCTGCGTATTGGAGGTAATCCCGCAGAAGTTCGACGCCACTTCCTACACGCACACGAGCGAGGTCAATATCCATGTGGTTAAAACAAGAGACAAGCGTCAGCTTCTGACGAGCACGCGTAATGGCTACGTTCAGGCGGCGCCGCCCGCCTTCCGAGAGTAGTGGACCGAATCGCAGCGGGAGATTGCCAGCCCTGTCTTTTCCATACCCGATGCTGATGATGATGGCATCACGTTCATCACCCTGCACTCGTTCCAAATTCTTAACGAAAAACCGCTCTTGAGCATTCGGATCAAAGAATGGTTCCAGATCAGGATGATTCTCCAGCTCTCGATCGAGTGCCGCCTGCACACGATTCATGTGCTTGATTCCCATAGTGATAACACCAAGTGTCTGGCTTGGATGCTCACGGGCGTGGCGAATGACAAGCTCGACAACTTTCCTAACCTCGGCGGCCACACTTTCTTCCTGACCATCCGCCCCCAACTCTTGTGGGACTAACTCATGGCTGATGACAGATGGGCCGCCTGGGCCTGGGAAGGTGACAAGGCGGCCCTGGTACACATAGAAGTTGGAGAAGTTGATGAGTGCCTCGTCCTGGCTGCGGTAATGCCAATCGAGATAACACGACCGGACGTATGGGATCATCATATCCAGCAGGCTCTCGAAACCTTCGGCTGCGCCAGCTTCTTCGTCGGCCGCGAATTCCTCTTCATCGCCTGCGGCGAAGAAGGTGGTTGGCGGCAATTGCTTGTTGTCTCCTGCGACCACTACCTTCTTGCCGCGCAGAATAGCTGGAACCGCATCTTCGGGTAGCACTTGGCTGGCCTCATCGAAAACGACGAAATCGAAATACTGTTTGCCGCCATCTAGCAACTGGCTGACCGAGAGCGGGCTGGCCATCCAGCAAGGACATACTGCTGTCAGCACCTCGGCAGATTGTGCGAACACCTTTCGTAGCGGGAGGTGCCTCCGCATCTTCATGGCTTCGCCCTTGATGAGGTGTTGCTGCTCAGGTCGTGCGTTCATGGCCTCAATGGCATGCATACCGTGCGCTCGTCGCACCCGTTCAGCAGCGATGGAAATCCGCTCTTCGTCCAGTGTTTCGAAGTCGTTAACGTATCGGTTGTGGGTCTTGCCCTTGAAACCCCGGAGATCGGGATCAGTTTGGCCCACTGCATCAAGCGTTGATGCAAACCATGCGTACTGAAACATGCGTCTCCACACATCACTTGCGGGTTTGTTCTTGCGGATTTCGGCAACGAGGCTGCCGACACCAGCCGAACCGAGCCCGTCTTCTATTTTGGTGAGCTTTGGAATCTCATGTGGAGTGGATGCATCGGCTGCAAGAAGCGAAAATAGGTCTCCCAGTTCCTCGACGGTTAACTCTTCGATATTTCTGTCCGGGAGAATGGAGGAGATTGCTGATACATCGCCAAACAGGGCATCGAACGCGGTACGATGAGTTCCGTGATCTGCTACGACGCACGGCAGGGCCCCCTCTTCCCCGAGTATCTTCCACTGATCCTTCTGCTGCTGTGCTTCCTTCATCTCAGCACATAACAGCCTAACGTGAGCGGATCCGGCGGTTCGCAATGCACGCGCAGTTTTGCGCGCCCGGCGATATGCGGCATCAGTTATCCAGGCCCAGGCGCCGGACAGACAGCCTGCCGCCCCTTTTCCCAGATCGCGTCGTAATGAGGGCAGATCCTGTACATAAACGTCGGCGCTGTACTTAGCCAAGGTGGTTTGAACCGAAGCAATCAACTCAACGAGTTCTCTTGCAGCTCCCACCGAGGTTGGCCATTGCAGTCGGCATTGTCCAAGGACGATGCGCAATGAGCCGGCGAACGCGGGAAATGTTACTTCAGTCGCGCGGGAGACCAGATCAAGAGCGCGTTGTACAGCCTCGCCATTCGGCAGTTTGGCCCCGGTCCACGGCGAAGGATCGGTTCTAAGAAAAAGCGACTCGAATCCACTAGCCTCCAGCAGGAGATCACGTACGCGTTCTGCCACTTCTGGGGTGAGCTGGTCCAACCCACCGCCGCGCCACCGGATTGTCGTCTTGGCCGCGCTGCCTAAACGCAGAAGTTTCCCCTGCATCTCGTAAACGCTGAGTCCGGTTGGCTCCCGCTTGGAGTGAACGCGCTCAACGTGTTCGTTCAGTCGTCCACGTCGGTCCACAAGTTGCTGATGGACGCTGTCGCAATCGACCTTCACAGCGTTCCGCACCTTGTCCAGGGCCTCTGCTACCTGCTGCATGACTTTTTTTGGCGAAAGATCTGCGCCGTGCAGGTCTATAGCGAGGTGCTCCAATCCGACTTCACGCAGCCGACGGAGTACGACCCCTAATGCCGCGCGCTTTTCAGCTACAAACAGAATCCGGTAGCCTGTGGCAGTCAATGTCGCAACCAAGTTGGCGATGGTCTGGCTCTTGCCGGTCCCCGGTGGTCCGTGGATAACAACATTTTGACCAGCGAGAACGCTCGCAATGGCACACTGTTGGCTGGAGTCGGCGTCCAGTACGATGAACTCGTTTTCGGGCGGAATGCGGTCAAGTTCCTTCGGGTCAAAGTCTTGTTGCGACGCACTGACTGCTTTACGTGCGTCCTTGTCGCCCGCGATTGCCGCGACAATGTCATGCGCTGCCAACTCGTTGGCGCGCTCCTGAAGATCCTTGACCATCGCCATCTTCTGGAAAGCAAAGTTCCCCAAGATCGCTGCGGGCTTCAATTCGAAACCAGGCACGTCCGCCGCACGCTTCGATAAGTATTTGTAGAGCGGCTTCGGATCGAACGGCTCGTCCTCTTCATCTCCGACGAGATGAGCAGCTAAGTCCTCCGAGGTTAGTTTGACGCCGAATTGTGTCTCCAGGACATGCAAAAGAACCAAGTTGACCTGAACCGCACCGGCACGGTTGATAGCGAAGGAGTGACTTCCCTTTGTTTCAAGTGCAACGGGGAATAGAAGCACTGGCGCATCAGCTGGCCGGCCACCATCGTCCGCCTGCCACGTAGCCTTGCCGAGTGCGACAAATAGCGTCTGCAATCCCTTTTCTTCAGCATTCGCCAGTGCCCGTCGGGCAATGTCACGAAGCTGGATGATAAGCGCCTCGTCCTTCCTGTCGGGAAGCAACTTGCCAACTGGCACTGGCTCTTCGCCGGACAGCAACAGTGCCATTCGTTCAGGATCTGCAGACGACAGATCCAGTGTCCCAGTTTTCAGCGGGCGATAGTAGAGCAGATTGTTACGTCGGGAGAGATCGATGAGCTTGCGAATCCAACTCTGTCGTGCCTTGTCAACTGCTTCACGCCTTTGCGCTGAAACGGTTATCGGATGCAGTTTCGGCGCGCGGGTCCTGACAGGTGTACTCACAATGGCCTCGACGGCGCCGTCCGCCACAAAGATAGTTTTGGCAGCGGCGCAAAGAAACGGCAGAGAAAGAAGAATGATAACTGGTGAGGCCCTGAATGTCAGTGTCAGGCATGAGGCACCCCAGCCGCTGCCCGCAGTCGTGGGTGCCACTCTACGTCATTGCTGATCACTCTCTCGGTACGCAATCAATTATGCGACAGTGATTACCAGCACTGGTAGGAATGGAGGCCGAGAGTAAAACCAGCCGCCGGACAGCGACGTTCAGACCTTGAACTATGCTTTCGACTCTTTCTTCGCTGCCCACCGCGCCTTCATCAACGCCGACAACTTCCTCCGCATAGCTGCACTCATCGGCTTGCGACCGGTGGTCTTCTTGGAGACGGCCGTACCCTTTTTGGGTCCAGACTTGCCTTTCTGCTTTGCCCACCAGGCCTTCTTTGCAGCCCCGATTCTGGCACGTGCTGCCGGGCTCATACGGCGCCGTCTCTTGACACTCGTTGGCTTAGCCTGGGTCCTCTTAGGCGGACGACCACGCCGTGCGGGCCGGGAACCTAGTCCCGCGAGAGCTGCAATTGCGTGTTCGATACGACTAGCTTCCTGCCTAAGTTGTGCCACTATGCTTTGAATGTCCATGTGTATCCTTTCTTTGATTGCAATACCAGCTCCAACAGTTCAAGCGTTAATGGTATCACTGCGCTTTCGCTCGTCCGTGGTCTTGTCTTCCCCCGACGTCTCTGACGATCATCTATCCAAATTTGTACCCCTATGGTCAAGAAACTCATCTTGGCTGTCAAGGAAGGGGAAGTTTCCGGTAGTGGGCTACTTTGCCGGACTTCCCTTCTTGCTTTCCTCTTCACACGCCCAGCATTCAATCGAGGAAGGGGGTGCCGATTCTTCGAGGTCTTCTGTGGGTATGGTGATCAAGTGCCCACATGCAAGATAACAATGCGCAACAAACATGCCTTCTCGTACTGTACGTACAATTGGCTGCATGATTTTCTTGTCGGGTTTGCTCTTCTTCGAGGGCACCACTAGCCACCCTTACGCCGCTCTTTCCGCCCTCCGCTCGTATGCTTCCCAAGGAGCAACCAAGTCCGCCACGTCCCACAGCCGGTCTGTGACGCCAGCAGCCATTGCCGGAGTCATGCGAAGTCCTATGGTCAAAAACTCATCTTCGCTTCCGAGGAAGGGGGGTTTACCCGACCGAAGGCTCATGCCGCTTCCCGCTCATAGTACTTCAGCAGACCACCCAGTCGTTCCTTGCAACGCACCAATCCGTACTTCCCGCTGGCCCCTCGATTAGGCAAGGGGAACAGCAGCCGGTTCTGCTTGCCCAGGAGATTGCGCTCC
>PLYW01000111.1 GCA_003151875.1 Acidobacteriaceae bacterium
GCTCAAGGGAGGCCGGATCGAACCCCGGGTCGCCATCCTGAAGCCACTCTCATCTGCCATTTCCATTGGCTCAGGTGGTCCTTTCGGAGCGGAAGGGCCAATCATCATGACGGGTGGCGCGTTTGGCTCCCTCGTCGCCCAGCTTTTCCATCTCACCAGCGCCGAGCGCCGAACTCTGCTGGTGGCCGGCGCCGCCGGAGGCATGTCGGCGACCTTCGCCTCCCCGCTGGCCGCGGTGCTGCTGGCGGTTGAATTGCTGTTGTTTGAATGGAAGCCGCGAAGCCTGATTCCGGTAGCGTTGGCCAGCGTAGCAGCCGCGGCGACGCGACGCTACATCATCGGCATGGGACCGTTATTTCCCACGCTGCCCCATCCCGCGTTTATTGGGCCGGAGGGTCTGCTGGGCTGCATTCTGGTGGGGATATTGGCAGGCGCACTTTCTGCGCTGCTCACCCTGGCGGTTTATGCCGCGGAAGATGCCTTCCTCAAGCTGCCCTTTCATTGGATGTGGTGGCCGGTCATTGGCGGCCTAGTCATCGGCTTGGGTGGATTGATCTTTCCGCAGGCTCTGGGCGTGGGCTACGACACCATTGGAGCGCTGCTGCAAGGCAAGGTCGTGCTTGGCGCCATTGCAGGCATTTTGCTGGTTAAGTCCATCATCTGGGCGGTATCACTCGGCTCGGGAACGTCGGGTGGTGTGCTGGCTCCGCTGCTCATGATGGGCGGGGCGCTGGGTGCACTCCTGAGCGGCTTTCTGCCCAACGAAGGGGCTGGCTTCTGGGCGCTGGTCAGCATGGGCGCCATCCTGGGGGGCACCATGCGTTCGCCCCTCACCGGCGTGGTGTTCGTGGTTGAACTTACCCATGACGTTAACGTCATTCTCCCCTTGCTGCTGGCGTCGGTGGTGGCGCATGGTTTCACCGTGCTGACCCTGCGGCGCTCGATTTTGACCGAGAAGGTCGCCCGCCGTGGCTACCATTTGAGCCGCGAATACTCGGTCGATCCTTTGGAGATTCTGTTCGTACGCGAGGTGATGCGCTCGAACATTGTCGCCATTGCCGCGGAAACGCCGGTGGCCGAATTGGCCCGCTCACTGCACGATGGACATAGCCCGCGGCGGCAGCGCCTGTATCCCGTCGTCGACCAGGACAAGAACCTTATCGGCGTAGTTCCGCGCCAGGAGCTGCAACACTTGATCAAGCACGGCAATGGCCACGGGCTGGCGGAGTTGATCAGGCGAGATCCCAAGGTGGCCTATCCGGATGAGCCGCTGCGAGTGGTTGTCTATCGCATGGCGGAAACTGGCTTGACGCGGTTTCCGGTGGTGGAACGCGACGGCGCGCACAAACTCATAGGCATGATTTCGCTCGACGATCTGCTCAAAGCCAGGACCAACACGCTGGACGCCGAACGCCGTCGCGAACGGGTTTTGCCGCTTCGCCTCATGTTCCCGCTCAACCGGAAGAAGCAGACGGTTGACTAGCGGACTTACCTTTCGTGATCGATGACCGCCGCCCAAGATCGCCGAGATTAGGTAACAGCTANNACGCCGACCACAACCGCTGTGTCATCACGCTGGTCGGCGATCCGGTGAACGTGGCGGAGGCCGCGGTGCGCGGAGTTGGCAAAGCCGCCGAGCTTATCGACCTAACCAAGCACACCGGAGCGCATCCCCGGCTGGGCGCCGCCGACGTGATTCCGTTCATTCCGATCGAAGGTGTGACGCTGGAAGACTGTGTCGCCATTGCCCGGCGTGTCGGCGAGGAAATATGGAAGCGATACCAGGTGCCGGTTTACCTGTACGAAGCGGCCGCGCAAACGCCTGAACGCCAGAACCTGGAGAACGTGCGTCGCGGCCAATTCGAAGGCATTCGCGAGGAGTTGAAGACAAATCCGGCGCGCAAGCCCGACTTTGGCAACGCCGAGCTGCACCCGACGGCAGGCGCGACCATCGTTGGCGCGCGCAAATTTCTCGTTGCCTACAACGTCTATCTCAATACTCCCGATGTCGAGATTGCGAAGAAGATCGCCAAGACCGTGCGCTTTTCCAACGGTGGCCTGCGTTACGTCAAGGGAATGGGCGTGCCGGTACGCGGGCTGGCACAGGTCTCCATGAACCTGACCGACACCGACCAGACGCCGATCGCGCGCGTATTCGAATATGTGAAGCGCGAGGCCGCGCGCTATGGCGTTGTGCCGGTGTCAAGCGAGATCGTCGGCTTGATTCCCAAGAAAGCGCTGGAAGACGCGGCGGAGTGGTTTCTGCAGATCGAGAACTTCGACTCGTCGCTGATTCTGGAGAACCGCCTGGCAGCCGTGATGAGTGGCAAGATAGCAGTCGGCGGAATTCGCTCCGGGGTCGAGCCGTTCATCGAGCAGCTCGCCGCGCCCACAGCTGCGCCCGGCGGAGGTTGCGCCGCCGCTGCCACCGCGGCGATGGCTGCGGCGCTGGGCGGTATGGTCGCCGGAATGTCGCGCGGCAAGAAGGCTTATTCGCAATACGAGCGCCAGTTAAGCGATGCCTTGGCGCGGCTGGCCGAGTTGCGCGAACAGTTCAAGGTGTCGATTGACGCCGATGCCGCGTCGTTCAACGAGGTGATGGCGGCGTTCAAGAAAGCGAAGGACCATCCCGAGGCGAAGGCTGAGATCGAAGCGGCAACCAAAAAGGCGACGCTGGTTCCATTGCTGGTTGCCGAGCGGGGAAGGGAAGTGCGGCAGATACTTGAATCGCTGCGGCCGATCACCAATCCGAAGATGGCATCGGATTTGGCCGTGGGTGCGAGTTTGGCGCGGGCCGCGGTTGAGGGCGCGCTGGCGAACGTGGAGATCAATCTCCCCGACATCAAGGATGAGGCTTTTGTCGCGGATGTGCGGAAGCGGGTGGCGGGGGCGCGGAGTTAGTGGTCAGTGGATAGTGGCGAGTGGATAGTCAGCATTGTCCTCTAATCGTGAGCCGTGGTGATGTTGCTGCGCGTCTAACGTCTAAACCTTTGTTCGTTAGCATTGGAAGTGCNNCATGAAGCAGTTCCTGACAGGCCTTTTTCTGAGCGCCGTTTTCTGCCTGCCCGCACTCGCGGCGCCTCTGAGCAGCAATGCCCGCACCGTGGTTCCATCGGCGGTCCAGCAGATCATCTCCATCGATTACCGCACACTGCGGGATTCGTCATCGGCGCGCGCCCTCAAGGACCGCGTCCTGCCCGACAACCTAAAGGAATTCGAGAACGCCCTGAGGGGCGCGGGCATCGATCCTGACAAAGACATGGAGCAACTCACCTTCGTTACCTATCGCTCGGCCAAAGGCGGTCTGCGCAGCATCGGCATTGCCCAGGGCCCTTTCAAGCAGAAGGAATTTCTGCAGAAGATGCGCCTGAAGAAGATCAAGCCGGAGAAGTATCTGCTCTCCTACATCTACCCCATGGGCACGGGCATGCACCTGGTGTTCCTTGACCCCAGTACCATCTTGTTCGGCGAGAGTGCTTCCATCAAAGGCGCGATCGACGTGCGCGACAACAGCGCCGAGTCCCTGCAATCCAACACTACCATTGACGATCTGATCACCAGCGTGGACAGCGCGGCGATTTGGAGCGTGCTCGATCAGCCGGGGACGCAGACCATGCTGCGGTCGGCGCTGGGGGAAGCGGCCTCTATAGGTGACTACGACGTGGTGAAGAAGCGGCTGCTGGCCTCGGATTACACCATGAACTTCAGCAATGGGGTAACCTTCGACCTGAATGTCAAAACTTCCGATACCATGACCGCAGCCACCATGGCCTCGCTGCTGAAGGCGGGAGTGTTGTATCGCAAAATGAACGCCACTCCGGCGGAGAAGCTGGCACTCGACAACACCACGGTCGACAATTCTCACGATCTGCTGCAAATGCACTTTAAGACCGATGATCAACGCTTCACGGCGTTGCTGAAGTCGGACCTGTTTGCCGC
>PLYW01000236.1:0-141 GCA_003151875.1 Acidobacteriaceae bacterium
TCACTGACACCGACTTGACCAGGCCCGGGCATGTGCAGGAACTAATTAAGTCTCTTGAGCGTTACCAAGTTCCGTATATTTCAATTGAAAGCGGATATAGGAAGATGGGCGTCGTTGGCCAAGACCACCTTCAGCCATTGC
>PLYW01000236.1:212-340 GCA_003151875.1 Acidobacteriaceae bacterium
CGCGGTGGCCGGCCTCCGCATCTCCGCCAGCGCAATGGCGGTGAAGTGCCTCTGGCGACAGAGTGCGACGGTCCGCGGATCGAGTTCACCGACCCACTGGTCAATCAGCCAGAGCACTTCCTGATTCA
>PLYW01000236.1:413-3900 GCA_003151875.1 Acidobacteriaceae bacterium
GTGAACTCGTGCGTCTGGTCGTAGTCGCGCTCCAAGCCGCGGGGATAGAACCTGACGGTCCGCCCATAGATCAAGCCGGTGCGATCGTCCGCCAGGGCCATCTGCATTTCCAATTTGCGGGGCAGCCAAATGTCATCTTGATCGAGGAAGGCCAGCCACGCTCCCGCCGCCTGTCGAATGGCGTCGCCCCTGGCCTTGCCGAGTGAGGTCTGCTCCTGCGACAGGAAGTAGCGGATTCTGGGGTCCTTATACTCGGTGATAATTTGCGCGCTGTCGTCGCTGGAGCGGTCATCCCAAACGATCAGCTCCCAGTCATGGAAGGTCTGCATGAGCACGCTGTCCAACGCTTCGCGGAGCGTGGACGCTCCATTGCGGACGTTCATGATGACACTAACCAAAGGCATGGCGATCTCGCTGGCTGCACCACGAGCTTAGCTGATCACCAGGTTTGATGGGACGAAATCATCACGCAGTAAATCAGCACTTGCCAAAANNGACCGGAGTTGGCTTTCGCCGCCCCGACCACGGGCTGGGGCGCGGTCTTGCGATACCAGAGCAGGACCCAGCCCGCGAGCGCGACCAGTCCAATCACGGTGCTCGCGTACTGCAGGGCCATGGACGTCGGCATGGGTCCTAGCAGCGGAACTTTGACCCAACGTAGCAGCCAAGCCCAGCGCCATCCTGGCCAGGAAAATGGATGAGTAAACGCATCCCAAACCACATGCGTGGCAATGCCCAGCGCCAGGGAAAACAAGATAGCCATGAACCGGGCAGGGCCGCCGAACTTGAATGGTCCGAATTGGCCGCGCAGTCTCTGCTGCATGCCGCTGGGCAGCAAGGTTACGACCGGCCGCTTGATGGCGGCATGAAACACCCAGAGCGCGAAGAGGGAGGCCGGGAGCGTGAATTCGATGAGACCGGGGAACTGGTGGCCCAAGCTGCGATAGTTGGTGGTCCCNNACCAGGTTTAATCGGCGCAAAGGCAGCGCGGCGGCCACGTGGGATACGGTGAAGGGCATAGAGTGGAAGTGGTGTCAGTATAGCCGACTGGGTCAGACGCGTGGTTCGATTCAAGCCTGCGGCCACCGGTCCACCGCAACGGCTTGCGAATCATTTACAATCGCCTCACATTTAGAACTCCAAGACTGAATCTTATGAAGCGCGCTCCGCTAACAGGCGGACCATCACATCCAGTTCAAGAACCCAACGGCCTTCCGGCAATCGCGGGCGGCGAGCCCATCCGTGCGCGTGAACGGCGGCTGATCTTCGGGGCGCCGGTAATTGGCGAGGCGGAGATCGCCTCGGTCGTCGAGTGCCTGCGCAGTAATTGGATCGGCCTGGGTGGAAGGGTCGAGCGCTTCGAACAGGAGTTCGCGCGCTACAAAGGCGCGCCGTACGCCGTGGGCGTAAGCAGCGGCACGGCTGCGATTCATCTGGCGCTGGTCGCACTGGGAATCGGCGCGGGCGATGAAGTGATCGCTCCCGCCATGACGTTTTGCTCCACCATTCACTCCATCGTGCACACCGGAGCGAAACCTGTTCTGGTCGATTGCAGCGGCTCGACCTTCAATATCGATCCTGCGCAAATCGAAGCGCGAATCACTTCCCGCACCAAGGCCATACTGGTCGTCCACATGTGTGGCCGCTGCTGCGAAATGGACCCGATTCTCGACCTCGCTCGCCGTCATGGTTTGCGTGTGATCGAGGACTGTGCGCACGCCATCGAAGCCACTCATCACGGGGTCCCGGCGGGGCTGATGGGCGATGCCGGCTGCTTTAGTTTTTATCCCACCAAGAACATAACCACCGGCGACGGCGGGATGGTGATTACGCGCGACCGGCAAGTGTACGAGCGCGTCAAAATTCTGTCGTTGCACGGCATGACGGCTGACGCCTGGAGCCGGTTTGTCGGCGGCCCCACCGGCTACGAAGTCATCGCGGCAGGCTTCAAGTACAACATGACCGACCTGGCCGCATCCCTGGGCTTGCCGCAACTGACAACCATCGAGGAGCGCTGGCGGCAACGCGAACAAATCTGGCGCACCTACACCGAGCGTCTGAAGCAGCTTCCGCTGTTGCTGCCTCCGCCGCCCGCCGCCGGATCGCGGCACGCCTATCATTTGTTTACGCCGCTGCTGGTGTTGGAAAAGCTTGGGGTTGATCGGCAAACGATCATCGCTGCGCTGGATGCAGAGAACATTGGCGTAGGCATCCACTACATACCGGTGCATCAACACCCCTACTACCGGCAGCAGTTCGGATTTGTGGATTCGGACTTCCCCAACGCTTCGTTTGTGGGCGAACGCACCATCTCCTTGCCGCTCTCCTCCGCCATGTCCGAACAGGATGTGGACGACATGGCCACCGCGCTGACGCGCATATTTCGCTACTACGCAGCTTCGGCTTGAACAGGTAGCCTTGAAGGGGCACGGCTTCACAGGCTGCTGAAAAACTCTTTGTGCGGATGTGATTTGAAGGGGCACGGCTTCAGCCGTGCCATAACCGCTGTCATTTATGGCGGCTCTAGCCACTGAGGGACTTCGTTGTTGAGAGGAAGAGCGAGTTCCCTCCGGGGCTAAAGCCCAACTCTCCAGGTTAACAACGGCACGGCTGAAGCCGTGCCCTTTCAAAACATGAGCTCCCGAAGGGCCCTTTTGACCGAATCCCTCACTAAACTTGTGTTCGCTCTGGCCGTTGGGATTTCCTGCGTCAGCCCTCCTGTGTGCGCGCAGCAGCCAGCAGTTCCTCCGGGTGCAAGCGCATCGTCGTCGCAAGCTACTGCTGTCGCGGTCGATGGCTCCATGCCTCATCCGAACGAGACGCGCTTCCTGCAACATCTGGCCGAAGATCAAAAAGACATCTGGACCAGTCCATTTCACCTGAAGCCCAGCGATGCCAAGTGGCTGGTCCCCATGAGCGGCATTGCCACCGGACTGTTCGTTACCGACCCGCAAAGTTCCTACGCCATGCGCCTCGACCATCTGCACGCGCTCAGAGTCGCTTCGGATGCAGGAGTGGCGTCGGCGACCGGGATGACGGGCGCCATGTATATCTGGGGACATCTGGCCCATAACGAGCGGGCGCGCGAAACCGGTGTGCTGGCGACCGAGGCGATGATCAACGCCCTCGGCGTTGACTACGCGATGAGCTATGCCACAGGGCGCGAACGGCCAATTCCGTCGAACTTCCACAATAACTTTTTCCACGGCGGGACTTCGTTTCCATCGGACCATGCCGCGCTGACCTGGGCGTTCGCCTCGGTGGTCGCGCAGGAGTATCCCCATCCCGTAGCTGAGGTTGGGGCCTACGGTCTGGCGCTGGGAGTCAGTCTGGCGCGGGCCGCTTCGGACGAGCATTTCTTGTCGGACGTGTTCGTGGGTGGGCTGCTCGGCTATCAAATCGGCCGGCACATTTACAAGACACGCCACAATGCGAGCCTCGATGACGATCTGAAGATCGTGGCGGAACAGACATCGGCGCCCCGTCC
>PLYW01000236.1:3952-4782 GCA_003151875.1 Acidobacteriaceae bacterium
GGACGACCGGTGGACTCGATCCATCTGGATTCGGTGTACACGCGGGTGATGGACATTGCGGGAACGCCGGTGAACGACAGCTATCATTTCGGCCAGACGCTGATCAACGATTACGGCCGCCCTTACTGGCAGGGTGTTAACAACATCACCGGATTCAGCGCCAGCGCCAACGACGGACGGTTTGCGTTCTACGTCAATGGCGAGTACCAGTACGCGCCCACCATCCCGGGATATCCGCTGTCGGTGCGGCAGGTGATTGCGAACGTCGATCTAAATCCTCTGCAACCCGCGACCCCATTCTCTGCGAACCAGTTTCAGTTGTTGGATACCTATGCCGTGGCAAGATTTGGCGGCTTGGATTTTTCCGTAGGCAGACAAAGCATGTGGTGGGGACCGAGCGAGAGCGGCGCCATGCTGATGAGCAATAATGCCGCTCCGTTCTGGATGCTGCAAATCAACCGCACCGAGCCGGTCAATGTTCCGGGGCTGTCAAAGTTCCTGGGGCCGTTCGAGGTGTCGAACTATTTCGGAGCGCTCCAGGGCCATCAGTTCCCCGCCGGGCCGTACATGTTCGGACAAAAGGCCAGCTTTAAGCCGACGGAAAACCTGGAGATCGGATTTACGCGCAACGACGTATTTGGCGGCCAGGGACACGTACCGCTCACCTTCGGTTCGTTCTGGACCGCCTTCACCAGCCTCAACGACGTCACTCCTGAGGTCAAGTTCTCGCGCAAGGATCCGGGCGCGCGCCACGCCAGCTTCGATTTCTCCTACCGGCTGCCGCTGCTACGCCGTTGGTTAACGGTGTACAGCGATTCGCTGGTGCACGA
>PLYW01000047.1 GCA_003151875.1 Acidobacteriaceae bacterium
ACCGAGTTGCGATACGCTTCCGGCTGGCGATCGAATAACTCCTCGCTGATCGCGGCGATCACCTTCACGTTCACGCCGGCCGCCTCCAGCTTCGGCAGCACTTTCACCAGATTCACAGTGGAACTCGATCCTTGCGCGATCACGTAACCGTGGCGCGGCTTGTCGGGCGCGAAATCGCGGATCACGTACAGGCCTTTTGCCGCAGCGCGCAGATCGGAGTCGGCGAAATGGTTGCGGTCCGCGACCGCGAAGTCGGGACGCGCCACTTCCAGTGTGATGATGCCCACGCGCGGATCGCGCGCTGCGATTTCCGCCGCCGCGAAATAGCCGGGCGCGACATCGTTGTAATCCCAAAAGCTCAAATTGATCGCCTGCCCGCGCGGGAACAGCTTCCACACTTGCGGCGCGAAGATGCCGAAGTGGGTGCGCGCGTCGGCCGCGGTTTCAGGACCGGAGTGCGCGGCGAGAATATGCAGCACGCCGACGCGGAATTTGCTGTCCTGATTTTGTTGACTCCACACACGCGCCGGAGTGTACATCAGCGGCGTGAACGCGCCGTAGGTGCCGCTCAGGGCCCACACCCCGGCGAATTTTTCGGGATCGACGGAAGCGCTTTGACTCACCAGCCCGATGGCGGTGGAAACATTGCCCGCTTCCTCAATGGGTGCTTTCAAGCGCGTGCCCAGCGGATTGTCTGTAGGACTGTAGTGTCCCCACAAACTGCCGTGCTCCACGTTGATCGACTCCGAAAGGTCGGCGGCCACCGTGAAGAATCGTCCGTCAGTGACGTAATTCATCCACTTGATGATTTCGGAAATCGCGCGCCGCGCGCCGGCCACCTCGCCCGGTTTCTTGAACAGCGCAATGCTAACTTGCTTCTCCGCACCGGAAATCGCATTGCGAATCGAGATCTTCTGCGGGTCTTCAGGCAGCGCCGCGACGCGCAGGCGATCGTCGAGGAACGGATCGCTCGCGGCTGAGATGCGCAACTTCACGTCGTCGCGCACGGTGTCGCCGATTTCCACGAGGCGATCGGCGAGGCGATCGCCCAATCCGTTGCGGTCGAGCAGCGACATCACCACGTCGATGTTCGTCTTGAACTGGATCAAGCGCTCGCGATTGTCGCTGACCGCGCCCTTGCGAATTCCTTCGAACTCCACGCCGTAATGCTTCTCGAAGGTCTGCGCCAGTGCGACAAAATACTCCGAGTTCATCTTCAGCGCGTAGGGATGGCTTGGGTAACTCACCAACTGATCGCCGGCGTAGCCGGTGATTTTTCCGTCGGCGGCCGCGGGCCAGTAGCCCTTAATGGTTTTACCGATCGCGACGATTGGGCGGCGGTCCTGCGGGTCCACTTCGTCCATTGCTTTCAGCGCCGCGGCGACTTCGCCGTAATCGTTACCGTTCGACAGCGTGAAGACGTTCCATCCATACGACGTCCATTGATTCACGAGATCGTAGCCGTCGCAGAACTGCGCGGCGATCACGCCGCCAATCTTCCCGCCAATCAGGCAATCATCGATGCCCGCGTTGTTGTTGGAAACCATCACCCGCAAACGCTTTCCCACTTGCAGCGCGAGCGCCTGCGTCTTCAACTCCTGCGCGTGACCTTCGGTAAGCGCGAATTCGCCTTCCAGCGCGATCACTTTCGGCGACTCGGGCGCGCCCGCCACATCCCAGAAGGCCGCTTTGCCCGCGGCTGTCGCGATGCCAATGCCCGAGGGTCCGCCGTTCACGTCGTTGGTTAAGTCGGTGCTTTCGGCATGTCCCGCGAGCGCACGAATGCCGCGGCCTTTCGCTTGCGCGAACAGCGGATGATCTTCCAAACCCGTTTCGCGCAGCAGCGTCTTCAGCGCGCCCGCGCCGCGCCGGAATCCCAACGCGTCGATCGGCAGCATCGCGACGTGCGGGTCGACGCGATAACGCGGATCGCCGGTCTGCTGATACTTGCGATACAGCGCCTGGCCCATAATCATCCACAGCGCGTAGCACGTGGGGACCGAGTGGCCTGCCGCCATCATGAATTTGTCGGAGTAAGGATGCTTCGGCCGGCGGTAATCGAAACGGAGTCCACCGTTTTCAGGACCGATCAAATGCGCCGCCACATTGTACGGTGTATAGGCGAGCGGTCCGCCGAGATGCCCGGTCTGCGCGTAATTTCCGAGCAGCACCAGGGTCATGCAGGTCATGTATCCAACGTCGTCGAGCAGCGGATCGTAGGCCAAAGGTTGTTGCGGGGAGGGAGAAGGAACTACGTGAATGCGCGATGTCATAGACGGTCTCAAAACGAGCTACATCATAATATCTAATGATGATCTGGGGAAATCGGGGCCAGCTAGCGGGCCCGGGGGCAATCGCATTTGGATTTGGAATAGTCTGCGCCTGCGCTGATTGGGTCAATCCAGTGCGCCGAACGAGTCCGGGCCCTGTGGGTTGATGCAATTCGGCGCGCTTCGTTCCAGACTGACGGAAAACGGGCGGCTCGACTTCTATTCTCTCCTGCGCCTCCAAGGACGCAGCGGATAGGAATCGCGGTCAAAGCATGGTTACGGCATCAATCCGCGCATTTGCTTACTGCACCGCCCCGGCGGCCACTTTGCCGGCTTCGGCGACATCGGCCTCAAGCTTTTTCTCGCTTTCCTTGGCCTGCTGATCGAGGTCGTGGAAGACCGCGTAGTGTGCCGCAGTCGGCCGCGCATAGGACAAGTCAATGTCGGCCATCAGGTACGCCAGATGATCGCGCAGCTTGGTCTCAAAGAGCAGGCTGCCTTCGCTCGACTTCATGGCCATCTGGGCCACGCTGTCGATGTCGCGGTTGAGCGCGGCCAGGGCGGCGGCCTGCGCGCCAGTCGCACTGTGGACGGAGACGGCCTTTTGCAGCTTGTCGCGCGCCGCTAGCGCCTGGTTAATGTCTTTCACCAGCGCGTCGAGGTCCGCATGAATTTGCAGGTCTAACGCTAAGCGCGCTGCCAGGTCCTGCTGTGTTGCACGGAGACGCGGATCGAGAGCGACCACGAAGTTCTGCTGCGTTTTCTGCCCGCCGTAATCGAGCACCACCGCATAGGCGCCGGGCGCGATGACAGGACCGGCGACCGAGTCATCCAGACCGCCCGCCGCGATGGGAGCGGCTGGGCACTCGGCAGCCGACCCGTTGTCAAGACTTTGACCTTTGGTTGAAACCTCTGTGTCCCTGTGGTGGACGCTCTCCCTACATCACGATCTCTTTCACTTGCCGGGTAATGGGATGCTGCATTTCTTCGAGATCGCCCTTCACCAGATTCAGACCGTACACGCACGATTCGAACTCGCGCGCCAGTTTGGCGAAGAGCGGCGACAGACGGGCGTATTCGAACTGGTCGAACTTGGAGACGATGTAATAGCTCTCCTTCCCGGCCCGGATGAAATCGATAAAGTTCTCCAGCCGCTGCCGCCGTAAGCGATAGTGGTTGACGCTCTCGGGAAACATTCCGGAGAAGAACAGGGTGTAATCGCCAATGTGCTTGCGGACCTGGCGCTCGCGGTCAAACGACGGCGCCAGCCCGTAGATGGGGTCGGCCTGCAGCAGCATCTCGCCAACGTCGTGCAGGGGACGCCCTCCGGCATCGCAAATCTTGTACAGTTGCTCGCACTGGCAGAACTCCGCGAGCACGTTGACCACGTAATCCTTCACTTCGGGATCGCGCAGTCCGATGTCGCGGTCGAAGTGCTGGTCGATCAATTCTGTGAACAACTGCTGCAGCGAGTGCGATTCTGGAATCATGGCCTGGTGTTCGTCTCCTCCGGATGCCCGTCTCACATAGAGATGTGCTGAGAGTACATAGCGCACTTCTCTTTTCAGTGCAAGCGTTTCT
>PLYW01000310.1:0-1448 GCA_003151875.1 Acidobacteriaceae bacterium
GCGCGCAGTTTCTTAAGGTCCTGCCTTACATCATTGACGGGGGCGGTAGCGCGGAGGAGCAGCAGCACCTGGCATCCTGTCAGGTCTGGTCCGATCTGATTGCCGACTTGCGCTATATCGCGGAGGCCGCCAAGCTGCTGGTTCCCATGGAAGACCCCAGTCCCCGGGTGTGGACCGGCATTCAGGAATCCCTGGAGCGGGAGGGCATGGTAAAACCAGCCCGCAAGCATGTTTAGCGCGCCCATGATCCCTGTATAACGTCTGGCCTGGCGCTGGCAATCTAAACCAACCACTGCCATTATCGTCATGCGCAACGTGCTTCCTCGCGGGATTCTCAGTTAGCCGATTCGGTCAATTCCTTGGAAATGCCGCAGATCAGCAGACTACCTACGGTTGCGCCGAGATACAGAAACCATAGGATGACCAACACTGGAGTACTGAGCCAGTCAGGTTTGTTAATGGCCAGCCGCGTGAAGACAGTTGGCAGATGCGACAGAGTTGACGCCAGTGCTGTGGGCACTTGCTTGCCCATGTGAGCCGATAATCCGACGTAGTAAGGCAGCATCAACGCGTGCATGCCGTATAGGTCCAGCACTGCAACCCCGAGGCATAGTGCCGGCAATAGAAATTTCGTTCGAAAGAAAGCCTCAAGACCCCAAACGAGAAGGACGAGTTCGGCAACTACCAGGCAATAGAGATACCATCCTGTCGATGCCGATACTCCGGTATTCATGAAGGTAATCAACACGTGGTAGGCCAGACCGACCCAGAAACAGAGATACAACGCGCCAAGAACAAAAATTGGGGGATGTTGCGAATCGGGTTCGGCCCCTGCCCTTTCCCGCATCCAACGCACACCTACCCCAGATACTCCGACTGCGATCGGCACCGCCGCCAATAAGTACCATCCGACCGGCAAGCGAAGAAAGCTCCAGCTGCCAAACCAGATGTGGGACAGCAGGATTGAGATAGCACCGCTCTTCCAATTAACGCTGGGTATAGCGATCAGCTTCTGTGCGAACGCAATATTATGCAGAGAGGCATCATTGGCTAGTCCTGACCAGGATCCAGTGCGGACGTGGATATGCCAGTACCAGCGGCCAGCGACTCCCAAAATAATCCCTACGGCTGCGCCCGCGCGCAACGTCACGGCGATAGCTTGCCTTTTCGACCCATGGGATGAGAGCGCAGTCCATATTAGATAAAGAGCGATCAGCACCAGCGCCGGCAGGGTGACCAGGAAGTAGGCCTTCGTCAGTAGCCCGAGCCCCAAAGCCAGTCCAAGCGCAATCCACGCACTCCAGCGCTCGGGTTGCGCGACCGTCTTCAACGCATACAGCAAGGCAAGCGTCATCAAGATAAGCGCCAGGCTTTCATTACCAACTCTCGCCAAATTCACCATCAATTCAGGCAACAAGACCAAGAGCGCAGTCACGCCCAAAGCTTTG
>PLYW01000310.1:1558-6504 GCA_003151875.1 Acidobacteriaceae bacterium
TTCCTTTCCCTCTCCCGGCGATAACCGGCGCACACCTGAAATAAGAAGCTCTCGATCTGTCGCCGGAAGCTGCCAAAAGGAATCGTAAGTAATCAGAGGTGGTGGCGGATGTTGAAGGTACAGCTCCCAAGCTAGCGGCAGTAGGTGCAAGGAATGCTGAACTTCGAGTGAAACTACAGCGGTACCTGGGGACAATCCCCCTGCCGCCGGGTTTTGCAGATACGCGAAGTGGTAGGGCTCATCGTAACCCTCCCAAATCGGCATGGCGGCGCTATACCACAAGCCACGAACTATAAATGCGGCCCAGAGGAGCAGGAGCAAACGCTTTGTTGTCGCCCGGCTACGCATTATCTTCGCGATACGATGTTTGAGAGAAACTAACATACTTTCAGTGCGGCACGCCATCAGAGAGTCGTCGCCAGCCTTCTTCGTGGGCCCATACTTTTTCAGTGCCGCGAGCGGTTAGGCCGGTGTTAGTATCATCCCCTCAGCTCACTGCGATGAGTTTTGTTGCTCGAGGTAGAAATCATGTCAACAGTGACCCCGTAGCTCGGCGACCGCTTCCCTGCTTTTATTGCCCGACTGTTCGACGCCATCACGGCCGGTTCTCCTCGCCACGACTTTGCTCATCTGCGGATTAGCTGTGTATCATTCCTCGGGTTGTTACGGTATTGAATGGAGGATACTGTGACCCTGAACAATGCCTCCTGGATCGATCGCTCCCTGCTGAAGGCGGTTCGCCGGGCCGTGAGTACGGCCCCCATATCTCTGGCTCTTCCCCACTTCGAAAACCGGCCGAGCACGACCTCGTCGCCGATTGGCACTATCCGCATAGCCGACCGCGCTACCCTGGCTGGGCTGGTGATGAACCCCGAGGTCGTTTTTGGGGACGCCTATTCCGACGGCCGAATCGAAGTCGACGGCGATCTGGTCCGCGTCCTCGAGTCCATTTACCCGTCATCCCGCGTAGTGCGAAATTGGCGCTGGCGACTGATGTCGAAGTGGCTGGCCTGGGCGCAGGCCAATAGCCGCTATGGCTCCTCACGCAATGTTCACCATCATTACGATCTTCCCACCGAGTTTTACAAGCTCTGGTTGGATGAGCTTATGGTGTACACCTGCGCTTACTTCCCCACCCCAGACACTTCGCTGGAAGAGGCCCAGAAAGCCAAGCTCGACCTGGTTTGCCGGAAGTTATGGCTCAGGCCCGGAGAAACTGTGGTGGAAGCGGGATGTGGCTGGGGTGCACTGGCCATGTATATGGCCGAACACTATGGCGTGAAGGTCAAGGCCTTCAACATCTCCCATGAGCAGATTCGAGTGGCCCGGGAAGTGGCCGAGCAGAAAGGCCTTTCGTCCATGGTGGAGTTTGTGGAGGACGATTACCGCAATATCACCGGCCGTTACGATGTATTTGTGTCCGTCGGCATGTTGGAGCACGTGGGCCGCGAACATTACCCCGAGTTAGGCCGGGTGATTCAACGTACCATCGGCGACCAGGGCCGGGGCCTGCTGCATTTCATCGGTCGTTGCCGCAGTCTGCCCTTCAGTGTCTGGATTCGAAGGCGCATATTTCCCGGCGCCTACACGCCCACTCTCCGCGAGTCGATGGCGGTCCTGGAGCCGGCGTCCTTCTACGTGCTCGATGTCGAGGACCTGCGGCCGCACTACGCCAGGACCATCGAACATTGGCTAAACAGATTTGACTGCGCGTACGACACCGTCGTCCGCGATCAAGGAACGACTTTTGCGCGCATGTGGCGGCTCTACCTTGCCGGCTCCATTGCTGCCTTCCGGGTGGGCACGCTGCAATTGTTCCAGGTCGTGTTCGCGGGAGCCCGCTGCCCGTCCGTTCCCTCGACACGCGCTCGGCTGTACAGCAGCATCGGTCAGGACCAAGATAAGCTGGACGACGAATTATGGACTCGTGCGATGTCTTAATTGTCGGCGGCGGACCGGCGGGCTCCTCCTGCGCCTGGGGACTGCGGCAATCGGGGCTCGACACGCTGCTGATCGACCGCAGCACCTTCCCGCGCAACAAACTTTGCGGAGGATGGATCACGCCGCTGGTGCTCGAAGCGCTGGATATCGGTCCCGCGGCCTACGCGCCGGGGCGCGTTCTGCAGCCGATCACCGGCTTTCGCCTGAGCTGCATCGACGAACCGCAAGTTGACATCGACTACGGGCGGACCATCAGCTACGGCATCCTGCGCAGTGAGTTTGACGAATATCTCCTCCGCCGCTGTGGCGCGCGCCTCCGCGAAGGCGTCCCGTTCGACTCCATCGAGCGAACCGGGGATGGCTGGATCGTCAATGGCGACATCAAGGCGCGGCTGGTGGTTGGCGCCGGAGGACATTTTTGTCCGGTGTCCCGCTTCCTCGGCAACAAAGCCTCCGCGCCCTCGGTCGTCGCGCGCGAAATCGAGTTCGAGATGCCCGCAGCGCAAGCCGCCGGCTGCAGCATCAAGGGCGAACTGCCTGAGCTTTACTTTTGCCGTGACCTGCGCGGCTATGGGTGGTGCTTCCGCAAACACGATGTCCTCACCGTCGGCATCGGCCGCATGGATAACCACGGCCTCTCCCAACACTGTGACGAGTTCCTTCGCTTTCTGAAGCGCAGCAGAAACGTCGAAGTGCCCGGTAAAGGCATTTTGGGACACGCCTACTGGCTCTTTGGCCACTCGGAACGGGCAATTCTGGATGACGCCATTCTGTTGATCGGGGATGCCGCCGGCCTGGCGTATCCGGAAAGCGGCGAAGGCATACGGCCGGCCATTGAGTCAGGATTGATTGCCGCCCACAGCATCCTCTCCGCCCAGGGCGATTACAGCGCCAGCCGATTGGAGCTCTATCGCGAGCTTTTGAATGACCGGTTGCGTCCGAAGCGGAATGCCCTGGAATCGCTGGGTCGGTTCATCCCGCAATCGGTTCGCGAGATCTGCGGGCGCACTCTGCTACGGAGCCACTCGTTCTGCCGCAACATCGTGTGCGACCGGTGGTTCCTGCGGGTGGACGAGCGCCCGCTCGCGTTGGCAGAGCAGCACCCAGCGCTCAGCACTCAGCATTCAGCAAATGTAGTGTCATCCTGAGCGAACAGCGCAGCGAGGAGTCGAAGGACCCCTATGCCCAGCAAATCTACCCGGCAGGGTTGAACCTGGATTACTTACTGCTAACTGCGATGCAACCAAGACGCGAGAATCGGAAAACGGAGAGAGGGATGAAATACATGCTGATGATGAACACGATGAAGGCTGGTTCGACCGGGCTCAGCGGCTGGTCGGAGAAGGACATCAAGACCATGATCGGATTCATGATGGACTTGGACAAAGAGCTTCGCGGGTCTGGCGAGCTGGTCTTCGAGGAAGGCCTGACGTTTCCGAACGAGGCCAAGCTGGTGCGGGCGGACAAGAACGGCATGCCAATCACCGACGGCGTCTTCCCCGAGAGCAAAGAATTTCTTGCCGGCTTCTGGATCGTCGACGTCGCGGGCCCGGAGCGTGCCTACGCGATCGCGGCGCGAATCTCGATGTGTCCAGGACCGGGCGGCGCGGCCCTCTACATGCCGATCGAGGTGCGACCGGTTGGAAGTCCGCCGACAACGAAATGAATGTGGAGCATGCGGCACGTGTTCCGGTCCAGTTGAAGCGGTGCCCCACCCGAATACACCAACTCAAAATCCGCTCAGAATGACACTTAAAAGAATCAGCCCGCCGCTGGCGGGTACGGCCCGCGATAGCCGACCTGGTGCGAGATCCGGCGGGCCGCGTCTTTCACCGTCTCCGCCAGTCGAGGCACGGCGTCACGCGGCACGGNNCCCACGCAGCGGGCGCCCAGGCTGTTCTCCTCGTCATCCACCGAATATCCCAACTGGCGAACGCGCTCGAACTCTTTCATCAGCTTGGGCACGCTGATGATGGTGTGCGGCGTCAGTTTCTTCAGTCCGCGTTGGCGGATGATTGCGTCTCTCTGCTCGGCATCAAGGTAGGCGAGCAGCGCCTTGCCTACGGCGGTGGAATGCACTTCCATGCGCCGGCCGATCCAGGTGTCCATCTTGATAAAGCTGGGCGCCTCCACCTTTTCCACGTACACCGCCTCGCCATGGTCGAGGATGGCCAGGTGCGTGGTGATGTGAATCTGATCGACCAGGTGTTTCATGATGGGCAGCGCCGCTTCGCGTATATCAACTCCGCTGAGCGCCGCGCGCGACAGGCTCAGCACCTTCATGCCCAGCCGGTATTTGCCATCCTCCAGGTCGCGGCGCAGATAGCCGTGCTGCTCCAGCGTTCTCAAAATGTAGCTGGCTGAGCTCTTGGGGATCTTGAGCTTGCGGCTGAAATCGGCGTTCGACATGCCGCCCTCGCGCTGGCCGGCAGCTTCCAGGATCAGCAGGGTACGCTCCACCGCAGTCGAAGGACTCTCAATTGGACGGGCCATGGCTCCAGTCTAACAGTTGTGCAACATAGTGAATATGAGTTCGGAATCCTGGCCATCTGCAAATGCGCTCAGAACGGTCAGAGTGAGCTATTTGTCACAGACAAATGCGCCGGCCAGGCCTAGCTTGGAGTCAGTCCGGCGATCTAAACCCCGGTGAGCGGGCAACCTGCTTCCCACTATGGGAATCGGAATGCTAGGGTGCAAAGGGATGAATTTGTGTTCAGTATTATGAACACGGTTCTTGCCTACGCATCGCCGGCGGTTTATGGTTTGTACATCCTGCGGAATGACTGTTCAGCTAATTGAACATTCAGCACTGCCCCGAGGGTTGGTCAGACCCTGTTCATTATTCGGACCCGAGAGGAGATCACCAACATGGCGCATCAAACTGCGGCTCAACTTGCAAAATCCTGGAAGACCGATCCGCGCTGGAACGGAGTCATTCGGCCTTATTCCGCGGAAGATGTTGTGCGCTTGCGCGGCACCCTTCCCATCGAATACACCCTCGCCCG
>PLYW01000155.1:0-20923 GCA_003151875.1 Acidobacteriaceae bacterium
GCTTGCGCTCCGTCACATCCAGACCCATCTCCAGGATGAGGGTGGTCCCGTCCGAATCCGTGAAAGGAAAGTCGTGGATCTCGTAGTCGCAGCCGTCGGGGCCGGTCCACTCCCATCCCAAAGGCTGCTTGGTCTGCAGGACCTTGTAGGTCTCGCAGATTTCACAGGGCTCAGTGCGGCCAAAGAGGAACTCGTAACAGCGCCGGCCATTCGACTCGCCGAAGCGCTTGCGGAACTCGCGATTGGCGAAGGCCACGTGATAATCGGGAGTCAGCAAGACCACGTACGACGGCAAAACGTCCAGGATGCTGTTGAACTTCTCCCGTTCTGCGGCCACCGTTTCCTGCGCCCGCTTCTTTTCGGTAATGTCGCGCGCGGCTGCGAAAACCCCCTCGATTTCACCTGCCTCATTCTTGAAGACGCTGGCGTTGTACAAGACATCCGTAAGCCTTCCGGAAATGTGCCGGATAACCAGCGGGTAGTCCTGCACCGAGCCCTGTGCGAACACCTGCTGGTAGCCCTGACGCGCTTTCTCCGGTTCGGTAAAGTAGTCGCAGAAGTCGCTTCCGATCAGCCGCTGGCGAGTCACCCCGGTGACGTTTTCTGTAGCTTGGTTGACGTCGGTGATCTTGCCCTCGCGACTGATGGTGACCAACGGATCGAGACTCGCTTCAATCAGGCTGCGCGTGTACAGCGAGGCCGTACGCAGAGCCTCCTGGGCCCGCTTGCGCTCCGAGATGTCACGGGCAATGGTGGAGGCCCCGATGATCGTTCCCGTCTTGTCCTTCAGGGGGCTGACCGACATGGAAACGTCAATGATCTTCCCATCCTTGCAAAGCCGTGTCGTCTCGAACTGGCCGACCCGCTTCCCGTCTCGGATGCTGCTCATGATCGTCGCAAATTCTTCGCGACGATCCGGCGGGACCACTATAGAGATAGATTTCCCAATCATTTCCTGCGCAGAGTAGCCGTAAATTGCCTCCGCGCCGGGGTTCCAGCTCACCACTACTCCGTCCAGTGTTTGCGCGATGATGGCGTCGTTGGAAGAGGTAACGATAAACGCCAACCGGGCGTAGGCTTCCTCGCCTTCGCGGCGCGCCCCGTCGGTGCGTTCCGCCACCAGGCCCGTCCACACCGCAAGGCCCGCCAACACCGTGACGGTGAACACGGTCATTAGGGCCACGCCGGCCCAATCCGAATAAAGGCCGCTAGTCTGTCCTTTCCAGCGCAGCCAGGCAACGACGAGGGGAACCAGGATCGCGGCCGGGAGCAACCGCCGCGTCAACGTACCACCCCAACTGGCGCTTGCGACGAGTAGCCCCAAGCCTGACTGGGTACGGGAAAACATCAACGCGAAGGAGAGCAGAAACAAGGTGGAAGCGGTAACGGGAGAGATATGGGTGTGGGTGGAAATAGGATCCAGAACAAAGTCCAGGACGCCGAAAAGGGAAACCATGGCCACGCCAGCGCACAACAACTGTGCCGACCAACGGCCAAATCTCGTCTTGGCGTCCAGCAGTAGCAGGGCAGGCCCCAGCGCAAGCAAGCCAAAGGCCGTGATGGGCGACATCAGACCGGGACGCACGCTGCCCGCGATGTCCGACGGCCCCGCGAAAAACACCAGTTGGTCGATGCCCAAGTCCCAACCCCATAGGAACTCAGACAAGGAGAGCAGGCCCACCACGCTGACGAAAACAGCGGCGATTTTTGCGGCCAGCCTCCAACTCGCGACGCCGGACGGTGGTCCCTTCCTCAGCACCCACAGCGCAACCCCAATCAAGATGAAGCAAATGGCGGTATTCGCCTTCACCGCGACTTGCCCCGGCAGAATCGTTTTCAAGATTTGAATATGAAGCATCCACCCCGTCAGCACCCACAGCCCGAATGTAATCGCCAGCACGCTACAAGCGGAGACGAACTGACCCAATCTCCGCGAGATGCCGGGATCTAACTCAGAGGTCATGGACTTCTCCTCAGAAGGCGGTGCTTGCTTCGCACTCCTCCTCCACACAGTTAGTACCCCACTGCTCCGCCGGCGCAGTCTGAGCCACGTCACGGGGTGCCAAATTGAACATCGGCTACAAGGGGGACGAACTTAAGATGGGTGTCTTTGGGGAAGTGCAGCAGGCTTGGTCTTTCCCGGCAACCGGATCGCTGCGGGATGCCGCCGAGCGCGGCCCGGAGCTGTGGCGGAAGTGCCGGATTACAATGGCTCCCTGATGGAAAACGTTCCTCCGGCTGCTGCCCAACTAACTCGCCACGCCCAACCATCGTCCGCGCCGCAGCCGACCGGGCGATTTCGCAGACACTGGGACATCCTGGCGGTCTTGCTGTTAATCCTCGCATCACTGCCGCCGCCGTTCTTGTCTCGGCGGGTCCTTCTCTTGATCCGCTATCCCAACCTGGTTGACGGCTCATGGTTGCTTGACACCAGCTTCAAAGCGTCGCGTGGCGTGTGGTTTGGCCGCGACGTTGCCTTTACCTATGGTCCCCTCTTTCAATGGCTTTCGAGCGCTCCGTCTCGGTTCCTGGGTGTCTCCATGGGATCGGTTAACGCCACCCATTACACGCTGCCGCTATGGTGCACATTTGTCCTTGGCTATCTGACCCTGAGGCTGCTAATCCCCGAACAGGCGGCGTGGAAACGCTTTCTGCTATTGCTGCTGCTCTTCGGGTTTTGGTCACCCGCGGACCCGCAGGATTTGGGGGTATCGCTGAAGACGTTGATTCCCATATTTCTGTTCGCGTTGTTCTGGACGGGCTGGTACGCAGTCGGGCAACAGCGGCTCAGACCGCTGGTTGCAGGAGCGGGCGCCGCTGGGTTCTGCGCTCTGGCATTTTCCTGTTCCACAGACAGCGGTGTGTATTCGATTGCAGCGCTGCTGCTCGCGCTCGGTGGAGTTGGGTGGGAAAGCCGACGCGAACGGCAATCCTCGGGCCGGTACGGATTGGCTTTGTTGGCTTTCGCTGTGGTTTCGCTCGCGCTCGTCGTCGCCGTTAACGCGGTTGTGGCCAGGCCCTTCGATTTTCGCTTCTGGAAAAACTCGCTGGCGATAATCGCCGGGTACCGTTGGTTTGAGCCTGCGAGGATGGCCCACCCCGATACAGTTCGCTTGCTTGTCGTGCTGGGCGCTGGAGGTGTCATTTTTCTTCTGCGCCGCGTCATTCCCGACAATCGCTCTGCCACGTTCACTGCCCGCACTGGGTTTCTGCTCGCCGGGTTCGTATTTGCCGCATTGCTGATGCAAAGCGGGCTGGTCCGCTCCGATGCGCGACACATTATTCTCGCCACCTTCCCCATGGTGTTTTTCGCCGGGACCCTCCTGTTTTCGTTTCGCTCGAAATGGTTATCCGCTATTGCAGCCGTGGTGGCAGTCGGCACCTCACTGCTATTCGGCAGCCAAGTCTTTCCTCCCTCGTTCGTGCGCATTGATTACCCGTACTTGCGTCACCCCATCACTGCATGTCCAACTGGCGCCCGCGAGTTCGACGGCGCCTGCTGGCCGGCTGTGTGGGCCGCGGACTTGGAAATCATGGCCCGGCACATTCAGCAGCGCGCTGGGCCGCAGGACTTCATAGTGGTTTTCCCTTACCAGACTATGTTTGGGATCGCCTCACGGCGAAACGTCGCCGGCGGCGTGATGCAGTCCTACCTGGCGAGTGGTTCACGCTTGTCGCAAGTGGACATTGCGGGGCTCGATCGAGCAGCACCTCCGCTTGGATATTACTGGCTCGACAATGACCCAAATCTGGGCACCAACAAGGACGCCAGCTTTCCCCTGGATGGAATTGCGAATTTCACCCGCAATCCGGAGGTCTGGCTTTGGTTGTTTCGCCATTACCGGGCGGAAGATGAGGTGCTCCCAGGAATTATCGAGCTACGACGTAACGATTCACAAGCGGTGCAGATGGTGATGCACCCGCAGTCGCTCAAACTAGGGGCGCAATTTTTTCCCATCCGGCAACGCAGCTCGGTTTTGGATTTGGGTGATCCGGCGTGGCCCGCCGGAGATAGCGATTTCCTGCGGTTTCGCATCACGGTCCGCTACAGCTTCTGGTGGAGGCTGCGCAAGCCCGAGCGCCTTGAACTTGAAATCACCCGCGCCGATGGCAGCCGCGATGTGAAGGGGTTCTTAGTGGAACCGAACGTACCATCCGAGGTCTGGTTTTACCCCTGGAACGACGCTGACCTCGGGCCCTACTTCAATGCAGACGAAACTCGCTGGCGCACTGACCCGCGCCCGCCGATCACCCACCTGCGTTTATTGGCTGCGCCGCTGGATTGGGTTTCCCAACAACCAGACACAATTTCAATCGACGCTGCCGACGCAGTTCGTTTTACCGGGTTGAAGAACGCCGTCATTGTTCCAGTCTCCGGACCGCGACTTCTCTCTGGAGATCACTGACTCCAGGAGAATCCGTGCTAACCCTGACAGATGCAATACCCAAAACATTTCTGCCGGAGAACGTAGCCGCACACTATGGACGCTGAGCGATGCTGTTCCTTACCAGCTACATGGTCCTTAATCAGGCAGCACTTTGCCTCGGGTTTCCAGGGCGAAGGGAATCACCAGCAGTCCGATCCCAAATGCGATGGCTGTGAAGGCAACCGGCTTGCCGAGAGTTCCCATGTTTCTGACCAGCGCGCCGACCCCGAAATTGGCGCCCGCGGCAATGAAGCGTCCGAACGAAGTGGTGAACGCGAAGGCGGTGGCCCGCTCGGTGGTCCCGTACTGCTCCGGCAACCAAAGGCTGAAGACGGCGAAGTTGCCGCCAAAGAAGCCCAGGAAGAACAGCACCGCGATGAAGGGATGCAGTCCGTGCGGCAGGTAGAACGCCCAACCGAAGCTCAGCAGGATGCAGGCCGCCATCCCGATGAAGTAAAAGGTCAGGGTCCGCTTGCGGCCGAAGCGTTCGGCCAGCGGCGGAACCGTGAGGCATCCGAGGATGGTCCCCAGCGACAGCAAGCCCATGCCGAACGAAGACACGCGCACCGCCTGCGGGTGCAACATGCCGGCCTTCTTCGCCAGCGCAATAATTGCCGTTGGCGCATAAACCGCGCCTGCCCACAGGCCGCAGATGGCCGCGGCCAGCAAGACTGTGTTGACCAGCGTGCGCTGCGTGTGGGGAGGACTAAAGATTCTGCGCAGGGAAGAAAGCCCTCCGGTGGCCTTCGCCTTGGCTTTTTGTTCCCAGCGCTGGGGCTCCTTCACGCGCAGCAGAACCATCAGGGCGACGATGACCGGCGTCAGGCCGCACCAGAACATGGCGCGCCAGCCATAGTGCGCACCCACCGTGTAGTTGAGCGCCGAGGCCAGAAAGAAGCCGGCGTAATAACCAGTCTGTAGATATCCCGCGCCCATCTTGCGGCGGTCTTCCGGCCAGGCCTCCGCGACGTAGGTGCCCGCCAGCGCCCATTCGCCGCCAATTCCGATGCCCGCCAGCAAGCGAAACAATCCCAGTTGCCACACCGTTTGCGACATCGCGGCCGCGCCCGTGAAGATGGCGTAAACGAAGATGGTGGCGGCCAGCACGCGCGTGCGGCCAAACCTGTCGGCAATCGGACCCCAAATTANNCACACCGGGAATACAAAGCGGCAAAGAAGGAACTTGCCGCTCTTTCCCTCCGGCTCGATGAAATCATCGTCGCCGCTACAAATCTTGCTGGTGCTCTTACTGATCCATCGCGCATGATTATTCCCGACGAAGGCGAAGCGGTAGTTGGGCCAGCCGTAATGAGGGCGTCTTTCTTTTTCACCGATGGAGTCGCGCACATTCTCAGCCGAGACTACATCGCGACGAACGTAAAGGAATATAAGGCAGTGAAGCAGCGCGTGGGCTCACTTCGCCAGAAACTACTCAGCCTTGGTGAGAATCCCGGCGACTGAGCGGCGCGGAGTCAGGAAGCGCGTTTTCTCTTGACCCGCGTCTTCTCGCTGCCGCGTCTCTGCCGTGCTTCCTCTTTCAATAAGTCAGCCTTGGATACGCGCAGAACCCGGTTAAGCGCGTTGCTCAACCGTTCCGCTGGCGTGTCGCCGGGAACATCCGGCGCCGCTGGCAAAGGTCTCATGCGGACATTATAACGCTAGCGCTTTCCGGCAGCATCCTCGGCCAAGAATTGAGCCATGAGATGATGCCTGTCTATAAAGTGTTTGAGGCGTGCAGCGACCCCAACTCCATATATGCCCGCCAAGCTGGCGTAGTACGGACCGCGTTCTTCGTCTACGGCAATGCAATCTTCCATTTCGGAGAAGCGGTCTTGAAGACTCTGAAACGAGAACCTCGATATTACGTCCTTGGTAGAGTTTGCTTTATGCAGGTCGCTTTCCCAGAGCCGTTCGTCTGCTTGGCACTGTGCAGCGGTTGGAGCATGGTCTTGACCCAACAAGGGGATTACGAAGGGCAGTAGGAATAGAGCGAGACTTGCAGCTATCATGGTGATGCGCTTAGTCCACATTGAGAAATCTCCTTTTTGGGGGTACGCTTGGGTCTATGAACAACGAAACTTACAGAGTGGCTGAAGAGATTAGAGACAAACTTGCCGAGTACGCGGCCTCGACCTCCGAGAAGGAGGCGAATTGCGCGCTGACGATTGCCTCATCCCTTTGGGTTAGGTCTTCTGCCCCTTCAGGCCGTTCACCGTTACCCGAATCTCGTTAAGCAATTTCTCGACGCGCTCGGTTGCTACCTGGTGGGTCTCGACCCTTTTGGTAAGGGCATCCAGCTTCACCCCTAGGCTGGCAAGCTCTCTAGCAAGTCTGTCCTCAAACGATTCGGCCATGCGACTTTCTCCTTAAAGGCACACTTCACCATTGACTCTGAATGGGGATTGTTGCTAAGGTGGGCTTGCTAAGGGCCACACCAAGTCCCAATCAAGGTTTTGACCTGAAAGGCCGCCTCGTCAAAGGCGGTCTTTTCAATTCACGGGGATTTTAGCACGGAGGATGATACGATTTGAGCCAGAAAGCAAACAGCCCGCTGGCGGGCGGGGCAGGTCTGCGTTGAGGACAATTCAGATCATAAGGGATATGTGTGTCCTACGCAAGCCTGCCTCTGGCGGCCCCCGTTGGTTCCGAGGAGCAGTGGATGGCCTTCTGGAGTATTTGCGCCGATGAGAGCTGCAAGATCGACAATCCTAACTGCGCGGTCACGTCCCTTTGTGGATTTCTCGCGAATGCCCCAGAGTGGGATAAGTTTGGGGCCAAGTGGTTCGAGTGCCAACGAGATTGGAATGTTCCAGCTATACACATGGCTTGGATTATGCACCCAGATGAGCACGCAGAGTGGGATGAAGTAAGAAAGCGATGGGAGCGCAGCAAGCCAGGGACATGGGAGTCCGAGCGCGACAGGATGCTGATGCAGTTCGCTCGGTTGACCGAAGAACACAAACTCTACTGCACGGGAGCCGTAGTCGATGCGGAATATTTCCGGCTGATGCCAAAGAACGGCTATAAGGCTGGATATAAAGACCCGCTTTTTTTAGCATTCGAGGTTCTAGTGCTTGACAGTATTGCGCTAGTTCGATCACACCCGCAGTCCATTAGTATCGTGCTCGACGACGACGAAGAACAGGCGATGAACTGCTATTATTGCCTCAAGTTCTTACAGAAGCAGAAAGAGATCCCCGAAGTAAAAGAGCGCATTTGCGGGATATGCTTTGGGGATGACAGCAAGTACCCGCAACTTCAGGCAGCAGACATGATCGCATACGACGCGCGTAACGTCCTACGCGAGAGAAAGGCGAATCTCGATTATGATCCGCCTGATCGCTATAAGGTGCTAACGAAGTACCCCATCTATGAGCCGAAG
Source organism: Acidobacteriaceae bacterium (assembly GCA_003151875.1). Lineage (GTDB taxonomy): Bacteria > Acidobacteriota > Terriglobia > Terriglobales > Acidobacteriaceae > Bog-257. Next base: position 7,810 of record PLYW01000155.1, read on the forward strand.
TTTTACGAGAAACGCTGGTTAGAAAAGCTACACGGACCGAGCATCTAAGATTTTGCCCGCTTCCCACGTTTCAGGCGCAAAGGATTAGAACGCCTCAGCGGCTCCCACCTTGCCGGTGAGTTCATTGAATGTCAGCCGTTTGCCGACGATGCCATCTACTGCCACGCTGAAGCGTTCACCGTCTGTCAGCTTGCGGTTGTTGAAGCGGTAGGATTGCTCGTCCAGATAGCGGAACAGGTGGAACGGCTCGACGCTGACATAGGTTCCATTGATGCCGCGCTTGAACAAGCTCCAGAAATTTTCGAGTCCGTTAGTGTGAACCAGCCCATCGACGTACTGGACGGCGTGATCTACCACCTGATGCGCGTAATCGCCAGCGAGCCCATCGTAGGAAAGCAGCGCATCGGTGTAGAGAGCGGACCCGGCTTCAACGTGCTTTCTAACTTCCGCTTGCAGAGAACTTTTCTTGCGGTTCGGGACAACGATGGTGCGAACCTTGCCGCCGCGCTGCAAGATGCCCATGACTGCGGTTTTGTCTTTGCCGCCGGTTCCGGTGATGCGCCGCTGCCGCGCGCTCACGTGCATGTTGCGCGCTTTGCCGCTGATAAAAGTTTCGTCGGCTTCGACGTGGCCGGACAGCTTGTCAGTCGGGGACATTCCAAGCGCACACCGAATCCGGTGATCCATAAACCATGCGGTTTTCTGAGTGACGCCGCAAGCGCGGCCGATCTCGTAGCTGCTGATGCCGTTCTTGCAGTTCACAACCTGCCACATGGCGAGCAGCCACTTGTCCAGGCTGAGCGGTGAATCCTCGAAGATAGTGCCAGTCTTGGAAGTGAACTGCCGCAAGGCGTGATTGCTGCCGCACTGCCAGCGGTTGTACTTCGGTTGAAACAGAACTTTCTTACTGCCGCAACGCGGGCAGATCACGCCATCCGGCCAGCGGTGCGCTACTAGATACTCGCGGCAGTTGTCAGGATCGGCGAAATAGACGATGGCATCTTGCAGTGTGTTCGGTTCCATGCTGTAAGGTTAATCTAGAACCGATGAGTTGTCAAGTAAATTCTTACCCAAATTAGCGACAGTCCCCATCCCACCAGGAAGAGTGCGAACAAGACCGAGCCGGCGTACCCGACCGTCGCAGGAGTGGCCTTGATGCCCGACTTCGGAAGCAGTTCGGTCAGTGCGGGACTGAGGACGAGTGCATAGATCACCGAATCCATGCCGTCGAGCGTCCAGCCCGCCCAGGCGCCCCAGAACCCGGTGATCTGGTGGCGGTTCAGTTTGGTGTGAACGGTTAGGCGTGGAAGGGCCACTGCGTCGTTGGCCATGCGTTCTCCTTAACCGCAAGCGCTCACACAGACTTGCCGAGCGGGAGCAGCATAGCATGGCAGGTCAAGGATGCCACCGGGACAACGAGTGATGGGACGATTTCTCGACAGCTATCAGCGCGTTGAGCACTTCCAAAGGTACAGACATTTCAGCGAACGCACTTTCTTCGTGAGCGTGAAAGGAGGGTCGCAAAGGCATATCTTCTCGGCTGAAATGGTGACGCGAGTTTGTGGTCGGCCTCGCTCGTCGTATGATTGCGGCTCTTCCTCCACCTTGACCGGCGCTCCCATTCCATCGCAGCAAGTTCCCTCAGATGTGCGCCTGAACGTGTAAACAAGCGTGTACGAAAGAGGAGCAGTGCACACTCGACACTCGAAACGAGACTGCATGGCACTGTCGAGGGCAGCTTGTTTCAGCAAAGGATGGCCTTTTGCGACCGTCGCCTCAGTGCTTCCATCAGGACGAACCGTAACGTCCACTATGACCTCACCCTCAACATTCGCTTGTCGCGCCAATGGAGAGAAGGTGGGTTTCGACAGGGTTAGAAGGACGACTTCGCCTTTCGTCGCATCTGACTGCGCAGGGTGAGGAGTCTGTTGCGGTAACGAACGTGCTTCCAGAAATGCAACCGCGACCAGCAGCAGAGCGATTCGGGCGGTATATCTCACGTTCAGCACTTTACCCGAATCGTCCAAGCCGTTCCAACACAACTGTTGAAATCAGGCGTTATCACACGTATTCCCAAAGGGGAACCTGGGCGCGGATCAATTGCTGTCCGCGGTTTGAAACATCGCCTTGCTCGCGGGCTTGGTTACCTTTCCCATCGCGTTGCGTGGAAGCGCGTCCAGCACCAGCAGCCGCGATGGTAGTTTGTGGGCCGCGAGAAATTCTTTCGCTCAAGCGCGNNCGCTTCTTCAATCTCCAGCGCGGATACCTTGTGCCCGGACGTCAGCGCCCACTCGCCGCCAATGGACGAAGCCGCTCTGGTACTGTTAACCTTTTCTTTCTGCGGTGTGCGTGCAGAGCGCTGCGTGCTCGGTGCGTTTGAAGGCGGCCCTATGAATCGAGGACGGGTTCGGCTCCCAATTGGCCGTTGGGCGACCTGTGTACTGCTTTTCCTGTACGCTTGCCATCCCTCTGCCTTCGGTCAGCGCGGAAATCCCTTGTCGGGGACTACGCCGGGGGCCGTCCCCCTGGTCAACGTGGGCGGCGGAGCCATGGAGGCCCAATTCGGGGCCATGGACTTTGCGCAGAAAATCCTGGAGCAACAGGCCAGGAGCGCGAACCAGAGCCAGAAGGACCGTGAGCGTCAACAGGGATTGGTTGAGTCTGGTACCTTGTCGGTGCTCGATTTGGCCGCGCCCGCCAAGGCTGTGGCCGAATTCAACCAGGCAACTTCACTCTTGCGGGGCCAGCGCTCCCAGGAGGCAATCGCGCACCTGCAAAAAGCGATTGCGGTCTATCCCAAGTTCGTCTCCGCCCACAATTATCTCGGCCTCGCTTATCAGGACCTGGACGATGCCGCGCGCGCCCAGAGCGAATTCGAAACGGCTGCCAATCTGGATGACAAATTCCCCGGTTCGTTCCTGAACTTAGGGCGGCTGGCGCTTTCGCAAAACAATTTCGTCGTGGCCGGCTCGCAACTGCAGAAGGCCGCCTCCCTTCGTCCCAGCGACCCCGCGATTTTGACCGCGCTGGCGTATGCGCAACATGGCAACCATCAGCATCGCGAAGCCATTCAGACGGTGGCACGAGTTCACGCGCTGCAGCACCCGGGAATGGGCAATGCACATTACGTTGCCGCCGCTGCCGCCTTAGCGCTGAACGACTATCCGGTCGCCCAAGGTGAACTTACGCTCTTCTTGCAGGAAGACCCCGCCAATCCGTTGGCTGCCACTGCGCGCCACAGCCTGGACATTCTTGAAAGGAACCAAAAGGCCGGTGCAGCGCCAGCTGCCGCCGCCAACCAAACCCCGCCGTCGGTCTCGACCCAGGCACCGCAAAACCTGGCGAACTCTGACCGGCTGAGACTTCAGTTGGCTGATCTCAGCGAGGACGCCGGAACTGGCGGTTGCGATCATTGCGCCGAGACCGCCGCTACCTCCGCAGAACTCAGTCCCGAGGCAGCGTCGATTCTTAATGCCGACCGCAGCAGCGATTCCCCGGCGCAATGGACCATTCGCAAGGTGGTGGATGAAGTGGCCGTGTTTTTCGGCGTCACCAGCGGCGGACACGCTATCACCGGCCTCGAACTAAGCGATATGACGGTCCGCGATGACAACAAGGCTCCCGAGAGAGTATTGCAATTCACTTCTCAATCGAAGTTGCCTTTGCGCCTGGCCGTAGTGATCGATACCAGCGGCTCGGTGCAGTCGAGGTTTTCGTTTGAAAAGCACGCTGCCGCGAAGTTCCTGCAGCAGATGCTGACCAACAGTTCTGACCTGGGTTTTGTCGTTGGCTTTGCTGAAACGCCCAACGTGACCCAGGACTTTACGGGCGACCACGAGAGGCTGGCGGCCGGGGTGAACAAACTCACCAACAACGGTGGCACGGCGCTGTTCGATGCGGTGTCGTTTGGCTGCTGGAAGCTGGCTGCGTATCCCGAGCGCGAGCGGGTGGCAAGGGTCCTGGTGGTGCTCACCGACGGCGAGGACAATGCCAGCCACACCAGCCTAAGACAGACCATTCGAGATGAAGAGGCCACCGGCGTGACCGTCTATACCATCAGCACCAAAGAGGGCAGAGGCGACAAGACCGAGGCCGACAAGGTGCTGCAGATGCTGGCCGAGCGCAGTGGCGGAGAAGCGCTGTTCCCAGGCGACATCATGGCTTTGGGCAGGTCCTTCGACAAGCTGCGCGACCAGATTCGCAGCCGCTACCTGATCGCCTATAAGCCCGGCGATTTCGAGCCCAACGGAAGGTACCGCACCATCACCATCATCGCGGAAAAGAACGGAAAGCATCTGCAGGTCCACGCTCGCAAGGGCTACCACGCTCGCGTAGAAGCAACCGCTCCTTAGACCCGCGGCACGCACGCTGTTCGCTCAGGCACGCGACTCCGTCGGCGGACGACGCCATAAGAGGTGCGCGCCTCAATTCTTTTCGCTGGGATCTCGGTCGGATCAATTGCTGCTGTCCGCGTCCCGAAACATCGCTTTGATCGCGGGTTTCGTTACCTTTCCCGTGGCATTGCGCGGGAGCGCGTCCAGCACCAGCAGACGCGACGGTAGTTTATAGGCCGCAAGAAATTCTTTCGCCCAAATGCGAAGGGACGGCAGATCGAGTGCACCGCCATCGTTTAGCACTACCGCCGCGGCGACGCGCTCGCCCCACTCCAGATCGGGCACGCCCACCACCGCGCACTCGGCAACCGCGGGATGCTCGCGCAACGCTTCTTCAATCTCCAGCGCGGACACCTTGTGCCCAGCCGTCTTGAGGATGTCAATGTTGGTCCGGCCAAGGATGCGATAGACACCGTCCTCGATGACCGCAGTGTCGCCCGTGCGAAACCAGCCATCGCGAAAGGCGTCGCGCGTGGCCTCGGGCTTGCCCCAGTATTCCGCGAACACGCTGGGACCGCGGACCTCGATCTCGCCCGGCATTCCCGGCGCGATCGGCTGGCCGTTCTCGCCGACAAGCTGTACCTCGACGCTTGGCAGCGGCGTGCCGACGCTGCCCGGCACGCGCTCGCCGCGCAACGGATTCGACAGCCCCATGCCAATCTCCGTCATTCCGTAGCGCTCCAGCAGAGTATGGCCGCTGATTTCCTTCCAGCGTTCCAGAGTGCTCACCGGCAGCGCGGCCGAGCCGGACACCATCAAGCGTAACTTCGCGCACGCCTGACTAAGCACGGCGCGGCGCTCTGGCGGAGCTGCGTCCCAGGCGGCGATGAGCTTCACATAGATGGTCGGCACCGCCATGAACAGAGTCAAGCTGCTGCCGGCAAGGCGATCCCACACGGCATTAGCGTCGAAGCGCGGCAGCACCTCGCAGGTGGCGCCCGACCACAGCGCACAAGAAACAACATTGACGATTCCGTGTATGTGGTGCAGCGGCAAACACTGCAGAATGCGATCGTCGGCTGACCACTCCCACGCCTCAATCAGGCTGGTGATTTGCGCGGCTATATTGGCGTGCGTGGTCACCACGCCCTTGGGCCGGTTGGTGGTGCCGCTGGTGTAGAGAATCATGGCGCGCCGCTCGCTGGCGACGTCCGGCAATTCCGCTGGTTGGTGAGCGAGAATCCGGTCGTAGCGCAAAGCGCGGATGTCCCGTACCTCCGCGATGGGCCCCAGCAGGGGCTCGGCTTGAGCATCGAACACCAATGTCGATGCCCCGGTGTCGTCGATGAAGTACTCCAGCTCTGATCTCGTAGCATTGACCGGTAACGGGACGGCAACGCCACCCGCCCGCCAGATGCCCCACTGCACCGCAACCCAGGGAAATCTCGGCGCCAGAAGAAACGCCACACGCTGTTCTCGAAGGTCGTCGTGGCCTGCGAGCAGCTCCGTAGCCACGCGTGAGGACGCATCCAGCAAATCGTTGTAGGTGAAGGAGCCCTGCCCATCGACGACCGCGAAACGTCGGCCGTGCCGCTCGGCCTGAGCAATCAGCGGAACCTGACTGGGGCGGCTCATCACACGCAGACCTTACATCGTCCTTGTCAGGTTGTCCACTGGTGGAAGGGGCGCGGCTTCAGCCGTGCCGGGTGCGTAAAGAGTTGGGCTTCAGCGACACAGACTCTAAACCCCGGCGGAGAAGCGGATCTTTCGCCACGGCTGAAGCCATGCCCTGACACGAACGCAGCCTACGCCACATTTATGAGAGCGGTTCTACTGAATGCGCGCCAGCTCGCTGACATAGAGCTGATTGCCGGGAAATTCCTTCGCCAGTCCCGCCAGAAGAATGCGCGCGGTGGGCTGGTCTTTGTCACGCAACGCCGCCACCGCCAGCAGCAGGCGCGCGAAGGGCGCAAGATAGCGGCCTTTGTCGGCGGTGAGGCGCAGGCGCTGTAAACCTTCCTGCTTGTCGGTTTGCGCGCCGGTCATGCGCAGCACCCACCGCACCGGCGCAGGATTGGTTCCCAGCAAATAATTTTCCACGCCGATGGCCAGGTACGCGTCATAACAGGTGGGATCGATGGCCAGCAGTTTTAGCGCGATGGTGCGTCCCGTCTTCATGTAGGCCAGACTCGCCAGATTTCGCTTCTCGATAAGCGCTGCATAGTCGCCGCGCAGCCCATTGGCCATGACCTGTGAGAACAAGGCGTTCTCGTCATCCGGCTTCTGGGCCAAAACCTTGGCAGCCAGCTCATCGCTCTTAGCCAGCTCTTTTTCCAACTCCATCTTCACCGCTGGATCAGGTGTGCGTTTCTTGCGCCCGTCGAATGTCTTGTCATCCAGGAAGAGGTCCGATTCCAGAATGTGCAAGCGATCGAACTCGGAAAATAAATAGGCGGCAGCATTGGATACATGCCCCCTGGGGTCGGCGGGATGAGTTTGCTGGTAGCTGAGGAAGGTGGCATGGGCCGCCGCAAAGTCGAGGCTGTACATCTGCCGGAAACCGCGATCGAGCGTCTGCGGGTCCTGGTAATTCGGAGCCGTAGCCGCTTCGGCGCTCAACAGTACCGGCAGGAGAACTCCGAAAACTGCGCAAATGCAAAACCGTCGAAGCAATGCCAAACCCCACACCTTCCCGTTCAAAGGTTCAGATGAATATAAGAACACGACGATTCGCAAATAGATGTCACGAATTGATCACAAATGGCGGCGCTTTGCGGCGCCGAAGGCACCGTCGGAACACGGCAAGGCGCAGGTTGACGCTGGATCACGGCCAAGTGAACACGCTAGCGTTCATTTAACATGGTCAGCAGATCGCGATGGAGTTCTTCCCACGGAACGGTCACCGCTTTGCCCGCTTTCAGATCTTCGATTCTGCGGGCAACTTCTTGTTTCGCTATCGATCATCACGAACTTGCCTTAAAATCTCGCACCAGTTACGACCCGTGGTTCCGTTGCCGCTTCTGTTTCCGAATATTTTGGAACTCCCTCCAAGAGGCAGTAGTTAGGACGTACAGATGGTCATCTCCGACTGGATTCGCCCGTACAAATTGCTCGGCTAGAGAGTTGTTTTCTTGGACGTAATCTGGCCATTCCTCCACTCGTTTCGGGTCAGACTTCATTTCCAGGTGGTATGCCGACAGTTTTCCCGTCTCGTAAAGCCCGTCGCTCCGAAGCCTGAAGAGATCGGGCCCCAGCACTGCGATTTGGTTCGCGGAACAAATCTTGATTACGTCGAGTACTTCGGGAAATGCAAAGGTCAGTTCGCCATTGCTTAGCGCACCTATGGCCTTGGATGCGACCGCCGGAATCATTTCGAAATCGCCGCCTTCCCAAGCCTCTTGCACAGACTCGTCCGCACCCTCAAGACTGTCGAGCAGGGTGTTGGCTAATGCGGCGCGCTCGTCAACGGGGAGGGCGAGCGCCCGTTTCAGAAGATCGGAAATCTCTGGACTCATGGCATCATTCTACCCCCGCGACTTTCCCGCCATCTGAGCCTTTGGCACTCATACCGTTTGAGTGCCAACCTTGACATCAACCCGCTTTGCTCCCTAAAATAAGAATGCGGAATTGTATCTTGCTTGTCTGTAAATAATTGCAAGAACAGAGGTTAGCTTCCGCCAGACCTAAATTATGGACGCATCGGCCAACATTGGCAGACGGGAACGCGAGATCCTCACCGCCATCGTGGAGTCCTACATCTCCACCGGTGAACCCGTGGGCTCGCGGACCCTGGCCCGCGCCAATCCCGAGAACCTCAGCGCTGCTTCCATTCGCAACGTGATGGCCGATCTCGCCGACGCAGGTTTCCTGGAGCAGCCGCATACCTCGGCGGGTCGGGTCCCCACGACCAAAGCCTATCGCTTTTACGTGAAGCAGTTGACCGGGGAGGCGCGCCTGTCGCCCGCCGACGAGAGCTTGATCCAGGGTAGCCTGCAAGGTCTGCAGGATGTGCCCGAGTTCATGGAGCGCACTTCGCACGTGCTGTCGCTGATTTCGCACAGTGTGGGCGTTACCGTCAGCTCTGCGCAGGGGCAGCACAACGCGCTGGAGCATGTGTACTTCCAGCGCATGGCCGACAAGAAAGTGCTGGCCGTCGTGGTCATGCGCAACGGGGTGGTGCGCGACCGCGTGCTGCGGCTCAGCCAGGATTTGCCGGTGGCCGATCTGGAAGCGGTCGCGGCTTACATCAATCAGAACTTCCGCGGTTGGGAGATGGAGTCGCTGCGCAACGAGATCAGCAAGAGGATTCAGCAGGAGCGCAGCGAATACGATCGCCTGATGCGGTCGGTGGAGCAGCTCTACGCGCAGGGTGCGCTGGCCACCGAAGGCCCCGCCCAGGAAGTGTACGTGGAAGGCACGTCGAACCTGGTGATCACCGAACAGGACCAGGAGCGCCTGCGCCAGTTGCTGGCCACGCTGGAGGAGAAGCAGCGCATTGTCGATCTACTGTCTGCGTACCTCGACGTTCGCCAGGAAGCGGTGCGCGTAGTTGTGGGTCTGGAAGACGCCATGCCGCATCTAAGTAACTTCGTGCTGATTGGGATGCCGGCCCGGGTGGGCGACGAGGTGATGGGCTCGCTGGCGGTGATTGGCCCCACCCGCATGGATTATGAGCACACCATCACGGCGGTGTCGTACATCGCGCGGCTGTTCGATCAACTTTGGAACGAATCGACGTAAAAATACTTATGCCAGCCAAGAAACACAATGGAGGTTCCAACGAGGCGGAACTGGAACTCGACCATGAACTTCCGCCAGCCGAAGGTGGAGACGATCCTGCTCCGCAGGGCGGCGTCACGGCCACAGCGGAAGAGCCGCAATCGGAGCTGGAACGGATTCGCGCCGAACGCGCGGCCTATCTCGACCGCGCGGCGCGCATTCAGGCCGAGTTTGAAAACTACCGCAAGCGCAGCGACAAACAGCAGCAGGAGTTCCGGGAATACGCGCTCGCCGATGCCATGAAGACGTTGCTGCCCATTCTCGACAGCCTGGATCGCGCGCTGAACACCAAGGCGGCATCGCTCGACGATTTTCACGCCGGCATCGAGCTCATCGACAAACAGTTTCATGACGCGCTGGCGAAGCTAGGGGTGCAGCCCGTCGCCGCCGAGGGCGAACCGTTCGATCCCAATGTGCATCAGGCGATCCAGATGGTGGACACCGACGAAGTCGAGGACAACCACGTGATCGACGAGTTGCAGCGCGGCTACAAGTTGAAGGACCGGCTGCTGCGTCCGGCGATGGTGCGCGTGGCTCGCCATCCCAAACCATAAGACATTTTCGAAAAAGGTAAACAGTTCTGGCCACCAACCTAAAACGCGATTACTACGAAGTGCTGGGCGTCGGCCGCACGGCCAACGACCAGGAGATCAAGAGCGCCTATCGCAAGCTCGCTCTGCAACACCATCCTGACCGCAATCCCGACGATCCTGCGGCCGAGGAGCGCTTCAAGGAGTGCAGCGAGGCTTACGCGATCCTCGCCGACAGCGAGAAGCGCGCGCGCTACGACCGCTTCGGGCACGCGGGAGTTTCGAGCGGCCCAGGCGGCAATGGCGGATTCGACGCGACGGTGTTCAACGATTTCCACGACATCTTCGGCGACCTGTTCGGATTTGGCGATATGTTCGGCGGCCAGGCGGGACGCAGCCGTTCGCGCGCCCAGCGCGGCGCCGATCTGCGCGAAGATCTCACTCTCGAGTTTGAGGAAGCCGTGTTTGGCGTCACCAAGCAAGTGCAGGTGCGGCGGCTGGAGGAGTGCGACCTCTGCAAAGGCAGCGGCGCGGCGCCGGGCAAAGCGCCCATCACCTGCACCACCTGCGGCGGGCGCGGGCAGATGCGTTATCAGCAGGGCTTCTTCTCCATTTCGCGCACCTGCAGCACCTGCCAGGGCTCGGGCAAACTGATTGTCGATCCCTGCCCGCAGTGCCGAGGCCATGGCCGCATCACGCGCCAGCGCACGGTCACGGTCAAAGTTCCGGCGGGAGTCGAGGAAGGCGCGCGCATGCTGTACTCGGGCGAGGGCGAGGCCGGCTTTTACGGTGGACCGTCCGGCGACCTCTACGTGGTGCTGCACGCCAGGGAGCACGCGTTCTTCGAGCGTGACGGCAAGCACCTGTATTGTGCCGTGCCAATTTCCTTCGCGCAGGCGGCGCTGGGCACCGACATCACCGTTCCCACGCTCGATGGTGAATGTGTCGTGAAAATTCCCGAGGGCACGCAGCCCGGGACCACGTTCCGGGTGAAGAACAAAGGCGTGCCGGTGCTCAACGGTCACGGACGCGGCGATTTGCACGTCGAAGTCAAAGTGCATACGCCGTCGAAGCTCAGCAAGCGACAGCGCGAACTCTTGCAGGAGTTGCAGGCCACGACCTCGGTGGAGAACAAGCCTGTCAGCCGCTCGCTGTTGAACAAGATGAAGGACATGTTTAGCACTTAGCACTTGGCACTTAGCACTTGGCACTTAGCACTTAGCACTTGGCACTTAGCACTTCGCACCTAGCATTTAGCTTTGCGCCTATAGCTTTTAGCTTTTCGCTCTTGGCTGTTAGCTTTTAGCTTTTCGCCCTTAGGATTCTTGGCTCTTCGCCCTTAGGGCAAAGCAAAGCCGCGCAGCGGCGGCACGCACCACTAGGGGCGGCAGAGACGTGACATGAACTGGCGTGATCGAATTACCGTGAACCCGGCAATCCATCATGGCGATCCTTGCATTAAGGGCACGCGTGTTCCGGTAAGCGTAATTGCCGGCAGCATTGCTGATGGTGACACGCTGGAACAGTTATTGGCCGCCTACCCGCAACTTACCGCCGACGACGTCCATGCCGCCCTCAAGTTCGCCGTTGAACTTAGCTAACCCAGAAATGCAACCGGCTAAGAGCGAAAGGCGAAGAGCGAATAGCGAAAAGCGGTTCCTCCATGACCCGACGCCGCTGGATTGCCGACGAGTTTTCCGGTGATCGCGCCGCCTTGACCGGCGCGCACGCCGCGCATTTGTCGCGCACCTTACGCGCGCGCGTCGGCCAGCAATTCGAGGTCGCATGTGGTGAGCAAGTTCGGCGAGCCACCGTTTCCAACGTGCAGGACGAGCGCGTGGAGTTTGCGTTGGGCGAGGAAGTCATGGCCCGCGAGGCTGTACCCATTACCCTGTTACTCGCCGTCTTCAAATTCGACCGCATGGAGTGGGCGATCGAAAAGTGCACTGAGTTGAACGTCACCACGATCCTTCCCGTGATTGCGCGGCGCACGGAAAAGCACCTTGCTCTCGCGGCAGGCAAGCGTGTCGAGCGCTGGCGGCGCATCGCCCGTGAAGCGGCCGAGCAGTCGCGTCGCATCGCACCCCCCGAGATCGCCGATCCGGTAAAGCTGCAAATTGCGCTTGCTCGTCCGGGCTACGATTTGCCGATTGTTCTGTCGGAAGCCGGACCCGAAGCCACCCTCAGCAAAGTGCTGCGCGCACGCGACAATGTAACCTCGCTGGCGCTCGCCGTCGGTCCCGAAGGCGGCTGGACCGCGGATGAGTTGCAGCTCTTCGGATTGTCGCAATGGCTTGCCGCGTCACTCGGCGATACCATTCTCCGCGCCGAGACCGCTGCGATTTCCGCAGTAGCGATAGCGAAGGCATGGTGCTAAGCTATTCGCACTGTTATGTTCGGTAACCCCACATGCACGCGCTTTCCGTTCGAGGTTGGCGCCAGCCAACAAACCTTGCGCTGTTGTTGTTGCCTTTAGCTGGTTCTTTACTCGCCTTCACTGAATCAAACCGTATATCCACCGCCTCAGGTCAAAGTCTTTTGGGAGATCGCTATGAAGATTGCGAATGACGTTACGGAGCTGATTGGGAACACTCCATTGGTACGCCTCAACAAGGTCACTGCCGGCGCAAAGGCCACGGTCGTGGCCAAGCTGGAAAGCCAGAACCCGTGCGGCAGCGTGAAGGACCGCATCGGCGTCAGCATGATCAACGAAGCCGAGCGCGCGGGGAAAATCCAGCCCGGCAAGACGGTGCTGATCGAGCCCACCAGCGGCAACACCGGCATCGGACTGGCGTTCGTGGCCGCGGTGAAGGGCTACAAACTGGTCCTCACAATGCCCGACACCATGAGCACAGAGCGCCGTGTGCTGCTGAAGGCGTTGGGGGCGGAGATCGTGCTGACTCCTGGTCTCAAGGGCATGAAAGGCGCAATCGCCAAGGCCGATGAGCTGCTGGCCAAAACGCCCAACGGCTACATGCTGCAGCAATTCGACAATCCGGCGAATCCGAAGATCCACCGGGAGACAACCGGGCCGGAAATCTGGAACGATACCGACGGCAAAGTGGACATCCTGATCTCGGGCATCGGCACGGGCGGCACGCTGACCGGCGTGTGCGAGTACATCAAGCCGAAGAAGCCGTCGTTCAAGGCGGTCGCAGTCGAACCCGTGGAAAGCGCAGTGCTCTCCGGCGGGCAGCCCGGCCCGCACAAGATCCAGGGCATCGGCGGCGGCTTTGTTCCCAGCATTCTGCGCACCGACTACATTGACGAAGTCATCCAAGTGTCGAGTGACGACGCTCTGGCGATGGCCCGCCGCCTGCCAAAGGCAGAAGGCCTACTGGTGGGCATTTCATCGGGTGCGGCGGTGGTTGCCGCACTGCGAGTCGCTGAGCGCCAGGAGAACGCAGGCAAGCTGATCGTGGTCGTGCTTCCTGACTTTGGCGAACGGTACCTGAGCAGCCTGCTGTTTGA